>JBGSUJ010000144.1:0-15632 GCA_041753435.1 Pirellulales bacterium | reverse complement strand
AGACCACTTCATTGACCCAATTTACGCCAGCGCGACGGAGGAAATCTCGTGCCGAACAGGCGTAGCATGTCACCCCTTTTTGCTCGGGGTCGGCTAGTGGGTTAGTCGAAGCGTGGAGCGACTCGGTCGACGATCAGGCGGCCGATGTTAAGTGCGGCGGTGGCGGCGGGGGAAGGGGCGTTTTGGACGTTCACTACACGGTCGGTCTCGCCGATGATGAAGTCGTCGATGATGTCGCCGGCGGGGCTGACGGCTTGGGCGCGGACGCCGGCGGGGGCCCAATCGAGTTGGTCGCTCTGGATTTCGGGTATCAGCCGCTGCAGTGCGCGAACGAAGGCTGGCTTGCTGAAGCTGCGCCACATTTCTTCAATGCCCATTCGCCAGTGCCGTGCGGCCATCCGCCAGAAGCCGCTGTAGGCGAGCCACTCCCAGACATCGCGGAGGTTGATGTCGGTGTGGCGGTAGCCCTCGCGGGCCCAGGCGAGCACGGCATTGGGGCCACACTCGAAACCGCCGTGGATTAGCTTGGTGAAGTGGACGCCCAGGAAGGGAAAGTTGGGATCGGCACAGGGGTAAATAAGCGATTTAACTAGGTGATGTGCGTCGGGCTTGAGTTTGTAGAACTCGCCGCGGAAAGGCAGGATGCGCGTGGCTGGTTCAACGCCGCTGAGGCGAGTGACTCGGTCGCTGTAGAGGCCGGCGCAGTTGATGACTTGCTGGGCGGCGAATTCGCCGGCTGTCGATTCGACGATGGCTTGGCCGGCATCGCGTCGGATGGCGGTCGCCCGGGCGCTGGTCACAACTTGGCTGCCGCGCTGGCGAATCAGTTCCACTAGTCGCCGGGCCACTTGGGCGTAATCAACGATGCCTGCCTCGGGCACATGGACGGCGGCGATGCCGGCGCAATGGGGCTCGAGTTCGCGGAGCCGTTCGGGTCCGATGCGTTCGCAGCGGACGCCGTTGGCCGTGCCATTGGCGAGCGTTTTATCGAGCTGGGGAAATTCTTTTTCTTCGACGGCGACGATTACTTTGCCGCAGATTTCGAAGGGGATGCCTTCGCGCTGGCAGAACTCTTCCATGGCCGCTTTGCCGGTGCGGCAGTTTTGGGCCCGTAGTGAGCCTGGCCGGTAGTAGACGCCAGAGTGGAGCACACCGGAGTTACGGCCGGTTTGATGTTTAGCAACGGCATTCTCTTTTTCCAAGATGACGACCGTCTTGTCGGGGAACCGCTCGAGAAATCGGTAGCCGGAGGCTAAGCCGACGATGCCGCCGCCAATGATTGCTAAGTCGTGCATAGACGTTCAATTCTAACTTCGAGGCAATCTAGCTTTAATAGTTCGCCCCACTTTTGCGAATGTGAATCATTGGGTTGGTGTCGGGATCGTGAAGTGTGCCGCGGACGACTTTGGCCAGGAACACGCGGTGATCGCCGGAATCGGTGTGGCCGGCAGGTTCGCATTCGAGGTGGCCGATCGCGTCGGCGAGGATAGGCACACCGCGCGGGCAATGCTTGACTGCCAAGCCCTGGAACGCTGGCGAGCCAGGCTCAAAACCTTTGCCGAAATGCTTGAGGAAGTGCGACTGTGAGTCGCCGACCTGGTTGAGGACAAAAGGTTGGCCTTCGCTGAGCCAATCGCAGACGAAGCGGCCGAGTTTGACGGCGACGCTGATCATGGGCGGCTTGAACCCGGCCTGCATCACCCAACTCGAGAGCATGCCGGTTGCTTTATCGCCCACGCCGACGGTCAGGATGAAAATCCCACTGGGTACGCGTCCAAGCATGGGATCGAAGGATTTACGTGTCATGAAGAAGCTTCAAGTGAAGGAGAGTGAAGGAGGGGGGATGGTAGGTGGGCTCAGGGGGCCAGCTGAGTTTGCCATTGTCCGACCCTATATTGTAGGACGTTTAGGACCCTTCGTCGATCGGGAGTTTTTGCGCAAGTCTATATTTGATAGTGCATTGCGCCTGATAGTTTCGCTCTGGGCAGGGTCCGGCAGATTGGCTATCGTATTCGCCTCCAAGCGGCCGTCGCTTGGTTGTACCGTATTCCAGCTTCCGTGCCGCCATGGATTGCAGCTTTCGACGACCCCGTCCCATTTTATTATGGTGTCTTGCGATATCGCTCGCTTATTGTGCGGGCCAGGCGCGAGGCCAATCGAATTGGCCGGCGACAAGTTCGCCGGGGAATCCATACTCTGGGTTGGGATCTTCGGACGCCAGTCCGTATCCTGCGACCGGTGCATCGCCAGTGGTTACGGAGTGGCCCGAGCCGGGTGCCACGCAGGGGATTTTTCCAGCCGGGCCTGCCCCCGGCCTTTCGCCATCGAGCGCGAATTGGATTGTACCGGCCGATCCGCAAGCTTATGTCGACGCCCAAGTATATTGCGAAGGCGATCCTTTCCCGCAACAACAATTGCTGAGCCAAGCAGATGCTCCGTGGGACTGGCAAATGTTGCCCGAGGGCTTGATTTACCGCTCATATTGGGCGGGCGTGCATGAGCCGCGAGTTGGTGTGCAATTTATTGGCGAGCGCGATGGCGATTCGTTTTGGGATCCGACGGTAGGGGCCAGAGTCGGATTGATTCGATATGGAAATTACGATCCCTTTCATCCGCAGGGCTGGCAGCTCGATGTGGAAGGCGCTGCACTGTTGCGGTTGACGCTCGATAATGTCCGCGATTTGGAAACCACCGACTTTCGCGTGGGCGTACCTCTGACTTATGGCATCGGCGATTGGCAGTTCAAGCTGGCTTACTACCACCTGAGCTCCCACTTAGGCGATGAGTTTGCGATTCGGAATCCGGGTAGTCTCGACGATCGGATCAACTACGTGCGCGATGCGATGGTGCTCGGGGCGTCGTACTATGTGGTGCCTGCCATGCGGGTCTACGGCGAGGTGGGGTACGCGTTCAACGCCACGGGGGGTGCGGAACCCTGGGAAATCCAGTTCGGCACGGAATTGTCTCGACCTGGTCCGACAGGTTTTCATGGCACACCGTTTCTGGCGCTGAATGGCCACCTGCGGGAAGAGCACGATTTTGGTGGCGACTTCACTGCCGAAGCGGGCTGGCTCTGGCGGGGCAATACGGGCCAGGTATTGCGGATCGGGGCCTTCTACTTCAACGGCAAATCGAGCCAATTCCAGACCTTCGACGATTCTGAAGAGCAAATTGGTGCCGGCGTGTGGTACGACTTCTAAAGTAGCTAGATCGACTATTAGAGAGGTCTCCCATCGTACGTCAAGTTAGCGCGCGCTGGTACTGTTGGCCTGTACGTTCAGGAACTGTGGTCTTGTGGCGCCCATCGAGCCATAGATGCTCATGAAGGCATCGAGGGAAAGTCCGGTCGGGCGGACGGAGCTCGCGGTGAGAAACCGCAGTTTGCCGCCGACAGGAACCGTCTCGATCAACTGAACTGTCACGCGATGCGAGATCGGCCGCGCGGCCTTAACGATGAGAAAAACAGTTTGCGTTTATGGCAGCCCGTGCTGCCTTTGGAATCCGTGGAGACTGTTGCTTAATCTGTGGCCTGAACTGTCTCGTTGCCGTTGAAACAATTCGCGAGCTCGATTAGTCGTGCTCATCGAATTGATAGCAGAGTGGCAGTCCGAATCGACGGCCTCATGGTTGTACATTGAAATCGACGGTCGCATCGGGATTCGCAATGGAACCGGCATGGGTCCCACAGCCAGGAAGTTGCTCGGCTGAACGACGCCACCATTTTGCGGCGTCCTCGGTGCTCCAGCCGGTGGAAGCCGAGCACATATTTAGAGCCTCCACCAGACTCGCTGCATCGGAATAGCGATTCTCCGGCTGCTTTGCCAAACACTTGAGGATGATTTGCTCTAAGTCCGTTGGAATCGCGGGATTTACTTGCGACAACGGTGAAACGTCTTTCATGCGGTGGGCAGCAAGTAATTCCACCGCGCTCTTGCCGGTAAACGGCGGCTGACCGGTGAGCAGGTAGTATCCGACGGCACCGAGAGAGTAGATGTCAGCGCGGGCGTCTACGTTTTCGTATGCGGATGCCTGTTCCGGCGACATATAGAAGGGAGTGCCGCTGAACGATCCGCCATTGGTCGCGGTGCTTTCCGTCTGGTCGGTCCGTTCCTTCACCAATCCAAAGTCGAGCAACTTGGCCACGTCGTATACTCCACCGCGCTGAGCGGCGAAAATGTTCGCAGGCTTAATATCGCGATGAATGAGTCCGGCTTGGTGAGCTTCTGCCAACGCTCCGCATACTTGGCGCAGGAAATATACGACGCGCTCTGGCGGCAGTGGGCCGTGTCGTTCGACCAGATCCTCGAAGCTCATTCCGGGCAGCAGTTCCATCACATAGTAGAAAGTGCCATCGTCGGTTCGGCCGTAATCGAAAATCTCAATCGTATTCCAATGGGTGAGCTGAGCGGTCGTCTTGACCTCTTTTTCGAAGCGAGCAATAGCGACGGAATCCGTTTCGTTCGCAGGTTTGATGAGCTTGATGGCGCAAGGTCGTTTTAGCAGCCTATGTTCTGCTTCGTAGACTTCGCCCATGCCTCCGCCACCTAATCTTTGCTTCAGCCGATACTGGCCGAACTGGCGTGCCTTGAACGCGTCGCGTCGCGCCGAATTGATGATGTGGGCGGCGTAGGTGGCGACAATCGCAGTCACGAGCGGCAACGGCAGGGGACTACCGCCTTTGTCGGCCTCCAGCAGGGCGCCTAATCCAGGCAAAAGCCAACCCTCGACGGCAATAATGACATACGGCGTCAAGCCGATGGGAATCGTCACCGCGGCTGCACGCCGCCACGTGTTGGGCATGAAGACGCCGTAGACGAATATCAGTACACACCACGCTGCCTGGAATTGATAGCGGACGGAAGCGAGCGTGACGGCGTCGTGCTCGCTGGCGAGTGCAGCCATGCGTGTCGCAGACATCATCGACATCTGAACCACGACAGAGCCGAAAACCAAAAGTTCGATAGCCCGCAGCTGTCCCAGCGAGAAAGCGGTGCCACGTCGCAAGACAAACAGACTGGCGAGTGCGATCAGCAGGATCGTTCCGCGTACCCACCAGAGTGTGGCGATGCCGCCTAGCAAATTTCCCAGAAAAGCGGCGGCCAGTACCGGCACGATGACCAAGGAGGCGGCTGTTAATCGGCTTCGCAGCAGCGCTGCGGTTTCGTCGGCAAAGAGCGGGCGACCGCCAGCGACAAACCCAACCTGCGCTCGGGAGACATCCAACGAGCGTTGTCGAGTTTGCGACGCCGATGCGCTTGATTCGTAAACGATAGTAGGCTGTATCGCGGCCATGCGGTGGGAATGGTCTCCATCAAGCACATTATCACAGCACAAGACGTTGCATTGCTGCCGAGGAAACGGGCCGTCGCAATTAATACTTTTCGGGTACGAACGTTCGTCCCTTGAGCGTGACGTAATCGTCGTACGCACCCGTCTTTGAGCGCTTCGGCAAGTGGATCTTCTGTTGCGGCAACTTCTTGTAGGGAATCTGACTGAGCAGATGAGCGATGCAATTGAGCCGAGCCCGTTTCTTGTTGTCGGACCGCAGAATGTGCCACGGGGCGTAGTCCGTGTCGGTGGCTTCCAGCATGGCGTCGCGTGCGCGGGAGTAGTCGTACCAACGGGACCGCGAGGGCAGGTCCATCGGGCTGAGTTTCCACTGCCGGATTGGATCGTTGATGCGGGCCAGGAAACGGCGCTCTTGCTCCTCGTTGCTGACTTCGAGCCAGTACTTGAGCAGGATGATGCCGCCTTCAACGATGTATTTTTCGATTTCTGGGCAAAGCGCAAGGAACCGCCGATACTGCACGTCGCTGCAGAACCCCATCACGTGTTCGACGCCGGCGCGGTTGTACCAACTGCGGTCGAAGATCACGACCTCGCCGGCCGCTGGAAAGTGCTGCATGTACCGCTGGATGTACATTTGCGTTTTTTCGCGATCGGACGGAGCCGGCAGCGCCACCACGCGGAACACGCGGGGGCTGACCCGCTCGGTAATTGCGCGGATGGTCCCGCCCTTGCCGGCGCCGTCGCGTCCTTCGAACACGACGATCGCGCGGAGCCCATTGGTTTTGACCCAGGCCTGCAGCGCGCAGAGTTCGGCCTGCAGGCGACGCAGCTCCTTTTCGTAGTCGCCCCGCTTCAGCTTGGATTTGGCCTGTTCCTGATGCTTTTGCCTCCTGTTGCTGTTGAAACTCACGGCATGTCGCCTCGTTAAGGGAAGGATTACTTGGGTCGAGCGTCACTGGACTCTAAGCAAGCTCCGCTAGTGCGCGGCCTGCGGTGCTGGGCCTCCTTGTGTGACGTGGCCGTCCGTAGTCACGACCATCTTCTCCCCCGATTTCACAGCACCTTTCCCGCTACCCGCCGGCGAACTTTTCGCCGCCGCTGAGGGCTCGGTGTATTTCCGCACGACAGAGTAAAAGACCGGTGTGAAGAAAATTCCGAACGCCGTTACGCCAAGCATGCCGCTGAACACCGCAATGCCTAGCGTCTGCCGCATCTCGGCGCCAGCGCCCGTGGCGAGCACTAACGGGACCACACCCAGAATGAACGCGAACGAGGTCATCAAAATCGGCCGCAAACGCAAACGGCAGGCTTCGACAGTCGCGTCGAAGCGGCTCTTACCCTCGTCCTGCAACTGCTTGGCGAATTCCACGATCAGAATCGCGTTCTTCGCCGCCAGCCCGACCAGGACGATCAGCCCGATCTGCGTGAACACGTCGTTGCTCAAACTGGTGAGCCAGATGCCGGCGATGGCCGCCAACAGGCACATCGGCACAATTAGGAGAATCGAGAGCGGAATCGACCAACTTTCGTACTGAGCGGCAAGGACCAGGAACACGAACAAGACGGCGAGCGGAAACGCCAGTTTGGTGAGCAAGTCTTTGCTCGCCAGGATCTGTTGCAGCATCAGTTCCGTCCACTCGAAGCCCATCGTATCAGGCAGCGAGGTGGTAGCCAGATTGTCCATGATCGCAATGGCCTGGCCGGAGCTGACCCCCGCCGCGGTGCCGCCGTTGATCTCGGCCGACGGATAGAGGTTGTAATGATTGACGATTGCGGGGCCGCTGTCGTAGCGGACGGTGATCAATGACCGCAGTGGCACTCGATTGCCGGCGCCGTTTCGAACCTCGAGATTGCCGATGTCGTCGATCTTCATTCGGTAGCGCGGAGCCGCCTGCAGATTGACCTGCCAGTTGCGGTTCTGAAAAAAGAAGTCGTTCACGTAGAACGAGCCCAAGTAGGCCTGCAAGGTGGCGTCGATATCCTTGAGGTTGATTTGTTGGGCCTTGGCCTTTTCCTCGTCGACATCGACGTAGAGTTGGGGTTGGGTGACGCTGAAGCTGGTGAACAGGCCGGCGAGCCGCGGATCGCGGTTGCCCTCGTCGGCGAGATTTTCGACCGCGCCCTGCAATGACCGCAGACCCGCACTGCGGCGATCCTGGACCTGCAGCTTAAAGCCGCCCGTGGTGCCGAGGCCTTCGACCGGCGGCGCACCGAAAACGCCAACTCGCGCCGTTGTGATTGCGCTGAATTTCTCACGCAGGCGGGTGATGACCGCGGGTGCCCCGAGCTCCGATTTGCCGGCGCGTTGCTCGAATGGGTCGAGGATCACGAACATGCCTCCGACGTTGCTGATGTTCGTCCCGAGGACGGCCGAGTAGCCAGGCAGGTCAATTGTGTGCGCGACGCCAGGCTCTTGGCGGGCGATTTTGCTCATTTCGCGGACAACTTTGTCGGTTCGGTCGAGCGAGGCGCCGTCGGGCAGCTGCGCATTGAGAACTAAATACCCCTTATCCTGTTCGGGGATAAAGCCGACGGGAACGGTTTTGAAACCGAGGTAAGTGAGTCCCATCAAGCCGGCATAAACCAGCAGCGTTATCGCGCTGATTCGCAGTAGCCCGGCGACGAGTTTGCTGTAGATGCTGATCGTGACATCGAAGAACCAGTTGAAGCCGCGGAAGAAAGCGCCGAGCAGTTTGTTGACCAGCATCCCGGGGAACCAACCGACGATCGCACCACCCGCAAAGACCCCCACTTTCAGTGCCCAGAGCATGCTCGCACTCGTACGAGAGGCGTCGTCCGCGGCGCTGTGACCGTGCCCACCGACTTCGATGCCGACCAGATTACCAATGGGTGCCAGCAGGAATACATAGGCCAGCAGGCCTCCGATGATCGAGATGCCTGCCCGCGGCAGCGCTTCTTGCTGCACATGGCCGTGCTCGCCATGCTCGTGCGGCTTGAGCAATATTGCAGCCAGCGCTGGGCTGAGCGTCAAAGAATTGAATGCACTGATGATGGTTGACGCCGCAATCGTCAAGGCAAACTGCTTGAAGAACTGGCCGCTAATGCCAGCCATGAAGGAAGTCGGTACGAACACGGCGCACAGTACCAGGGCGATGGCAATCACCGGACCGGTGACCTCTTCCATCGCTTTGCGGGCGGCATCGCGCGGTGACAACCCCTCGGCCAACCACCGCTCGACGTTCTCAACCACAACAATCGCGTCATCGACCACGATGCCGATCGCCAGTACCAAGCCGAACAAAGACAAGTTATTGAGCGAAAAGCCCAGCAGGGCCATCACAGCAAACGTGCCGACGAGCGAAACTGGTACCGCGACCATCGGGATGATTGTGGCCCGCCAGTTTTGCAGGAACACCAATACGACGATGAACACCAACACGAAGGCTTCGATCAACGTGTGAACCACGCTGATGATCGACTCCTGGACAAACACCGTCGTGTCGTAATAAATTCGATACTCGAGACCCTCCGGGAAACGCGTTTTGAGCTCTTCCATCTTAGCGCGGATCGCGGCGGCGGTGTCCAGGGCGTTGGAGCCGGGCAGCTGAAAGATGGCGAGCGTGGCCGAAGGGTCGCCGTCGAGATAGCTGTTCACATCGTAGCTTTTCGCTCCCAGCTCAATTCCGCGACTGAGGATTCGCCCCTCGGCGTCGCGAGTTGTCTCGCGGACAACGTCTCGGAAGTGGACCACGCCACCGTCGGCGCTCGTCTTGAGCACGATGTCTTCGAATTGCTCTTCGGTAGTCAATCGCCCGGCCGTGTTGATGGGCAGCTGAAATTGCACTGATTGTGCTTGCGGCACGGGCGGCTGCCCCAGCCGTCCAGCGGCCACTTGACGGTTCTGCTCGCGGACGGCGTCGATCACGTCGCTTGCCGTGAGGTCGCGGGCCGCGAGTTTGTCGGGGTCGAGCCAGACTCGCATGCTGTAGTCGCGCGGGCCAAGGAAGGAGACATCGCCCACGCCCTTAATCCGGGCGAGGTCGTCCTTGACGCTGAGGGTCGCAAAATTGCTGAGATAGAGCTGGTCGTAGTAGAAGCTGCCGTCCGTCCTTTTGGCTGAAACTAGATTGACGCACAAGAGAATGCTCGGCGACTTCTTCTTGGTTGTGACGCCGATGCGTTTGACTTCCTCCGGCAATTTTGCCTCGGCTACTGCAACACGATTTTGTACGAGCACCTGAGCCGTATCGAGATCGGTTCCTAATTCAAACGTAACGTCGAGGTTCATCTGCCCATCGTTGGTCGACTTTGACGACATATAGAGCATTCGCTCGACGCCGTTGACTTCCTGCTCGATGGGCGTGGCGACGTTGTCGGCCGTGGTTTTGGCATTTGCCCCGGGATAGGTCGCTGTGACCTGTACCGTGGGTGGCGCCACATCGGGATACTGGGCAACAGGCAACTGAGTGATTGCGACTACGCCGACGATCACAATCACGACCGAGAGCACAGTCGCGAAGATCGGCCGATCGATGAAGAAATGCGAAATCATGGTTTAGCGCTCGGCAATCGTCGAATCCGGCGCGGCCACTTCGACAGGATAGTTGAGCCGCGCCCGCTGCAGGTTATCGACGATCACCTGCCAACCGGCGGCGCTCTCGCCTTCGGTGAGCTTGTCGGCTGGCACGATCGCCCGCAACCCATCGTCGGTAACGGCCCCCAGCGATACGTTTCGACGGCGGACGACTTTTTCGTTGTCGACAATCAGCACAAACCGCTTGTCCTGGTCGGAGAGGATGGCCGTGTCGGGCACAAGCAATGCTTGGTACGGTTGGCCGATCGTCAGCCGTACGCGGACGCGCGACCCAGGTACAAACATGCCGTCAGAATTCTGCACGTTGCCGTACAATTGAATCGTGCCGGTGCTAGGATCGATTCGATTGTCACCAAATCGCAACTGGGCTTCATGGGTGAACCCAGTTTCTCCATCGAGGGAAAATTCAAATTTTGCCTTACGGTCCTTCATGTTTGCCAACAAATCCGAAAGGCTGCCGCCGGCGGCTCCCACGCTCTTCGCATAGCGCAGCATCGACCGCTCGTCGATGTTGAAGTAGATGCGGATCGGATCGACCGACACGATGGTGGTGAGCAACGGATCGCTACCGCCGGCGTTCACCAGGTTGCCTTCCGTCAATTCGGCCTTGCCCACCCGGCCATCGATATCTGCGGTGATTCGGGAATACTCCAGGTCGAGTTCCGCGGTAGCGATTTCGTTTTGTGTGGCGCTGATTTGGGCGGCGAGCGACAGCGCGTCGGCCTCCGCCTTTTCGACCTGCTGCGTACTGGCTCCTCCCTTGGTTTCCAAGATTCGCAGTCGGGCCTCTTCTTTGTCGGCGGCCGTCTTTTGTGCTTCGTGAACCTTCAGCGTGTTGCGCGACTTGCCAATCTCCGCTTGGTACGGACGAGGATCGAGTTCGAACAGCAGATCACCTTTCTTTACATACTGGCCGTCGGTGAAGTTGACCTTCTGGATATGGCCGCGGACCCGGGACCGCACTTCGACCGTTTGGTCGGCGGCCATCCAGCCGTTGAACTCTTCATGGTCGGAAAGTTCCCGCTGTTCAGGCGCCATGACCGAAACGCGGGGTGCCTCGGGGGCGACGACGATCGTTTCCTGATCGCAGCCAGTGACAACAAGGAGCGCAGCCGTTCCAAAGATCAAGGCCACAAAGTGCAGTCGCATGATTGTAATTGTCCTGCCCGTTAATCAGTCGGCCGCATCGGCTGACAGGAGTCATCTTTTGAGGCACCGTTAACTTATACGGGTTATTAAGCCCGCGACGACTGCAGTCGGCTGGGACTCATCCTCAGAAGATCTGGTTTGTGAACGATCTTTTACAAATCAAGTTTTAGGTTAGCCACCGGTCAAAAGCAACCAATTTCGCCCAGCGGCACCGGTTTCCACGGCTTGGCACAACCGATTGCAGGTTCCGTGCCCAAAATACGGGATACGGGGCGGAGCCTAAAGACCCAATGGCGCCGTGCCATGCCCCGTGGTTAGGGGCGGGCAGCTTCGATCGGCGCTTGAGCAGTTCCTGAAGTTTTACCGCCAGAGGCGTCCGGTTTCGCACATTTGGCGCTCGTTATCGCACAGGTAAAGAAATCTGCGACGAGAGGTCGGCAAAGTTCGGGCAGTGGTTTGGAGCAATAGCAATATGCGACACAACCGCCCCGGTAGCAAGGAATCGAGGGGCAGGGCTTGCTGCAGTACCTGTTACCACCACAAGTGAGCTTAAAGAAAGGAAGACAAGGCTGCGATTTCGGGCAGCAGGTGTCGCAGCAGCCTCGCAAGAGTGCGTCGGGAAAGACGATGGACCGTTGCGAAACGTTCGTCAGCGCGGTGGCTGCCGGTTCCCCGGCTCGCGCGCAATGCACCAGTCCGCCGCAAAGTATGACGGACAGCAGTAGTAAATTGAGCAGTCGCTTCACGACGATCCCTCCTGCGGCGAGCCGAGTAGTTGGATCGGCTGCGACGTGACTGCCGGAGAAGTGGCGGGGTTTGCTTCCGGCGCATTAGCCGAGTTCAAGAAAGCGCACTCGCTGATGTACGACTGAAATTGAATTTCTGACTCTTCTTCCGGTGCTGGCAATTCTTTCAACAACTGCAGGTCAATCGATTCTGGTGCAGCGTTATTGCCGGATAGTCGAATCTGCCAACCGCCTCCCAAAGACCGGTAGACGGCAATCAATCCGAGCGCGATGTCGCCGCGCGACACGGCCAATTGGTCTTGCTGCTCCGTGAGAATACTCTCGAACAAGAACACCGGCGTGAAGTCGACTTCGCCCTGGGAGTATTGTTCCTTCGTGATTTCAACCGTTCGTGCCGCGGCAACGACACTGGCATCCAGATGCAGCGTCTGTTCTTGCGAACGCAGGAAGACAACCATCGCATCTTCGACTTCGCGTCCGGCATTGAGCACCCGGTCCTGATAGTCGTAGGCCAACGCTTGAAACCGCGCATCCTGGACGCGGACGTTGTTCACCAATCGGCCATAGTTCAAAATATCCCACCGCACCCCGGGGCCGATCGTGCCGATCATGCTGCCAGGCGTTTGGAATAAGTCGCCGAACTGGGCCGCTTCGACGCCGATCACGCCCACCAGGCTGATATGTGGATAAAGATCGCTGACGGCGACGCCGATGCGGGCACTTTGGGCCGCGACTTGCCGTTCCGCGCGGCGGACATCGGGCCGGCGGCGGATCAAGTCGGCCGGCACACCTGCTACGACGTCGGGCGGCGTAAGGGGTACTCCGGAACCCTTGCCGAGAATCGCATCCATGTCGGTCGTTGGCATGCCCAATAGCACACAAAGCCGGTTCGCAGCCTGGCGTTTGCCAATTTCTAAGGCAGGAATCAGCGCTTCGGTCTGCTCCAAAATCTGTTTCGCCTGATGCTTGTCGCGTTCGGTGGTCGCGCCATTGTCGAATTTATCCGTGGCGAGTTGAAACGACTTCCGCTGAATTTCGACGTTCGCGCGCGCGTACGCAATCCGTTGCTCGAAGGTGCGGTACTGCACGTAGTTCGCCGCCACGTCGGATAAGAGCACCACGAGCACGTCGTCGAAGTCTTCTACTGACGCGTCAAGCTCTGCGTCGGCCGCCTCAATGGCTCGCCGATACCGACCCCAAAAATCGAGTTCCCAGGATGCACTCAGTCCACCATCCCAATCAGAGAACCAAGCAGTCGCCGGTGGGTTGGCGGCATTTTGGCTGAGCTTCACTCGGGCGTAGTCGGCAAATGCCGATTGCGATTGCGGAAGAATGTTGCCGACCGCGATGCCGAGTTGGGCCCGCGCTTCGAGGATTCTCGCCCCAGCGACTCGCAACGTTAGGTTCTGCTCGTACGCTGTTTCGACGAGCCTATTGAGCGTAGAGTCGTTGAAGACCGTCCACCACTGGCTCAGTTGCGCTTCCTCACTTTCGATGCGCGGATCGGAGTAGTCGATCCATTGAGAAGCTACCGGAGCGGCTGGCCGTAAGTAATTCGGACCGACTTTGAATCCGTTGCTCCACCAGTCCTTGCCCCGCCCGCCTGGCACCATGTAGCAACCGGGCAAGTTCGTTACCATGAGCAGACAGCAAAGCCAACGGATCGCAAATCGCCATCTGAGGTATAATGATTTAATTGGCCGAGAAACCATAGGCCGACACTCGATTGCTGCTAATTCACTCCACATAGCCACCATCCATGAGCCGGCAAACCGCTATATCTGGCATAGGACTTGCTACCGGATCGATCGCGTAAGTCGGTAAATCCACTATCGGTGGCCTGGATAGGCAAATTCAGTGCGACCGCTTCAGGAAGACCAAGTCGCGGAATCGTGCAGGTTTGCCTGGTTTTCACAATCACTACAATCCGAGGGGCCGTGCGCTTGGCAGACTCTCGTTGCCTGTGCGGGTAAGTCGAAGATTAGAGGCTCGAGATCCAAGCAGATGGGCGGATAATCGTAAATCATGTCCACAGATTCGAGGCAACAGACGGCTGTTCGCGCGACTATTATCCCCATGGTCGACTGGCTGCCACGCTATCAGTTTTCATGGCTACCGTATGATGCCGTGGCGGGCGTTACGTTAGCGGCTTACGCGATCCCCGTTTCCTTGGCTTATGCCACACTTGCCGGACTGCCGCCACATTATGGCATCTACTGCTATCTGGTAGCGGGGTTGGGATATGTGCTTTTTGGCACATCGCGGCAGTTGGCAATTGGTCCCACCTCGGCAATCGCCATGCTGGTCGGCACGACGGTCGCGGGAATGGCTGACGGTGATCCGGAGCGTTGGGCCACCATCGCCGCGCTCGTGGCGTTGATGGTAGCGGCGCTGGCAGCACTCGCCTGGGTGCTGCGCTTGAGCGGACTGGTCAACTTTATCAGCGAAACTATTCTCATGGGATTCAAAGCGGGGGCAGCGCTGACGATTGCCCTCACTCAACTACCAAAATTGTTTGGGGTTCCCGGCGGCGGTGATCATTTTTTCGAAAGGGTGTGGACGTTGATCGGTCAACTCGGCGAGACGAACAGCGTCGTGCTCGCGATAGGACTGGTGTCGCTGGCGCTGCTTCTGGTCGGTGATCGATTCTTTCCGGGTCGTCCGGTGGCGCTTTTCGTTGTGGCCGCGGCGATTTGTGGGATGTCGATCTCGGATCTCGCCGACCGAGGTGTGGCGATCGTGGGTGCGATTCCGGCCGGCCTGCCCGACTTGGCTTGGCCGTCGCTGCGATTTCGAGATGTCGACGGCGTCCTGCCATTGGCTGCGGCGTGTTTTCTGCTGGCGTACGTGGAGGGCGTGTCCGCCGCGCGCGCTCTGGCCGAAAAACACGGCTATAAGATCAATCCCCGCCAGGAGCTGTTAGCCCTGGGCGCCGCAAATCTGGCAGCTGCGTTCGGTCATGGTTTCCCTGTCGCCGGCGGGCTATCGCAATCAGCGGTAAACGACAAGGCCGGCGCACGGACGCCGCTGGCATTGCTGTTTGCGTCGCTAGCTATCGGCGGTTGCCTACTATTCTTCACGGGGCTATTACATAATTTGCCGTCGGTCGTGTTGGCGGCAATCGTCTTAGTGGCCGTGCGAGGCTTGTTCGACGTGGTGGCCCTCGCGCACCTGTGGCGTGTCAGTCGCTTGGAGTTCAGCATTGCGATGATGACGCTGGCTGGTGTGCTGTTGCTGGGCATTCTCAAGGGAGTTTTGCTCGCTGTGATCGTTTCGTTGTTGATGTTATTGGCCAACGCGTCGCGGCCGCACGTCGCGGTACTCGGGCGAATCCCCGGCACTGGCCGCTTCTCCGATTTGGCACGGCACCCCGAAAACGAGGTGATTCCTGGCGTGCTAGTATTTCGGGTCGAGGCCGCGCTGCTTTATTTCAACGTCGAGCATGTCTGCAACCGGATTTGGGCGACGATTGCAGCAACGGATTCGCTTCGGTTGGTGGTCTGTGATCTGTCGAATTCACCGCATGTGGACGTTTCCGGGGCGAAAATGCTGGCCGTAATGCACAAAGAACTCGCGCAGCGCGGCGTGCAATTGAGAATCGTGGAAGCTCATTCCAAACCGCGCGACCTGCTACGAGCCGCAGGATTGGAGGAACAGGTCGGATACTTCGGCCGCCACCTGTCGACCGCACAGGCCATTGCGGAGTTCGACGAGTCGATGGCAACGCTAAGGGATGTGAAGCCATAAGGGGCTGTTGCAATCCTGTTCGGCACGGGATTTGCGCGTTGCGGAGTGAGTAATTTACGCAGTTTAGTTGGAGTTGCGCCCTCGATCGATATCGCGCATATTGCTGCGTATGGCCGGCAAGAAGCGCGACAAAGTGAGAGAGCGGG
>JBGSUJ010000143.1:0-45523 GCA_041753435.1 Pirellulales bacterium | reverse complement strand
CCTCACGCAAAATCCGGCGTTCCTTCGCCGTCAGCCGCACAATATACTTCTTGTTCATGGGACACCTCCGTGTTGCCGGAAGTCTCCCACATTCTTCAATCTTCACCAACCCGAACTTCTAGCTGTGACCGGGCACTAGTTGGGCGGCTTGGCCTGCACCGCGGCGACGCTTCTGTTATTTACCCAGCCGCAACGGCAGTAAGACGTGGTGCTGAGGGCGGCGGGATAAGAACCGTTGGCTGAGCAGACACGCTTTCGCAATGACGTGGCCGCCGCCGCTAACGACTGATCACCCGGTGGCGATGATCTTTGACAGCGAGCAGCAAACAAGCGCTTAGTAGCAGCAAGCTCGCTGGTTCTGGTACGCTGAAGGCTTCGGCAGCCGCACCCCCGCTGACCGCGCCAACATTTGCTCGCCACACTTCAAAATCTGCTGCGTCGATGACTCCATTGCCGTTGCCATCGGCGGAGTTAAAGTTGGCCACAAATTGGCCGAGTGAATCGCGCCAGGCGGTATAGTCGGCGGCATCGACGGCGCCATCGCGGTTGTAATCACCAGCGAGCGGCAGTACGGCTGTACTGGCAAAGCTCGACAACCACTGACCGAGCGGCACATTGTTTGGCTGATTCGCGGGGAGCGTGGGGTCGATGTTCCAGAGGCTGCCATCGGAACCCGCCATGTGCCATTGCCAAATGTGCATGGCGTGGAACTCATCGGCTCGACCATCAAGGGCTTGAATCAGGCCTTGGAAGGCCATGATTTGTTCCTCCGTGTCGACACTTCCGCCTTCGTTTTGGGGCGTAATGCCCGTGCGGTTACGCGGCAAATAGCCGACTTCGGTAAAGACGACCGGCAGGCCCGCGCCGTCCTTGAGGCCAGCAGCAAAAGGCAGGATTTGAGTGTCGAGTTTATGATTCCAGGCGGCGGTCATCAAATCGGCGAAGGTCTCGCCAGGGTTCAGGCCTGTGTTGCTATCGGCCAGTTGGTTAGCGAGATTATTGGCCTGGTTGTTGGAGAGCGAGGGGTTTTGGGCGCGCAGATACCCGTTGGATCCGGTCAGCAGGTTGTTGAAGTACGCGTCGATGCCTAGGAAGTCGATTTCTGGATGTTCCCAGAGGGCGGCGGTGACATTCTCGTTGTCGAAGTTGTCCCAATTGGCAGCGTAACCGAGTGGGCCGTCGAATACATTGCGGACGGCATTGATGGCGTTGTTCCAATCTGCGTTGTGGGAGCTGTCGCGGGTGATAGCGCGGAGCTCTGTACCGACGAGCATGGCATCAACCTGATGCGTGGCTGCGATTTGGGCGACCTCGACGAGATACTGCTGGTAGCCAGTCCAGAACGTGGTGGCGGCTGGTCCCGCTGGATTGTACTGCCCGCGCCAGATGGAAAAGCCGACGGGCTCGACAAACGGATCGAGCGTGACCCGCATGCCGAGAGATTTGGCAAGCCCGACACCAGCTGATAAGCCACTGAGAGAAGGCGCGCCCGAAGTGGTCAGGGCACCAGTATCGGTGTTGAAGAACCGCAGTGGTGCGATGGAGACTTCGCGGAAACCGGCGTCGTACATGGTTTGGATGGCACTTTCCCAGTGCGTTGCCTGCGCACCGCCCCACCAAGAAATCAAATTGAAACCGAGGCCAGGGTCGTCGCCGATTTCGTGAAGGGCGGGGTTGGCCACGGCTGAAGTTGAGCAATTACTGAGGACGCACGCCGAGAGGGCGAGAACCAACGTGAACCGCCCGGCGATAGGCATCATCTTGCTGCTCCTGTTGTAGGCGAGTTGCCGCCTGGTAGGTAGTGAAAATCAGTTCCCCTTCAGGTTTTATGGCGACCTCGCTTAGTAGGCTAATCCCTAGGGTTTGGGAACCTTAATTTCCAAGACCTGGCCCGACTCGGTGACTTCGATAATCAAAGGCGTCGTCGTGGGCGTGGCGTATTGCTTGGGAATTTTTTTGGTGAGCGTGCCATTCTCACGGCAATCGATAGAAACCTTGTGCTGGCCAAAAACCAATCCGTCAGCATACTTGTGGGTGGTCACGTCTTTGAAGGTGCCATCGGAGCCCACGCTGACGGCCGCAGTGCGCGGATGTAAGCCATCTTTGGGCGGCACTAGGCAATGGAAGTAAAGCTTCATCCCAGAAACCGGGATCAGGGAGCCGTCTTCGTAGGTGACCTTCCCGGTTACCGGAACGGAATCGAATGGATTTCCGCTTCCACCGCAACCGACCAGCATTAGTGACAGAGCAGCTACGGTAAAGAGTCTGTATGTCCACATATACTTCATTACTTAGCTTTCCGAGAGGAAACAACTCAACCGTGAACAGCTGGCCAAGACGACAACAGCCAAGCTAGTTGCTCGCATTGTTGATAACAAAGCCGTCATCGGGAGTGTTCAAACGCTGCCAGACACCGAATGCTTCGCTGCTGCAGTCGAGTCCAGCTCCTTGTTGGCCAGGATCGACGAAGTCAGAAATGAATTGAACACTCCCGTCGCACATGGCAGCGAATACTCCACCGATATGTTTGCTGCGGGATGCGGTCTGAGCACTGACGTTCCAGGAACTGCTGTTGAACGGCAGCATGCACTCGGCCCGCAAGGCATCTTCGCCGGCATCCGCGATGATTGCCACATTGTCGCGCAAGTCGTCGACTCCTGGCTCGCAAGGATTGGGGCCAAATCCGCCATTTGAGCCGTGTTGGCCCAACAGATTGGATCCGATCATTTGCATGGCCCAAACGCCGCGCCGGTCCAGTGAGCTACGACCAGTGCGAATTTCGCCAATGGCAATGGTCTTGGAAGTCCCATCAGTGATTTGAGCCACTCGGATGCCGATATTCGCGCCGCCGATGCCTCGACCACAGGTCGTAAGTTCTCCCGTGTTGGGGTCTCGATAGGTCTTGTCCCAAACAGAATCGTTGCCATCACTGCTACGGTTGTTCAATGGAAAGCCAAGCCCGAAATTATAACCATAGTTGCCTCGTGCCCATAATCCGCCACTAAAAGTACCGCCATCGTAAGGCCGTCCCTGTCCATCGTCGGAAGGGCACAGCATAACCGGCAGTTCGGTATTGCGACCGACGAAGTTCGCGTTGGCATTCTTGCCAGCGGGCAGTGCGACTGCAGGAATTGTATTCGCGGTAAGTGACATCAGCCGTCCGCTCTTTTGTTTGAATACAAAGGAATCAAATAGCGGTTGCTCTTCCAGATAGGGCAAAACTTGAATCGCCCAGTTTGCATACAGCCGCTGACCATCCTGGGCGGCACGAATTTGAGCCTGCACATTGCCAGGAGCATCGAGTTCTTCGGTTTGCACCGCGACGGGGAATTTTTTCTTCGAGCTTTCGTAATTGAGCAGTGCCAGCCCGAGGTTTTTCATGTGATTCTGGCATTGCGAGCGGCGGGCTGCCTCGCGTGCCGCTTGGATAGCAGGTAGCAATAAAGCCACTAAAATGCCAATGATGGCAATCACGACCAACAATTCCACCAACGTGAAACCCGCTAACGAGCGTCTACGATTAAGGATCATAGTGACACACTCCATCCTGACTGAGAAAAGAACTGCTAAAATGCTGGTAAAGCACTTTAACTGAATCATAATAAACTAGCCCGGAAAACGCTAGTCAAATTTTAAAAATCATGGCTGTGCTGGAGGTCGGCGGCTAGATGTAACAGCGGGCTGTGAAATCGGGCTATTACGGCTATTAGGCAAGGGATTCTGCCTTAAGAATTGTCGGCTAATTCACCTACCGCGACCGGCCTCACACTGCCAACTACAAATTTTCCAATAAAGCTATTGAGCAATTCTACGCCGCCAGGCCCAAGCGACAACAACAGCACCGAGACACAACACAAAAGTCGAGGGTTCTGGTACCGCCGAGAGGCCGGCTAAGGAGCCGCCGCCGCTAC
Source organism: Pirellulales bacterium (assembly GCA_041753435.1). GTDB lineage: Bacteria > Planctomycetota > Planctomycetia > Pirellulales > Lacipirellulaceae > DASYDU01. The sequence goes on along the minus strand of JBGSUJ010000143.1, from coordinate 41,612 downwards.
CTGCAATCGTACCAAACCGCGAACTCCAGAAATCGAAATCGGCTTGATCGACGATACCAGGAGAAATACCGCCTTCGTTTTGTAGTTGGAAGGAGGAATTCAGATTGTCGCGCCAGAGTGTGTAGTCAGCGGCATCGACAATGCCGTTATTGTTGTAGTCGCCTGCGACGCCCGCTGGCGCGACGCCTATATAGGTCACAAGTTGGTCGAAGGTCCGGAAAGCTGGACCACCAATGCGGCGAATTTCGAGGTCGATGTCTTCGGCATTGATGAACTCGTTGTAGAGATTTCCTAGCGCGAGGGTAGCGCCGGGGGCCAGCGTATGGCCAGCACCAAGGGATGCTTCCACAAGGGCGTTTGTTGACGAACCTCCCGCTTCGAAGAAGTTGGTTGCTCCGCCGATGTTTTGGTCATCCAAGCTGTTCCAGCCGGCCAAATCGAGTGAGCCGGCGGGGCTTTTGATTTCTATATAATTCCAGCCAATGGGATTGGTGGTGAGGTTCTTCAAGATGGCGGAACCGTCGCTGCGGTCGATTTCGAGCGTCAGCAGATCGGGCGTCGAAATCTGTTCGATGCGGATGTTATCAACATAGGCACTGAAGGGGAAGTTGAGACCATCGGCATTAAAACCAATCTGTGCCGAGTAGTCGATAGCTCCTTGGTCCTCAACATCGGGGAGATTGAAGGCCGAGAGTGGAATAACGGTAGTGGTAGTAAACTGCTCGGTTTCGCCAGAGTAGATACCTGCATCTTGGCCTACGAAATTCAAGCCCAAAGTGACAGTCATACTGTTCACGCCTTGTTCGATGAGCTCGGCAGGAACGAAAGTGGTATCGATTAGCAAGTTGAAGTGTTCGGCACCGATATTGACCGCATTGCTCAACGCGATAAAAGCTGGATCGGTACCGGTATAGTTGGGGGCAGTCGTAGCATTCCAGGAGAAGTCGCCATCGCCGATGGTGTCTTCGGCTTGCGTCACCTTAAGACTGGTAGTGCCTTCTGTGACACCGGTGGTGGTGCTGAGCGTAATCGAGGGGTTCGAACCTGGTTGCGCGAAGGCGGGCACGACCCAAGAGTCCAAGGTGTTCCAGGTTTCGATGAGTTGGGCTTGGGCAGTTTGTTGGGAAGAAACGATCGCAATGCCAATCATCAGCACCGATGCTGAACTTCTCGCGCTGCGTCGGGCGCGACTGAATAGCAGCCCCAACAGACCCAGGCCGGCCAGGACGAACGTTCCCGGTTCAGGCACACCGGCAATCGCGCGGGCGAGCGAGCCAGTTCCACCAGTCGCAGCGTCGAACAATTGTTCGAATTCTTGGAAGTCGAGAAAGTCATTGACGCCATCCTGGTTAAAATCTCCCAACGTAGGCGAGGGCACCAAATGCTGCGACATAAACACCTCAAAATCACCAATCTCTACAACGCCGTTGTTGTTGAAATCGATGGCACCGATCAAATCCAACTCGACGAGACGAAAATTGTCGAAGAATATATTAACGCCCGCAGTATTCGATCCTGCTGGCAGTGTGCCGAATACGCTGTTGTAAAGAATGCCAAAAGTAAAGTTTGTTTGGTTGGCGGTTGGTGAAAAGTTGAAGGCCGTCAAAGGAAATGAAGCGTTAAAGACAGGGAATAAATTGTTATCCCACTGGGCATCAAACGGGTTGATGGTGTTCTGATCAAAGCCCGTGAAGTTGAACTCCCCGGCACTGCTGTTGCCATGCATGCCAACCCAGAAAAAACGCTGTGGGAACTGACCGTTGGTTTCGGGGCTAACGGTTTCTTCAGGTGGTTGCCAGGGGATGGACCGCATTTGCGCTACGTCGTAGGTGATGTCAAACTCGACTGTGAACAAAGCTTGATTTCCCTGGACCGCAGCCAAAATGGCGTCGAACCGCGGATCGGGTCCGCCCGCTGCTGGTAGCGTCGTATTCGCGTAAGTTACCGTGAGAGGAAAGTCAAAATGGGTGTCGAGTTGCACAGGCGATCCATTGATGTTGGCGGAAAACTCACCGCCAGCTCCTTTGCCAACGATGGTGGCTTGCAGCGCGCCGTTGCCCTGGGTGACGCCGTTCGTTGTCGACTGGGAAAACGTCACGCCAGAGCCTAAAGTTCGACTGACCCAACAGCCGGAGCAGGATATGGTGCTGTCGAGTGTTGGGTCAAAATCGTCGCCCACGACTACAGTGCCATCTGGGGCTCTATCCCACGTTGCCAGTTGCGTGACGATTTGAGCTTGGGCGACAACAGCTAAACCTAAAACCGCCGTACAAACGGGCAACGTATACGTGATCTGTGTTATCCACCGAGAGAGTTTCATAATCCTGATTAGCCTCATTCATTAAAAAATGCTGGCGAAATTGACTTTTGGTGCCTGCAAAAAGCCGTGCTAGACAGTAATGGATCAGACGATGTCAACTCTTAGAACTCTGGTCCCCATGACCAATCAATAGTTGACCTTAGGTCTCATGTGGGTTAAATCTGGCCCGACCTCGATAGGGAGGTCGGACCAGTGCCAGTACTTAATCTCCATGAGTCGGATAATGCGGGCTCTTGCCCGCACTGCCTAACTCCTCGCCCCTCTGAGAACTCATCCTCTGCGGACTCTCTGGCGAAGGCTAGCTGCGACGACGGACGAAACCGAACGCCCCAATTGCGCCAAGCAATAACATCGTGGCCGTCGCAGGTTCGGGAACTCCCTTAAACCAAACGCTGCTTTGAACGCTCTGGCCCACAGCGAGCCCCGCCGGCCCAACGATCTGAATACCGATGGAATTGACGCGAATTTCGCCATTGCCGTCCGGATGCACAATATTGGCTGGCAACAACCCACTGAAATTTTGGGTATTGTCTGTAAAGTCCAACAGCGCCATGGCATTGCTCATGTCACCAGGAAGGGGCTGGCCGACAGACGGCTCATAGAACGTCCAATTGGGAGCCGTTTGTACAAATGGTTGCGCGTTCTGTAGATCCAAATCAGACATGATGATCCACTTGACGCCGTCGTAAGCCGTCAGATCGCGGCCGGTGAAATCATTTTCACTATTAGTGAATAGGGTAAGGCCGACGCGTGGGAAATCCTGAAAGCCAAACCCAGGGCTGAATGGATCGCTGTTCTGACCCACCCGCCAAGTAATATCGAGGTGAACGCCATCGGGAGCTACCGTAATTTGGTCAATCGTGCTGAGGTTAGTATTTTTCGTGGAATTTCCCATGCCTTGCAAATCCGCTACAGTCAACCGATATGGATTGACCGAAATGGCAAGCGCCGAGTTGGCACCCACCAAGCTGACGATCGCCACGGCGACCGTCGCTAACCAACTGTGGTTTCCGCTAATCATTAGTGCTCTCCTGTAAAGACTTCAAAGGATGTTACGCCCCAACTGCCTCTCTCGATATTGTTCGATTCGCTTGCGTAGGGGACGACACTAGAAGCGAATTTGATTGACAAACCGAATCACGATTGGCGAACTCACGCCAACTAAGTACATGTCTTCCGCCGAACAGAATCTCCGAATCCGCCTGCCGCCTGAAACTGAAAAGTGTGTTAGGCAAATCAAGCTCGTTTCAGCAACTCAAAAGTTAAAACAATGGAACTGCTGTTAAACTACTTGCCCTGTTTCTTCCCTGCAGTCTAAACAGCACTTTCACAATTGTCCAGCACTTTTTTTCCGATTGCGAAAAATACTTGATTCCACCGCTGGAAAATCGGGCAGCAGGCCGGCTGGTAAACAATTTGAGCAATTCGTCATCGAATCGTTAGCAGCCTCAGAGCCTGAGCAGCTCTTTTTGAAGATTCAGCCGCTCGACCGCAGGGGGCTCGGGCGAAGCTTTCTCGACTAGCACCGCGGCCAGGGCCCCGAGCAGATTCAAGCTCGTTTTGGCCAGGTGCTGCTTCATTATCATGTAAGCCACTACCGGCCCCAGTCGACTATGTTTGGCCTTCGAGTCGACGCCCACCTGACGGAGCCAATCGGCGCTGACGAGGCCGAGGTTGCGAATCGATTCAAGCTCGTCGGGAGGCATGACGAATCCTCGGCAGCAGTGATGTTGCAGCCGCGTGGACGCGGCGGTCCACGACAAGTGTTTCGGAATTGCTGTCGGAACTACCCATTGCTTGCGATCGGCGTAAGCCCCGCACATAAAATTGCCATTATTTCTTCTTGTTATCTTCCTCCCCCGTCTCCAGCACCGCCAGGAAAGCCTTTTGCGGAATATCAACCTGGCCAATCGACTTCATCCGCTTCTTGCCTTCCTTCTGCTTTTCCCACAGCTTGCGCTTGCGGCTGATGTCGCCGCCATAACATTTGGCGGTCACGTTTTTCCGCATTGCGGAGATCGTTTCGCGGGCAATGATCCGGCTGCCGATCGCGGCTTGCAGCGGCACTTCGAACATGTGCCGCGGAATCTCCTGCTTCAGCTTCTTGATTACGGCCCGGCCACGCACCTCCGCATCGCGGCGGTCGCAAACGATCGACAGCGCGTCCACCCGGTCGCCTTTCACGAGGATATCGAGCCGCACCAATTCGCCTGGCTGGTAGCCGAGTAGCTCGTAGTCCATGGTGCCGTAGCCGCGGGTGCCACTCTTGAGCTTGTCGTGCATATCGTACACCACGTCGGCCAGCGCCAGGTCATAGGTCAACATGGCCCGCGTCGGCGACAGATACTCGGTACGCACATACGTCCCGCGACGATCGGTGCAGAGTTTCATGATCGGGCCGATGTAGTCGGTCGGCAGCACAAAGTTCACGCGGACAATCGGCTGGCGAAACTCGCGAATGTCGCCGCCATCGGGCACCTTTTGCGGCGTGTGGACTTCCATTTCTTCGCCCGTCTGGAGCGTGATTTGATAAGTTACATTGGGCGCGGTTTGCACTAGATCGATGTTGGAATCCTGTTCGAGCCGCTGCTGCACAATCTCCATATGCAATAGGCCCAAGAAGCCGCAGCGAAAACCGAAGCCCAACGCGTCGCTGGTTTCCGGCTCGAATTCGAAGCTGGGATCGTTGATCGAGAGCTTCTCTAGCGCGATCCGCAGTTGCTCAAAGTCCTGGCCGTCAGACGGATACAGTCCGCAGAACACCATCCGCTTCGGTTCTTGGTAGCCGGTCAGCGTGGGGGCTGGCTCGCCGTCGGCCACGGAGACAGTATCGCCAATATGAATGTTACCCAGCGACTTGATGTTGCAAATGATGTAGCCAACCTGCCCGGCCGTGAGCTCGCTGCGGCCCACGCGGCGGGGCGTGAATTGGCCTAACTCGATCACTTCGTGGACAGTGCCCGATTGCAAGAACTTGATCCGCTGGCCTTTGCGCACTGTGCCGTTCATCACACGGATGTAGGTCACCGCGCCGCGGTATTCGTCGTACACCGAGTCGAACACCATCGCTTGCAGCGTGGCCTCGGGATCGCCCGTGGGCGGCGGCACGCGTTTGATGACCGCAGCCAGCAGTTCGTCGCAACCAATTCCCGACTTGCCGCTACAGCGGAGCACTTCCTCCGGCGTCACGGCTAGAGTGTGCTCCATTTCTTCGAGCACTTCATCAATACGGGCATGGTTCAGGTCGATTTTATTGATCGCCGGTACGATCATCAGGTCGTGGTGCATCGCGGCGTAAGCATTGGCTACAGTCTGCGCCTCGACCCCTTGAAACGCATCGACCAGCAACACGGCTCCCTCGCAGCAGGCCAGCGCGCGGGAGACTTCGTAATGAAAATCGACGTGGCCCGGTGTATCGATCAAATTCAGCTCGTACTCTTGCCCGTCGAGCGTGTATTTCATCGAAACTGGGTGCGACTTGATCGTAATGCCGCGCTCCCGCTCCAGCGCCATGTCGTCGAGCAGTTGTTCCTTCATCTCCCGCTTGGCGACGGTGCCCGTCAGTTCCAACAAGCGATCGGCCAACGTGCTCTTGCCGTGGTCGATATGGGCGACGATCGAGAAGTTGCGAATGTACTTGGGGTCGGGCATGGAGGGATGGCTGCAGGATACAAAAGGCAGGACTCAAAGGCCATTTAGCCGCGCCGCTGGCGACACGCGGTAACGCATCATTTGCGGTTTAGCTGAACCCCTCAAGCTACCGCGAATCTGCCGCCGTGGCTAGGCGAAGTGCAATCCGGCGGGCGGTGTGGTAATCGGCGATCTCCAGTTCCTCATGCACTGAATGGATGTTTCGCTGGCCGCAACCGAGGGTCACGGTCGGAATCCCGTGGGCGGTGAGCCAATTGGCGTCGAGCCCGCCGTTCGAGATGGCTAACTCCGGTTCGCATCCCTCGGCCCGCACTGCTTCTATGGCAGCTACTACGCTCAGCTCGTTGTTTGCGAGGCGAAAGGCTTCGTAGTCGAGTTGGCCCTGGAAGTCGACCGTGCCATACTTACCCGAGGTGCTGCGGACGGCGCACGCCGCGCGATGAAATGCAGCTGTGATTTCCTTGACGATTCGCTCGCGAAATTTTGGTTCATGGCTGCGCGCTTCTGCGCGAAGTCGAACATGATCGGTAACGACGTTGGTCGCATCGCCGCCTTGGATCGCGCCGACATTGCTCGTGCCCTGCTGCCGCCCCTTCACAATTCGACCGTGCCAACCGTTCTTCACGAGTTCCGCAATCGCTAGTGCCGAAATCGCAATCGCGCTGACACCCTCCGCCGGCGCGCCGCCGGCGTGGCTGGCCAACCCGCGGACATCGATCGTCATCCGATAGCCGCCCGTCGCGCCCAGCGTGAGCTTGGTCGGCGAACCGCCATCAAAATTGAACGCCAGCTTCGGACTACCAAGCAACGACTTTTTGACGTGCCGCGCACCGAACAAGCCGACCTCCTCCTGCACCGTCCAGAGGAAGGTCAGCGGCGGGTGGGGTAATTTGCTACGCACGATCGCTAACAACGTGGCGAGTAACACAGCGGCTCCGGCGCGGTCGTCGGCGCCGAGCCCCGTCGCTTTGTCGCCAGAAACGACGCGGCTACCTTTCTTCACCGGGCGCGAACCCAGGCACACGGGCACGGTGTCGATGTGGGCGGAGAGCATCCGCCGCGGGCCGCGCCTGGTGCCGGGAAGCTTCAACACAAGGTTTCCGACTTGGCCGCCCAGGGGCGTACGGCGATTCGCGTTGTCGCTGCGCAGCTCGGCCGCGTCGATGCCAACAGCCGCAAGTTGGCCGCGGATAAAATCGGCGACGGCCGCTTCCTCGCCGCTGCGCCCGGCGATGGCCATCATCTCCATCACTAGGCGGAGGGCTTCGGTGTCAGAAATCAGGTGCTTAGAAATGTGTATTGGCATAGGCGGTTGGCTTGACATTGAAGCCTATTGCAAACGATTCGGCAACCGGGCGAGGCTGGTGGCAAATTGGCCTTCTCGGTAAACTTGCAGCAGGCGTCGATCGTCAGCGGTTTTTGACAGGAGATTCGTCGCCGACGACGCCAACGACATTTTCCATGATTGCAATCATCGATAATTTCGATTCCTTTACCTACAACCTCGTGCAGCGGTTGGGAGAGATCGACCCCACGCTCGATATCCAGGTCTACCGCAACAACCAGATTACGGTCGACGAGTTGTTGGAAATGAAGCCCGATCGTGTGATCATTTCGCCTGGGCCATGCACACCGACGGAGGCCGGCATCTCGGTCGAATGTTGCCAGCGGCTGATCGGAAAAATGCCCCTCTTGGGTGTCTGCTTGGGACATCAGTCGATCGGACAGGCTTTCGGCGGCAAGATCGTGCGAGCCAAAAACTTGATGCACGGCAAGACTGACATGATTCATCACAATTTGAATACGCTCTTCGCGGGTATCGAGAATCCATTTCAGGCCACACGCTATCATAGCCTCGTCATCCAGCCTGATACGTTGCCCAAGGAATTTCGCATCACCGCTTGGAGCGAAGAGCCGGGCGGCTACCGTGAGATCATGGGCATCGAACACCGCGAACACCCACTGTTTGGCGTGCAATTCCACCCGGAGAGTTTCCTCACACACGCAGGCTACGACATCCTACGCCACTTCCTGGCCGTCTGAAATTATGCCCGCATTTACTTTTCGACAGGATAAGCAGGATCAAGGCAGCGGTCTCGTTTAAGCTATTTCTTACCTATTTCTTCCTCCTCCTGCTCCCGCAAATCCTGTTATCCTGTCAAAGAATTGTTGTGCAAGGACAAACGGTTCATGCTCGCAGTTGAAGAAGCCTTGCGGTTAGTGGAACAGCACGCGCGGCCGCTTGCGCCCCAACGAGTGGCCTTGGGCGAAGCGGCCGAACTGGTGCTGGCCGAGGACGTGACCAGCACCGTCAATTCCCCGCCGTACGATAAGTCGCTGATGGACGGCTATGCGGTGGTGAGCAGCGACCGTGCAGAAGTCCGCGTAGTGCTGGAAGAGGTTGGCGCGGGCAGCGTGCCTCGACGATCGGTAACTCCCGGAACAACTACCCGGCTGATGACTGGCGCTCCGCTCCCTGAAGGGGCCGACGCAGTCATCGCCTTCGAACAGACCGAGCCGATCGACGAGCGCACGGTGCGCTTGCTGCAAATCGATCCCCCACCGGGGCAGCACATGCTCCCCATGGGCGCGGCACTTGGCATTGGCCAGCAGGTGTTTGCCAGCGGAACCCAGTTGCGGCCCATCGAGATTGGCATCCTCGCCGAGATCGGACATGCGGTGGTTCGAGTTCAGCCGCAGCCCAAAGTGGCAGTGCTGGCAACGGGTAGCGAATTGGCTGCCGCCCAGGAAACGCTTGCGCCGGGGAAAATTCGCAATAGCAATGGCCCCATGCTTGCTGCCGCCATTGCTCGCAGTGGGGCCGAAGCAATCGATTTGCCCGTTGCCCGCGATGAACGCCACGAATTGCGGCGGCTGATCGAAGTCGGGCTTGCTGCCGACGTGTTGCTCTTGTGTGGTGGTGTGTCGGCAGGCAAGTTCGATCTCGTGCCCGATGCGCTTGCTGACTTGGGGGTTGATGAGGTGTTCCACAAAGTGGCGCTGCGGCCCGGCAAGCCGCTTTGGTTTGGCGTCAAACGATTCGATGAACGGCAAGTGCTCGTATTCGGTTTGCCCGGCAATCCGGTGAGCAGCCTGGTGTGCTACGAGGTTTTTGCCCGGCCGGCGCTCGCGGCGATCGCTGGCCGAGGATTCGCTGCGGCGCCACGTTTCTCCGCTGAGTTATCGCATGAATTCAATTACAAGGGGGGCCGCGCATCTTACTTGCCAGCGGCAGTCATCGAACATACGGCAAGCCAACCAACGGGCCGCGGTTTGCGACCAACCGTTAGAATCCTCCCCTGGCACGGTTCGGCCGATCTCGTGGCATTGGCCCAAGCCAACGCGCTGGTGCGATTGGGGACCGAGCCCATGCTCCTCTCCCCAGGGACCATCGTCGAGCTCTTCCGCCTCTAATCTGAGCCAATACACCCGCGTTTCCGCCAGCCATCTTAGCGCGAACCGGCTCGCCGGCCGCCAGGCCTTCACAAAATAGTTGACAATTTAGGCAAGTTCTGGCGAGAATAGAGTTGAAATGCCGGAACATCTTTGGAACGGCGGAGTTGCTGACCGGTCGACCCCGAGCGGGAGACGGTCTGGTTGTACGCCGCCTTCGATAGGACAAATTGGGTTCGACCAGGATCGGGGGTTGCGACCCAACCAGAGGCACTGGTCTTATTTCCAAAGAACCGTCGACTGACTGCCTGGGATGGCTGTCACGTCCTATGCGCATTGATTGCGCGACACCTGAGTTTGTTACAAGTTCTGATTGCGAAGCGGGCAATGTTGGTCACGTCCAGATCCGGTACGGCAAGATCCGGGGTGGGTGTTTCGGAACTCTGAGGAGAGATTCTATGCGTTCTCACATGCGGTGGATCGGTGTGGTCCTGTGCAGCTTGGTCGCACTTGCTGTGTTTACCCATCCCGTCCAAGCAGTGGTGCAAGTGATCGGCAACGTCTGGCTCAGCCCCGATGCCGGAATTGCCGACGGGGGCCCCTATACCGGCCTCTTCGCCGACGACCCATTCACCACCACCGTGAATGAAGGTATACCCACCAATGGCAATAGCATCGATCCATTTCGCGGCCCGACGAATCAAGTTACTTTTGAAGGAAAACCAGTTGGTTCGTTGGCGACAGCAACGACGAACGAGAATTTCAGCGTCATCGTCGGCCGCTCCAGTTTCGGTGAGATGATTATTAATCAGTCGCAACTCCGCGATATGGATTTAGTCATCGGCGACCAAGCGACGATCAACGGTGTGCTCCGTCGCGGGAGTGGCGTCGTGCGGATCGAAGGCTTTGGTTCCGCCTACAACAGCGATCCCGATATCATACCCTACTTGGGGCCAGGTTCTGATCCGGATAACCCCGTCTCCCCCAGTGTGGTTCCGCGGCCGACGGGCATCGGTTTCGACCTGTTTGTCGGCCGCTTCGGTAATGGCGTCTTCCAGCTTGCACTCGGCGGCCGGGCAGAAATCCAGGATGCTGTTATCGCTGGCGATCAAAGCGGCAGCGTAGGCACCATCGTCATTGATGGCACCGACTCATTCCTGCAAAGCGGCGGCTTTCAAACCAATACGTCTGGATCGAGCGACGAAGTCAACTACATGGTGATTGGTCGCTTCGGCTCCGGCACCATGAGTATCCTCAATGGAGGTCAATCGTTTAATCTTGGCCTCTCGCCTACCACGGGCGGAAACAACAATGACATTTTCGGGGCGGTAATCGGCAGCAATCTTGCCGCGGACGACAACCAACCCCCTGCGGCCGGTGGCGAAGGAACTGTCAACGTCGAAGGTGTCGCCTCGAAGTGGACGGTCGGCGGCAATCTGCAAATCGGCGGCTTTCACAACAATCGCAGCGGCACTGGTCCGCTCGCTTTGGAAGACCTGGAAGGCAACGAAGTTGTTTACAATAGCGGCGTCGGACGCGGCACCCTGAATGTCAGCGATGGAGCACTGGTCAGCATCGTTACGCCACCCCTCGATAACCCAACCGATGCTCCAGACCGCCTCGAACTGCTTGTCGGCCGGTTCGGTCGCATCGAACTCCATGGCGGACGGATCGAACTACTCGGGGCATTCGATTCCTCGACTCCTGACAATCCAACCCAAGAAGTGATCAGTGGCCGACTCGTAAACGATGGCGTCGTCGCCGGCGACGGCAGCATTTCGGTCCTGCAGTTCCGTAATCGAGTGTTAGGCGAGGTTCGCGTTGACGCGGGGCAGCAGTTGCTGGTCCAAGCCACTGGCATCTACTCCGAAGTCGATAATGTGCCGCTTCCAGGCGAGCAAGAATACCCACTCTCAAATTATGGCGTCGTCTCCGTGCTTGGCACCGAGACTGCGCGCGCCGAAATTGAATTTAATCGCGAGGTGGTCGCACCGGCCGTAGCAACAGCCACCAACTTCACGCGCCCCTTCTTGAATTTGCCGGTCCCTCCCGCCGAGCCCCTCGCAGCCAATGGTCGCACTGAAGGCCTGATCCACGGCGAATACTCGACATTGCGATTCAAGTCAGGTCTGTGGAACCGCGGCGTGCTCGCATTTACCAAGGGTAACAACGTGGTGAGCGGCGACGTGATCAGTTTCGGCGAGACCGTTCCCGGAGCGGGCGATCGAGGCCGCGTGGTCATCGGTCCCGATACCAACGTTGCCTTCGAGGACGACTTCTTCTCGTTCGGCCTCACGCAAGTCAGCCCCGGCTCCTCGTTCGAGGTGCTCAAGGGAAGCAGTTTCGCCGTCGGCGGCACCTTCAGCATCGGTGTCCAGGCAACTACTTCGGGCCTCTCCTTCGACGCCTTCCAGATCACTGGCGATGCGAGCTTTAGTGGTGATTTGCAGGTCAGCTTCACCAACGCGTCAAACATAACCGCATTGAGCACCGTTCCGATTTTCAATGTCGGCGGCACCATCACAGGCAATTTCTCACAGGTTACCCCCTCTGGCCTGCCGTTCGGCTCTCCTATCGATTTTTTCACTTTTGTCTTCGGCAATCAGCTTTTCTTGGCCGCTTTCGACATCGGCAATGCCAATGGTCCTGATCTTAATGGCGATGGATTTGTGAACGATTTCGACCTCCAGATTTGGCGGCAGAATTTCGGCAATGTTGGCACACCAGGGATGGTGGCTGGCGATGCCAACAGCGATGGTATCGTCGATGCGGCCGACTTCACCATCTGGCGGAACAACTGCTGCGGACCGTTCCCCGGCGCCGGCAGCGGCGCAGGTGGCTTGGCGGGCAGTGGTGCGGGTGTGGCTGCGGTGCCCGAACCGGCCAGTTGCCTGCTGCTCTTGAGCGGCGCAATGCTAGCGCTAGCAGCGCGGCGGCGAGTCGCAATTTAACCCCTTCGCCACAAGTTCGCTGGTTAACTTTGACGATTAGATAAAATGTGCGGATCGTGTTGCGGGCTTGCTCCGCACGCCGCTGGCATGGCCAGTCGCACTCGTCATTTCCCAATGCTGTTTCGCCAGGAGGCCCCCCATGCATCGATTCACAGCTCGGACGCTCGCAATGATTCTCGGAGCTTGCTTTGCCACGGCGATTGCTGCCGACTCGGCCAGCGCCCAAGGGACGCCCATCACCACCCAAACGCGCAACGCCCTGAGCTTCTACGGCAACGGCGCGGCCATCAATACGCTTAACTCGATGCCGCGGCGGACACCCATTCAGCCGGCAGCCAGCAGCCAGATATCGCACAATGGCAAACCTTTTCAGACCGCCTCGACTGGCCCCACGATCAGCCCCTATCTCAATTTGTTCCGCGACGAACGTGAGAGCAGCGAGGCCCTGCCGAGCTACTTCTCTTTCGTGCGGCCGCAAATGGAACAGCAAGCGGCCAATCAGCGGCAACAACGCGATATCCAACAGCTTCAACGGCAATTGCAGAGCGGCCCGCAGTACCGCTCGGCCACGCTGCCCGGCGCCGGCACGCCGGCCCGTTACATGGATACCGCCCAGTTTTATGGCGGCTGGCGGCGGTAACCGCTCGCTGAGCATGCTTCAGCACGCGGGAACCAATGCAGATGCAGATTGAGACTGACGCCCTAGGCGACTAGCGGTCGGCTGGATGACTGGTAGTCCATCGTCTGAGCGACCCACCGGGTCAGGTGGCCGTTGTTCGACTCCAGCCACCCCTTCCCCATCCGTCGGCGAGAGCCGCCCGCTCGCCAAGAGCCCCAAGATCAATCCCGCCAACAACAGCCGGTACACAATGAACACAAACGTCGAATGCGTCCGCAAGAAGCCCAACAACCAAGGAATCGTCGCATAACCGACCGCCGCCGACACCACGAGCGCAGCGACCAGGTTCACCACTTGACTCTGGCTGGCGAGTAGTTCTTCGCGAGCTTCGATGAGTTGATAAAGCCCTGCCGCACCGATCGCGGGGATCGAGAGTAAAAACGAATACCGCGCCGCTGACTCCCGCGAGAGTCCGCTCGCCAGGCCGCCAAAAATCGTTGCCCCCGCGCGCGACGTGCCAGGAATCAGCGCCGCCGCCTGCGCGAAGCCCACCACCATCGCATCCCGCCACGTAAGCTTGTCGACATCGCGGCCCAACTCCCCTGCCGCAATCCGCCGCCGCACCACCAACTCCATCAGCGCGAGCAGCAATGCCACGCTTATCAGCGCGCCGCTCACCACGTACAGCGAACGCAGCGTCGTCTCGATTTGGTCTTTGAACAGCAGCCCGCACGCGATGATCGGCAGCGTCCCCGCGGCGATCATCCAACCCACCTGGGCGTCGTGTGTGGTCGCCAGTTTGCCGCGGCTCAGGTCCGAGAGCATCGCACCCAGAATCCGCAGCACGTCGCGCCAAAAATACGTCAGCACCGCCGCCAGCGTCCCGATTTGGATCACCGCCGAAAAAGCCGCCCCTGGGTCGTCCCACCCCAGCAGCGCCGGCACAATACGCAGGTGGGCCGTGCTGCTGATCGGCAAAAATTCCGTCAGACCTTGAACCACCGCCAATACGATTGCCTCAAGTAGTGTCATGGTTAGGATACTATACGTTGCGATACTCCATCTGTCCTTCCCCCCTCCCCCTTCCGCTTTCCGACTTAGCCTGCAACCCTGAACCCCGAACCCTTCTTTTTCTTCCCGACTGCTGACCTTTCGAATCCCGAATCCTCCCCTATGTTCTACTACGACGACGGTCTCTTTCTGACTCGCGCCCACCTCGCGGTCGACGTCCGCCGTCGCCAGCCGCGGTCGTTCGTCTCGCATGCCCATGCCGATCACATCGCGCGACACGAGCTCGCCCTAGCCACCTCCACCACCGCTCGCATCTACCAGCACCGGCTTGGGCCCCGGTATCGCGTGCTGGAAATGACGTTCGGCCAACCAATCGAATTCGGTTCCTTGCAACTCACCGCGCTACCGGCCGGCCACTGTCTTGGGTCGGCCATGCTCTTTGCCGACGATGGCGAGACCACCCTGCTCTACACCGGCGACTTCAAACTCGATCCGTCGGCCACCGCCGAGCCCGTCGAACTGCCCCACGCCGACATCCTGGTAATGGAAAGTACTTTCGGCCTGCCCAAGTATCGCCTGCCGCCCCGCGGACTAGTCGTGGCCCAACTGCTCGACATCGTCCACACCGCGCTGGCCCACGGCAAAACGCCGGTGATCCACGCCTACCCGCTTGGCAAATCGCAGGAAGTTACCAAGCTACTCACCAACGCCGGCATTCCCGTGCTGCAGCACCCCTCGATCTACGAAATCAGTCGCATCTACGAAGCGTGCGGCATGCCGCTGGGCGACGTCCGTCCCTATCCCGCCACGGCAGCCACGGGTTCCGCCAGGGCTGCCTTCCGTCCTGAACCCCGAACCTCGAACCCTGAATCCTTCCTCGTCGGCCATGCCGTGGTCACGTTGCCGCGGTCGATGAAAGACTTCCGCCTCGCTCATTTAGGTCAAACTGTGTCGATCGCGCCCACCGGCTGGGCCATCGACGCTAGCACGAAGTACCGCTGGGGCGTCGACCACGCGCTCCCCCTCTCCGACCACGCCGACTTCGAGCAACTCCTCGAAACCGTCCGCCAGGTCGAACCCAAAGAAATCTACTGCACGCATGGGCCGGTGGAATTCGTCGACCACCTGCGAGACATGGGCTTCAATGCGCAACCCCTCGCGCCGCGACCGCAGAAAATGCTGTTTTGATCGGCTGCTGACTGACGGCGGAAAGCTGACGGCTAATCGCTTTTTTACACTGCTCAACCCGATCGCCAGCCGCGAAGCGGCGGCATCGTGTAGTCGGGTGGCGCAAGCCCCCGGGAGTTCTTCTCCCAAAACCATTAGTCGCTAGGCAAGTTGCTCGTCGATGCAGGTTCGATCGTTTTTCCGCAACGCAGCAGCGGCCGCCTGCGCAGATGTTTGCAGTCCCAGTTGATTGGCGATAAGATGTTGTCATAGGCAGGAGTTCCGCCGTGGAGTAGAGCGGCGGCAAGCATGTACTATACGTCTGTATGCAATCTAGCTCCTTCCTGTCAAGTACTATGCGGCGCTGCGCCGTAGAATTCTCGTTATTTGGCGAAAGCAAATTCACTTACGTACGGAGACACTCGACGATGCGATACATGCAAAAACCTCTTCTGCTCACCTGTCTCGCTTTGACGGCAGCGATTTCCGTTGCTTACGCTGAGGCACCGGACAGCAATACGAAAGGCAACTCGTATTATCTTTACACCGCAGCTTTGTCGACGACGGACGCCGGTGTCGTTGCTGTTCCGTCGCGATTCAAATGGAGCGTCGAAACGAGTTGGAGGGGCGTCGACGCTCAGGGCAAAAACTTGCCAGACACTCGCGTGATGATGCGACTCTACGACCCCGAACAAAACTTTACCGCGTTCACGGCCCAAATGGACTTGGAAACCGCTGAAACACTTCAGCGTGAACTTGCCGACATCATCGCGAAAAAACGCGAAAACGCCGATTATCAATACAGGCCGCAACTTTACGATTCGAGCCTGATTCCGACGGGAGAAATTACCGGGGTTGATGATAATGGTAAAGTGATCGTCGAACTTCATCCCCAGAAGGCCAAATAAACGTTAGGCCGAACAGGTGCAATCGTGGCCAGAGAGCAGTCAACGTCGATCCTTCAAACACTGCTTGCCGCCGTCGTTCTGATTGCGATCTCGCCCTTAATTTTAGTAGCGATTGGCCTCTATCTTGTCGCAGGCGTTCTGCTTCACATCGCGGCGTGGTGCGTTTGGTGCGCGCGCGGTCGCGACGTATTACTCGTGTATTCCAATAGTCCGATTTGGCAGTCGTATGTCGAGGAGCATCTGTTACCGCGGCTTAGTCATCGCGCCGTTGTCCTCAATTGGTCGGAACGCCGCACATGGGGCCGCACGCTTTCAGTCGCAGTCTTCCGTTTCTTCGGTGGTAGCCGCGAATACAATCCGATGGTTATCGTCTTTCGCCCGTTTCGCCTGACTCGAAGATTTCGGTTCTACAAGCCATTTCGGGATTTCAAGCACGGCAAAACGGCTACCGTTTTCGAGATAACCGATCAACTGTTCGCGGTTCTCGACGGCCACGAAAGGCGTACGGCCTAACTTCTTAAGGATTGGAGTTCGCGGAGCCGAACTCCAATCCTTGGTTCAACAAGTCGCTGCAGTTGATCCGCCAGTCAATCGTACATTTGGCGTTTTCACTTCGGGCATTGTATACTCCACTTCAATCCTGCCACTGTGTGTGGCGGGCAACTGAGCTTGAATGTTAGGAGCGACCCCATGATCACCAACCTATTGTTGGGCCTTGTGATGGTGCTTGCCGTCGCGTGCGCGGTCGGTCTGTATGTGATGGACCGCGTACGTCGCAGAGAAGCGTTGTTTCGATGGGCTTCCATGAACGGCTTTCGCCTCCTCAAATTCTCGCAGCCAATCGTCGAGGCCACTCCGTTTCCACTTACCGCCAGCAAATCGCAGCACGTGTTCAAAATCCTAGTCGCCGACGCTGAAGGACACGAACGTAAAGGGTTCGTACGGCTAGGCAGCATTTGGCGTGGCTTGTCGTCGCCTCAGGCGGAAGTTCGTTGGCAGTAAGCAGCGATTGCTCCTAACAAATCGCTGCAGCGGCAGTGTTGGTTTTCAAGTGGGTTGAAGCATTCTGTCGGCGCATTCTTTTAGGCATGGAGTTCTCCAGAACTGGTTGTTGCGGACCATCGCGGTGAGGATGGTTAAGAGCTTTTCGTTGCAGCGGTCACATTCGCGCTACCTCAAACTGCCCGAAGTTGGACGAACCGTTGTTCTGATCCTTCGGGCCAACGTTACGGCGGTGACGGACGCCTCTGCAGTTGCGTCGTCGAAGTGACGGCTCGGATGTCCCGGCCATCAAGGCACCGCACTGGCTCGGTCCTCTCAACCCATGAGGGCGTGTCATTGGTTGGCAGCAGCGACCAGGCAGGGCGCGCCGGAGTGATGCACCGTTTTAGACCGTGTGGGTGGCCAATTGGAATTGTCCTTTTGCCGCGGGAAATGTTCCATTAAACCCAACTCCAGGTAGGGAGCGTTACCGGGCATGTAACGGGGCGGGAGCCGGGGCGCAAAATGCGGCAAGCTTTCGGCCTGGCTCGGCCGCGAACTCAACCGCCAATTCCGCGAGGGAAATCAGCTACTCGCAGCCACTAACAACTAAACTACCAACACCCAATCCCGCCCTCAATCCACCCCAAACCGCTGCTCCAACCGGCGCAGAATCAGATCCACCGCCGTGTCGCGGGAGAGGTGTTCCAGGTTGATCACGAGGTCGTAGAGGTGCGGGTCGGCGACGTCGTGGTGGAAGTATTGCTTCACCAGGTCCGTCTTCACCCGCTCGCATGAAACCCAATCGGGCGACGCTTACCCGCTTTTGGGGCAAACAACTGTTCCAAGAGCGAAAAGACGTGCGGAATTGTTGGTCGACGTCGGCGTTGCGGCCGCGCATCTGCTGTTCCAATTTTGTGAGCCGATCCGCCAGGTCCTTGTGCAAGCTCAAGAGCTGCCGCAGGCGAACACACGCCCGCATGATTTCGATGTTTACCTCAATCGCCCGCGGGCTGCGTAACACGCTCGACAGCATCGCCACACCCTGTTCTGTGAAGGCGTATGGTGGGTATTTGCGATGTTGTCCCCGGCCTTTCTTTAAGATCACAGATTGTGATCTTAAACCAGCGATGTCCGATCTTGAGGTCGCAAATTGCGATCCCAAGGCCACCCACTCATCGCGGTCGAGTTGAAACATGAAGTCATCGGGAAACCGATCACTGTTCCGCTTCATCGCCTGTACGAGAGTCCTTGTTTCGACGTCATAGAACACGGACAGTTGCTCATCCAACAGCACTTTCTGTCCACGGATCACCAGGATCGAGCTATCAATCTGCTCTGCGGTCACCAGTGCCCGGCTCGTCGACCGCGCAGCTTTTCGTTTCGCCATTTGCAACGCTCAGCAGTTGACCTTCGCTACCAATAACTAACCTCCGGATCGCCAATTGTATCCCCGGTGCAATGAGAGTGCGAGTTTATGGAATCTGGCCAAAAAAAGGCGTGAAATCGCTTGGAAGGTCAGTACATACAATAGCCGGAAGCCGGGGCTTCGGATTGCGAAATCGACTCCTTTCCGACTTCAATCCACCCCAAACCGCTGCTCCAACCCGCGCAGAATCAGATCCACCGCCGCGTCGCGGCGGATGTGCTCCAGGTTGATCACCAGATCGTAGAGATGCGGCTCAGCCACATCGCGGTGGAAGTACTGCTGCACAAACTCGGCCCGTCCGCGATCCAACTCGTCCATCCTGCTTTCCGCTGCCTGCCGATCGCTGTTGAGCCGCTTCATCATCCGCTCCATTCGGTACTTGCGCGGCGCGATAATCCGCACCGCCAGCCCCGCTTCACGCGGCAAATAGAACTGGGCCCCGCGGCCCACGATCACCACACTCTCGTGTTGCGCGGCTAGCAACACTACCTTCCCCAGTTTGCGGACAAACTCCACCTGCGAAACCAATTGGTTATCAAGCCACTTACCGAATGTTTCATGGAACCACGACACGGTCCGCTCATCGACGCATTCCAGTGCGATGCGAGACCAGTTGTGCTGCTCGGCAATGTATTCGAGCAGTTCGCGGTCGAACACCTTCCACCCGCGCTGGTTGGCAATCTGGTGGGCTATTTCGACACAGTCGATACCGGCTTCGCGCGAAATTGTCACATACGGGTGAACGGACGGAGCTTTGGCCGCCGCGAGCTTTTCCTTTTGCAGCCGCTCCAGCGATTCGATACCGAGTGCCCAAGTTCGCACTTGCCGTTCGGCCACGGATGACAGGTCATGACTTCTCAATCGTGTGGGCATCGCAGTAACCTCCAGAAAAGTAGTGTCTTGCCGGGAAGCCCTCTGCGGCGGTTTGCGGGGGTCCCTTTTAGCAGCCGAGCGCGTCGCAATCGCCGAACAAGAGGGAGCCCGTGACAGCGTTCAGATAGCTCACCCCTGTCATTCAACGTCTCTCGTTTGTCCAGCGAATTGACTGCAAAACGCGTACCATGGGCACCGCCGGCCTGCGATAGCAGAAATGTGAAACGCGCGGAAGCCTGGGTTGGCTGAAGAAGAATGCCTCGATCTCCTCCCTTGTCAGCTCGGCTAGGTCGGTCTAGGGCCCGAAAAAAAGTTCTTGAAATCGGCCGCCCGGGAGGATATAAACATACGTACATCGATAAGGGCAACTGGCTGTCGGCTATCAGCTTGGCTGTGCGCTGGCAGCCGACACCTTTCTCCCCCGCTCTTTGACATTCCGAACCACTCTTGGACCTCCCTTGGCAAGACGGCCCTCCTTCACGCTGCGCACCCACCCAAAACCGGCACGAAACTTCTTCCCTGTCCTCCGGCCCCTGAATCCTATCCCCTGATTTCCCGCAGCCTGCTGCAAAACAGGGTATCTTGCGGCGAAAGGAATGCGAATTTTGCCGCAGGGAGTTTGCGAAATGCCCGGCGTTTCCTGCTCATCATGGAAGCCACCGGCGGCGAAATCTCCCTATTTCGCCGCACGATCGCGAAATCCCACCGTCGGCCTTCCGCCCTCCGGCGCCCTCTGCCATGAGTCTCGGCCCATTTCCGATGGGGCAAACCCTGCCGCCCTCGCCTTGCTTTCTAATCCCTGACCCCTGAAGCCCTTGCCTTTCCGTTTGTAACGTCTGTGCTGCCTCTCCCGACGAGACTGATTCCACGGGGCGCGATTTTGCTGGCTAAACGATCGAACGGTAGACGAATTCTGATTTTAGCGGCCAGATGCCTGACAACGATCATGACAGTGCGCCTGCTATTGCGCGCCCCCCTGGGCTGAAGTTTCCTTCGCGAACTATCCATGACGAACCGAAGCAGGGCGAAGCTCAAGAAGTGGACGCAAGCTGGCCTTGCCATTGGGTGGTCCTGCGCGTTGCCCTTCGTCGTTGTAGCGAGCGACCTGGGATCCACCGGAAACGACATGCTGCCCAGCGCGGCCAGCGAAGAGGCTGCCAGCGACTGGTACTCTGCAACTGCGGTCCCCATGTACCGCCTGCCGCCAACAGAAGATTATTCCCTGGGCGAGCAATCGCTGCCGAGTGATCAGTCTACGAGGGCATCGTGGGACGTGGAGCGGGAAAGCGTCGAGCCGCCCATCCCCGCGGCAACCCCGCCAGAATTGCCGGTGCCCCCGCAAGAAACAATTGACGAACTGGAGACAGCCTGGTCCGCAGATGTGTCGTCCATCACCCTGCCTGCGTCACAGCCTGACGCTCAGGCAATGCAACCGCCAGCGGCGGTGCCTTACACGCCCGCGACCGCCGAGCTTTCGCAGCAACTGTTGCCGGCCGTCCAAAAGGCGTACTCGCTCGCCAAGTATGGCGCAGTCTATGCCGCGCAAACAGATTTCATTCGTGTGCTACGTCGCGTGGCGCAAGCAAAAGATGCGACTGCAGGGGTCGAGACCCATTCGCGCGCGCTGGCTGCCGGACTGCGTGCGCTCGACGAGGCAGACGACTTTGTGCCACAAGGCGTTCAGCTCGAAGCAGAAATGAACGTGGCAGTAGTGATGTCGGCCCACCGCACGCCGGAGTTGCTCCCCTCGGTCGCGATCACGCGCCCCGACGAAGCTATCGCGCTCTACCACCAATTTGCCCGTGAGCAATTGGCGCTGGCGGTAGACCGCGAGCAGGCCGGTTCGATGTCGCTCTACGGGCTGGGAAAATTAGAGAATCGTCTCGCCCTTCAAACCAACGGCGAACTGCGACACGAACGCAAGGCGCTGACAATGTTCTTGGCGGCGCTCGATGCTGGGCCAAGCAACCAGCTGGCCGCCAATGAGATCGGTGTGTTGCTCGCACGCGGCGGACAGCCAGCCACTGCCTCGGAATTGTTCCGCCGAGCAATCGACATTGCCCCTTCGAGCATTACTTATCACAACTTGGCCATCGTCGATCGACAAATGGGCTTCCATGCGCAAGCGGAGGCGAACGAAAACTACTCCCAACACCTCGCGGCCCTCGATCGGCAGGCCCGGATCGTGTCGCGCAACAACGGCGTCGAGTGGGTTGCACCGCAAGATCTGAGTCCCGTTGCCCAGCAGTCGCCGTTACCGGTCAGCGGCAGTCGCTTCACAAAAGCCCAGCCTCGCCAGGCAGCGCCGGCAGCTCAACAGCCAACGGCGGTCGGACAAGCCGAAACTGCCGCCAAGTGGCCCCAAAAACTCGTACCCGGAGTGTTCCGTCGCTAGCATGGCCAGAAAACGACCCAACGTGATTCGCTGGATATCCGTATCAGCTCTGGTCGCCACGACGCTCATGAGCGTCTGCGCCTGGTGGGGTCGAGACAGGGTGACCGGGGGACAAGAGAACAAGGAGAGGCTCCTTGCCCCCGAATCTCTTTACCCCCCAGTCTCCCAGTCTCCCTGTCTTCCCTTTGGCATCCGCGAGTGCCAGGCGCTTGGCCCAGCCGCACCCTATCCTATCTGGGGCGTCGACAGTCTCTCCGGCGGGTGCGGAGCGGAGGTTGGCTGGGACGCACGCGGCCAGATCCCCTGGCAACAGTTTGCCCAGGGCGAATGGGTTGGCCACGCACGGACCGCCCAAGTGCCTGAGTACCGCTTGCGCGAGGGCGATCAAGTCGCAGTCTACTACCGCCGCACCCGCGAAGAGCAGTCGCGGCCCTATGAACTACAGGTGGGCGACCGCATCCTAGTCGAGTCGCTCACCGCGGGTGGCGGACTCGTCGCCAATCAAGGCCATGCTGGCACAGGCCCCGTGCCCGCCTCCGAAGCCGGCATCTCGCGCGAGTTGGTCATTCAGCCGGATGGATCGATCTCACTGCCGCTGCTCGGGCAGGTGCGGGCCACGCGGCGGACGATCGAATCGCTCCGCGACGAGTTGGAAGAGGCCTACAAAAAATATTATCGCATTCCGTCGATCACTGTCACACCGATACAAGTCGACACTCGGCTGGAAGATCTACTTAATACCGTCGACAGCCGGGCCAGCTTACGTGGCGGTTTGCAGTTACTGGTCGTCGTTACGCCCGCCGGCACGATTCAGCTTCCGGCCATTGATTCGGTCTTTGTGCAAGGCTTGACGCTGGCCGAAGCCAAACAGGAAATCGACGCCCGCTATGCTACCACAATTCCTGGCGTGCAGGTGACGATGGATTTGGCCCAACGAGCGCCGCGGTTTGTTTATGTTGTCGGTGAGGTCGTCAATCCAGGGCGGTTTGAACTGGTCGCACCGACCACCGCCATGCAATCGATCGCACTGGCTGGTGGTTGGCGGATCGGCGCCAACCTGCGACAAGTGGTCGTGTTTCGTCGCGGCGACGATTGGCGGCTGATGGCCACAATGCTCGACCTCCGCGGCGCGCTCTACGGCCGCCGCCCCGTGCCTGCCGACGACATTTGGCTTAACGATTCCGATACCGTGCTGATTACCAAAACGCCGATCCAGCAAGTGGACGAGGTCATCGAGCAGTTCTTCACCCGTGGCCTCTACGGAGTGGTGCCCCGTGAAGTGATTTGGAATCTCGATTCGGTGAACTCCAGCTCGCTGTAGTACCTTGGCCGCAAAAAATTCCTCAATTTCGTCGCCCCTTGGGCGAATTCCCGTATAATGCCCAGCGCCACGAGCGCCACTGGCGGCTGCTATCGCGATCTGGCAAGAGGACCTGAGTAATGCAATGCACGAAGTGTGGTCGGGACGCACCAGCCGAAAGCGTTTTTTGCTCCTTTTGCGGCACGCAGCTTGTCGGCCCAACGTTTGCCATCGAAGAATCCAACTTCACTCCCCAGAGTTTGAAGTCGACCGTTGAAGGCCGTGGGGCTGCGCCCCGCGAAGAAGAACTCTGGGCCGGCACGTATTCCCCCAAGGCGATGATGGGAACCATGCTGGCCGCGGCCATAATCACACTCGTCGGTTTGGTAGTTGCCATGATCGGCGGGCCGCTGGCATGGATGGCGTTTGTAGTTGGTGCCCTCGTACTGTGGGGCGGAATCGGGCTGCTGGTTTGGTATCGCCGTCTGACCGTCCGTTATCGACTCACCACCTTCCGCTTCTTCCACGACAGCGGCCTGCTCACACGCGTGGGCAATCGCATCGAGGTGATCGACATTGATGATGTCATGGTCTATCAGGGTTTGATCGAGCGAATGTTCGGCGTCGGTACGATCTCTATCCAATCGAGCGACACGTCCCATCCCGAGCTGAGCCTTCCCGGAATCGAGAATGCAAAAGCCGTAGCTGACCTGATCGATGGCACACGGCGGGCCGAACGGCATCGACGGGGCATGTTCATGGAGAATGTGTGAGTGATGCCGGAGAAAACTATCGACTGCGTGGTGGTGGGATCCTGCGTAGTCGATGTACTCGTGCGGCCTGTGCCACTTGATGTGTCGCTTGGTAGGGGGCAACTCGTCGAGACCGAGCCGTTGCGGCTGACTACGGGCGGCATTGTCTCCAATGCCGGGATCACTCTGGCCCGACTTGGCATGCGCGCCGCCGCATTGACCTACGTCGGTGACGACGAGTGGGCCGAGATCATCCGCCAGCGCTATGCCGACGAAGGGATCGACACTTCGGCGCTGACCACACACACCGAGCGAGCAACAAGCACCTCCGCCGTGCTGATTGATGAGCGTGGCGAGCGTAGCTTCTTGCATTATGCCGGCGCGCCCCGACTGCTCGACAAACAGGCGCTTTTGGACCGATTCGAGCTCTTTGCCCGCAGTCGTGCGATGCTCCTCGGCTACTATCCGCTGATGACGCGATTACAAAATGATCTCGCGGAGGTGCTTGCCGCAATTCGCAGCGTGGGTTGTCTTACGGCGCTCGACGCTGCCGGGGACGGCGGCACCATGGAACCCCTCGCGTCGCTTCTGCCTCACTTAGATTTTTATGTGCCGAACCAGCGCGAGGCTGCGCATCAAACGGGCCAGGCCGAACCCCGCGCGATGATTGCGGCCTTTCGCGCGGCCGGCGCGAAGGGCTTTTTGGGTATTAAACTGGGTGAGCGCGGCGCGATGATCAGTCCCCAGCCGGGCAAGATTCAAGATATTCCGGCCGTCGCTCCACCGGGACCAGTCGTCGATACCACCGGGGCCGGGGACTGCTTCTACGCGGGGCTGCTCGCAGGAATTCTGCGGGGCCTGCCTCCCACCCAAGCCGCCCAATTCGCCGCCGCAGCCGGCGCTTGTTGTGTGACCGGTCTGGGTGCCACCACCGCGATCCGGGATTACTCCGCGACCGTCCGTCTCGCCGCGCTCTTGTGACTGAACTCGACGCTATGATGCTATAATACGTTGCAGTTGTGACAAGGTATCATTCAGATGGAGCCTAACATGCAGAGAATATTGTTCGTCCTGTCGCTGTCTCTGATCGGAGTACTCACTCTGGTTCACACCTCTCTAGCGGCCGACACGGACACCTCCGTCGCTGTCAAGCCTAACCCCGCGTCGCCGCTCAATCATGAGATGAAAACGCTTGATGGCAAAGAGGTGAACCCCGCGAAGAAGTATGCCGGCAAGGTGGTGCTGCTGGTGAATGTGGCGAGCAAGTGTGGGCTTACCAAGCAGTACTCTGCCTTACAGGCGCTGCACGACAAGTATGCCGACGAGGGATTGGCAGTGGTCGGTGTGCCGTGCAATCAATTCCTGGGGCAGGAGCCGGGCAGCGCGGAGGAGATCGCCACGTTCTGCTCGACCAACTACGGCGTCGAATTCGATTTGCTAGAGAAAGTCGAAGTGAACGGCCCCAACGCCTCGCCGATCTACAAACAACTTACCTCCGAAGAAACCAATCCGAAGTCACCTGGGCCAATCAGTTGGAATTTTGAGAAGTTCCTTTTTAATCGCAACGGTGAGTTAGTAACCCGCTATTCACCCCGCACTACTCCCGATTCTAACGAGGTCATCGCCGCCATCAAGACTGAGTTGGCAAAGCAATAGCAGTTTGCGACTGAATTGCTAGCAAGCACAAATTCTGCTGATTTATGCCGATAGGCTGGCACTGCGGCGATTTGATAAGCCGAAATGACTGCTACATCTTTAAGCTGATCACTCGGCTTGGCAGCGGCCCCTGCATTTGTTAATTTGCCCGCCCCGCATCGTGCCGACGACATGGCATCGCGCGGGCGGCAAAAGGCGGCTTTCCGTCGGAGCGCCGAAAGGCAAGGAGGCTTGTGATGAGTGTCGACCAAAAACCGCAACTGCGTGTCCACATTCGCTGGATGATCCGCCGCGATATGCCGGATGTGCTCGACATCGAACGCGTGAGCTTCGAATTTCCTTGGTTCGAAGAAGATTTTGTCCGCTGTTTGCGGCAACGCAATTGCATCGGCATGGTGGCCGAACACGCGGAGCGTGTCGTCGGCTTCATGATTTATGAACTGCACAAGACACGGCTGCACATTCTGAATTTCGCCGTGGCTGCCAACCTCCGCCGCCGCTCGATCGGCCAGCAAATGATCGAGAAGCTGGTCGGCAAACTTTCCAGCCAGCGCCGCACCGAGATCACGTTGGAAGTTCGCGAAACCAATCTAGCAGCCCAAATTTTCTTCCGCGAAAGCGGTTTCCGGGCCACCAACGTGCTCCGCGATTTCTACGACGACTCGCCCGAAGACGCCTACGTCATGCAATACTTCCATCAATCGGAAGAGAATCTGCTTATCCTGCCGATGAACCGTATCGACCGCCTTGCTGGGTAGGTGAGGTCGAGCGCTTAGCGAGTAAGGCTGTGGTCAATCGCAAAACCGCTTGCCGGCTCTCAGCCCTCGACCTTCCTATCACAGCTCAATAATTGTCGCCGTCTTTTGCGGCAAGTCGAGAATCGCTACAGAATGCGGGTCAGCGCGGTAGATGGCGCCAGGATTGATCACCAGCGTATCGCCCTTTTGGTCGATGGCCGCAACATGCGTGTGACCATAGCAAACGGCTTGATAGCGGCCGCTGCCAACCGACGCGGCGAACAGCCGGCGGTCGTGGCTATGCAATAACGCGATTCGAACGCCCTCGATCTCGAGATCGCCGAATTGGCGATGGCAGACTTTGCCCATCCGGACGATTGCTGAGAGCAACGGTTGTCGATCGAAATCGCAGTTGCCGAACACAAAATCCGTGGGCCAGGGCGCAAAGAGTTCCACCACCCCGGGCGAGCCAATATCGCCACAGTGAAGTACTCGCTCCACTTCGAGACTTTCGAACATCCGTACGGCTGGTCGAGTGAAATCCACGTGTCCGTGTGTGTCGCTGATGATGCCAACCCTCACCAGACCATCCTCACTTCTCTTCAATCAGGGATCGCACCTCGCCACCAATACTCCATTTCTCTTTTCAAGCTAAGAAGAATACAACTCTCGCTCGATCAATGCAACGCGCGAGGCCAGATTCTCACTCACACTCTCGGGGGCCACGCCACCCGCGAACAGAGTCATAATCGGCTGGCCTGCTTCGCATGTCGTATTCACAGTAGGAATATCGGCGACGCTCGACCAAACGCCGTCGGCTCGCGGTACGCGAGATTCGCCCAGCAAGTTGTGGGCGATCGTCAGCGTTTGCCTCGCAAACAGTATTGCTTTGCCGTAATAGCCCAGCGCGCTGCGCAACGGCACGATCGGCAATTGCTCTGCGCAGCAAGCGGCCGCGTGTGCGGCAATGGCTTCGATACCCATCGCACACTCAATGATCTCCGCTGAAGCCGGATAACGTGGATTGACTTCGATGGCCCAAACTCGGCTTTCGTGATCAAGCACGAAATCGACACCAAACATCCCGCTAAGTCCAAACCTTGCCGCCAGCACCTCGCCGATCCGGCCAACTGCTTCGGAGGCGTCTTCCGTCAAAGGCCAAGGACCAATCGCGCCACAAAACTGAAACTCGGCCGCATGGAGCCACGACTCGCCAACAAGTTGCCGCACGACGCCCAGGAGCGCCGACCTGCCACCTGCCGCGACGTACACGGCAGAGCAGGGGATATCGCGAATCCGCTGCTGATAAATCACTTTCTTCCCGGTCTGACCGCGGAACGAAGTGACCCCACTACCGCTCGCCCCGCGTCCCGTCTTGGCAAGCCAGCTTCCATCGCATGGAAGCCCTTCTGGAGTCCGTTGCATCGCGGGAAATAATAACTTCGCTGTTCGCAGCGTTTCGGCAATTTGCCATGGCGAACGGACTTGCCGCAAAACATCACCACGATTCCCCCACAGCGGTGCGATGGCCGCCATTTCGTCGACCAAGTCGGGATGATTTTCCAGCGCGCCGGTGTACATCCAAGCGTCGGGGCCTGGTTCCAGCGATCGGAGCCATGCAGCCAAGCCGGCTGGGTAGTCGTCGATGGTGGTGGCTGTTGCAAGCTCGCAAAGATCTTGGTCGGCAAACAAATCGGCAGCCAACACTTGGAAACCGGCCCGCACGGCCGAGGCTGCCGCCGCCCGGACACTCGCGCCTACAATCGCTAGTCTCGCGGGTTCCACGTCCTTAGCGCCCTTGGCTGTCGTCTTCTGGTCCATAGCGGCCGCGATACTGGTCGGCCGGATATTTGAGGCGGTTCTTGACCATCTTCGCGCGAATCGCCTGCGACAGGTCAATCTTCAACTCGTTGGCGAGTGCGAAAGAATATCCAACCACATCCGCCAGTTCCTCGCCGACAGCGGCCAGTTTCTCAGGATCGTTGACCAGCGCCCGCGAAGCCTCGGTCGTGAGCCACTGAAAATGCTCCATCAACTCGGCCGCTTCGATCGCAAGTGCCATCGAAACATTCTTGGGCGAGTGAAACTGCGACCAATCGCGCTCGGCGACGAAATCGGCCATAACTTTCCGCAATTCGGCAACGGTTGTCGTGGCATCGGTAGATGTCGAAGGCGGACCAGAAGATGGCATTATCAAAGCAATTCCCTAACAATGGGATGATTAGCGTCGTCGTCTTCACCATTTTTTGCCACCATCAACTTCGTCAACGAAGTTTCAAGCAGCTCGGAGATACGGGTCGCAGGGCACGACATCGAACCCCGGCAGACTTAATTGCCGAGGTGGACGCCGCCGCTCATCGTACCGCCGCCGATAGCCGTCCGCTAGATGGGCCATCAGCTCTACGACTAGTAGGTCAGCCCGATTCATTACATGCCGAGCGCTGCGATTGCCCAGCGAACCGATCAACTCCTCCAGCACATGCACATGTAATTGCATCGTTTGCTGCGCCGAAATATCTACTTCGGCCAACAGCCCGGCAAGTGCAGTCAATTCGCTCGCCAAATTGCCGACACCCATCACCACATGGGCCCGCAGGAGTTCGCGATAGTGATTCACGAGCCGCTCAGGAAGATTGCAACGCGTTGGTGCGGACGCTGTGAAAACACTGACTAAGCTTTCCGGAGAGGCATCATCGTCGCTTTCTGGATCGAACTCCTGCGAGACAAGTGTCGGTTGGATCGTTCGATCGGCCATGCGTTCGAGTTCGACAATCAGCGCTCGTTGTTCGGTCAGCAGCCGCTCCGCTTCTTGATGTTCCTGGGCAAGTCGCTGTCGCTCGACCTGCACCAGCCGGCGATTTTCGCGCATCAACTGAGAACGCTCGATCGCCCGAGCAAAAGTCCACAACAACGAGCGGGTGGTCGTCTCCGCAACACAGCAGTAAGCGTCTGCCCCAACCTCAAACGCGTGGGCCGCCAGGTCGGCCGAGGGCTCGATACCCAGCACGATCATCGGTTCGTCGTGCCCGCCGCCGCGCAGACCTTCCACAAAATCGAGCCCATCGAGCACGTCGGCTTCGTGGCTGACCAGCACCGCGTCGAACACTTCATCCCGCAGTCGTGCCAAGCCGGCCGTCACGCCAATCGCCTCTTCGAGCGCCACCTGCGTGGCGCTATCGGCTGCAAATGCTTCTGCCAGCCAACCGCCCGTGCGGTGCAGCGTGGTCACGTACAGCACCTTCATCCGAGCCGGCATTTGGCCCCAGATTTTCGGCGTATAACTAGATGGCGATGGAGGATGGGAGAGCTTGGTCATGAGTTTTGGCGCCCGATGCGGCGGGGAGACTTTAGCAAGCAGGGCGAAACGGGTCAACGTCGCGGCGCTTTGCGGAAGTTCGCGGCCCACCGTAGAATTGGCCCTATCTCCTTAGTCTCCCCTCACGCTAGCATTCCCCTCATGCGAATCGCGTACTTCGATTGTGCGAGCGGAATTAGCGGCGATATGACGCTCGGGGCCCTAGTGGATGCCGGCGCGGAACTGGCCGCGATCCAGGCAGGCATCGACTCGCTCGGTCTCCCCAGTTGCCAGCTCGTCGCAACCGAAGTGAAGAAGCGCGGCTTCCGCGCGACGCAGATTACCGTCGAGCACGAACCGGAACGGGCCCATCGCCACCTACACCACATCACGGCGATGATCGATCGCGGCTCGCTTACGCCTCGCGCCCGCGATTTGGCGACCCAGGTTTTCCGCAAGCTGGCCGAGGCAGAAGCCAAGGTCCATGGCAGCACGATCGAAAAGGTCCACTTCCACGAAGTTGGCGCCGTCGATTCAATCGCCGACATTGTGGGCGCTGCGATCGGCTTCGATCTGCTCGGCATCGACCGGATCGCATGTTCGCCGATACCAACGGGCCACGGCATCGTTGAAATTGTACACGGCCGATGTGCAATCCCAGCACCTGCGACCGCCGAACTCCTGCGCGGTTTGCCACTCGCACCGCTCGATGTGGAAGGCGAGCTTACCACGCCGACGGGTGCCGCCATCGCGTCCGCGCTTGCCAGTCAGTTCGGCCCACTCCCCGCTCTGACCATCGACGCCATTGGCTACGGCGCCGGCCAGAGGGACTTCCCGCAGCCGAACATCCTGCGACTGTTTGTCGGCACACAAACCACGAACGCCGCCACTGTCGAGCATCCACCGCACGTCGATTCGATCGTCGTGCTCGAAACCAATCTCGACGACTGCCCTGGTGACGCGATTGGCCACGCGGTCGAGCGACTCTTCGCGGCCGGCGCGCTCGATGTCACTGTGACGCCGATCCAGATGAAAAAAGGGCGTCCTGGCGTAATACTGAGCGTTCAATCTCACCCCGCCGACGCCGATGCGCTGGAAGCAATCTTTTTCCAAGAAACCAGCACGCTGGGCGTTCGCCGCCAACAAGTCTTGCGGACTATACTTGTGCGCTCGGCCGCCGAAGTCGACACACCCTGGGGACGCGTTGCCGGCAAGATCGTTCATCTCCCCGACGGCACGTGCCGCTTCGCCCCCGAATACGAAGCCTGCCATCGCGTGGCTGTCAAACGGCAATTGCCCTTGTCTACCGTAATTTCCGTCGCCCGACAGGCGTTCCAGCCCTCAGCCACCAAGTTACTATGACTCACCATGGACGATGACGCGCACCTTAGTCAGATTCAAACATTGTGGTCGATGGTTGAGTGCGCGCATGGTGACCACATCAACGTGCAGTCGGCCCAACAGACGCTGCTCGACCGCTACGGCGGGGCGGTACGGCGGTACGCGCTGGCGGCCTTGCATGACGAAGACGCGGCCGACGAGGTTTTTCAAGAGTTTGCACTCAAGTTCGTCCGCGGCGATTTCAGTGGTGCCGACCCAGGCCGCGGCCGCTTTCGCGCATTCGTCAAAACCATTGTCTATCGCCTGATCGTCGACTACCAGCGCCGACTGAAGAAGCTGGGCCGCGCAGGCCAAATGCACTCGAACCTCGCCGAGCCCGGCGCGCTCGCTTCAGCAAGCGGGGCCGACGAAGATGCGTTGTTCCAAGCCAGCTGGCGCGACGAGCTCCTCGCCCGCTGCTGGGGCAAGCTTGCGGAATACGAATGCACCAGCGGCAAACCCTACCACACTGTGCTTCGATACCGTGTCGACCATCCCGAGGCCCGCTCGCCCGAACTCGCCGCAGGCCTCTCGAAGGTGTTCGCCAAGTCGATCAATGCCGGTGCCGTCCGCGTGTTGCTGCACCGTTCGCGCGACGCTTTCGCCGACTTGCTGCTCGACGAAATCACCAACTCGTTAGCCGACAGCTCCCTCGACGCTGCCGAAAACGAACTGATCGAACTCGACCTCTTGGACTACTGCAAACCCGCTCTCGAACGCCGCTGTAAA
Organism: Pirellulales bacterium; assembly: GCA_041753435.1. Classification (GTDB taxonomy): domain Bacteria; phylum Planctomycetota; class Planctomycetia; order Pirellulales; family Lacipirellulaceae; genus DASYDU01. The sequence goes on along the minus strand of JBGSUJ010000143.1, from coordinate 10,065 downwards.
AAGAAATGAGCCTCTAGATTTTTCGACAGGATAACAGGATCGGCAGGCTTGACAGGTAGGATCAACGATCCTGTAGATACTGAAAATCTTGTTATCCTGTCCTGTTTTTTAACGAAACCATGGCCGACGAGAAAACCGCGAAACCTGACACCAAGCCGACATCCGCGGCCGAAACGTCGCTCTATACGCCGGAGCCACCGTCAGAGAGCGTGTCCGACGTCCAGCTCGCCGGTGCCGCTACTGGCGCGGCACCCAGTTTCCGCGCTCCTTCGCCCTCACCCACACCACCGCCTAGTTACGTTCCCAGGCCGCCCGTTCGCCGCGATCAACGGCCGCCCGCGCTCTCGCCTGGCGCCACGATTGACGATTTCGAAATTGTGAGGCTACTCGGCCGTGGCGCGTTCGGCCACGTTTACCTTGCCCGCCAAATTTCGCTCGATCGCGAAGTCGCTCTCAAGGTTTCCGCCAACCGTGGCAGCGAAGGCCGCTCCATGGCCCGGCTCGAACATGCCCACATCGTACAAGTCTTCTCCGAAAAGGTCGACGAGGCTTCCGACCAGCGGCTGCTCTGCATGCAGCTGGTGCCCGGTGTGGGACTCGAAAAGATCATCGGCTCGATCGGCATGCAGCTCGACGTTCAGCGTTCGCTCACCCCCACGCCTGCCAACAAAGCTGCGCCAACCGATCAAAACACCTCGCCGCCCAGTTGGCGGGGCAGCGATGTGCTGGCGATCATCGACATCAATGCCTCCCTTCCCACGGCACTCGATCCCGCCGCCCTCCGTGATCGAGAAGCGATTGCCGAAATGGATGCTATCGAGGCCACGGCTTGGATCGGTGCTCGCCTGGCCGAGGCCCTCGATTTTGCTCACCAGCGTGGCGTGCTGCACCGTGACATCAAACCAGCCAACATCCTCGTGAGCCCTTATGGTCGTCCGATGCTCGCCGACTTCAACATCTCCTCGCAGCAAGTCGAATCGGAAGGCGGCGAGATGTTCGGCGGTACGGTCGCCTACATGGCTCCCGAGCACCTCGATGCCTTCAACCCCGCGAACGATTCCACCGAGGCCGCGGTCACCGAACGGGCCGACATCTATTCACTCGGCCTCGTGCTCGACGAACTGCTCCACGGCTGCCCACCGCAAATGACGCTCGACCCCCAAGCGGCGATGGTCGATCGACTTCGTTCACTCGCCGACCAGCGTCGCCAGCGGCCACCCTGTACGCAAGTCGCAGTTCCCGGCGCCCGCAAAACACTCGAACAAACCATCTGCCGCTGTCTGGCCGCCTACCCACAGGACCGCTTCGCCACGGGCGCCGAGCTGGCCGAACAATTGGAAGGCTGCCGCCAATTGCGCCAAGCCGAGCGCGCGCTGCCGTCCGACGCCCGGGTTGGCATCGGAAGAATTGTGCCCTGGATCTTGGCCAAGCCGTTCCTCTGGTTCGTGATCTTGGTGGTGGTGCCGCAGATTGTTGCGAGTGTGTTCAACATCTCGTACAACGCTTCGCAAATTGCCGAACACCTCACCGAACGGCAGCAGCAAATGTTCATGAAGTTGGTGACGATCTACAACGTCGCGATGTATCCCGTCGCCCTTGCGCTGTTCGCCTGGGCGTTCTTCCCCGTCCGACGCACCTGGCGCGCGATGCATGCCGCGGCACCGCTCATCCCGGGCCGCGTTTCCGCCGCGCGCAACCAGACCCTCCAGCTACCACTGTGGGTCGCCGGACTCTCTGCCGCCGGCTGGCTTCCCGGCGGCATCCTTTTTCCTGCGGCCATCTCCGCCCGCACTAGCATGCTCAACTTCGAAACCTGGATGCACTTCGCCGCATCCTTCACCCTCTCGGGGTTGATCGCGCTTGCGTACTCGCTGTGCGGATCGCAATATGTGATCCAGCGTGCTCTCTATCCGCGGATGTGGGACGACGTTCGCCACTTCACCGTCGCCGCGCGCCAGGAACTCGCCCCAATGGCCGCCCGACTGGTTTGGATCCAACGCCTGGCCGGCTCGGCTTTCGTCGCTGCCGTGCTGGTGCTGGGCCTGAGTGACGGCGAAACCTCCTCCGCCTTCAAAGTCCTCGTCATCGGCTTGATTTTGCTGGGTATGTTCGGCTACCAACTAGCCACCGGCGTTACCCGCAGTCTGACTGACATCGTGATCGCGCTGACCGGCACAAAAAGATAAAATCTTTTCGAGGAGAAAAATAGGGCAAGCGAGTTTTCTCTCAGAGCCGGTCAATACTTCAACCCGCGGAACTTGTAGGATATGTCGAGTTTTGCGAGACCCACCCTACGATCGGGAAAACTGAGCGGCCCTGAGTTTTCCTTGCCGCTCATGACTACGAGACTCCGGTTGGGGCGAGTGTTGGCGCCTGTGCGTGAGAGGAGTCGGAGAAGCTTCCTACAAGTCGGCTCTCACCATCACCAAACAACGACGGGGCGATAGGCCCGACGGGGGACACGGTAGGTGCGGACCACCGTAGGTTGTTGTACCCAGACCGGTCGCTGGACGACGACTGGCTGAGGTTGCACAAAGGCCGTCTGCGGCTGCACGAAGACTGGTTGGGGTGCTACGACGACCGGTTGCGATACCCAAACGCGACGGGCGCGCCATTGGGCGTGGGCTGCATCGGTTGCAAAAGAGCCGGCCGCCAAGGCGCCAAAAAAAGCCACTGCCACGAGTAGTCTGTTCTGCATGGTCGTTCTCCTAGTCGCAATCGAGGAAGCTTGTTGATGACAGAAATGGCAAGGGGTGCGGGCACCCTTTGCTCGCCTATTTAACTCTAGTTGACTCACATGGTGAGGGGCAAGTGGACGGCGCAGTTTTGCAGGCAGGTGGGGGCCCTGAGTCTCGGAATTGTGGGATTTGAAGGGATGGTGGTGGAAGAATTGAAGGTTTCGTGGTCGGCGCCGCCAATACTTTAAAGTGGGCAGCAGTATCTCGAGTCACCGATTCGGAATAACACCGTGTCGAATCTGCTAGCTCGCGTGGCTATCACCTCAGCGGCGAGTAGTCGGTGGCTTCGAGGTAGACCGATTCAATTTTGTTGACAATCTTGCCTGCGGCTTCGGAAGCGTCGCGGGCCTGCTGCCACTCGGGGTCGGCGACGAAAGCTTGCCAGTTCTGCTTAGCAGCTTCGCGACTGGTATGAGCGACAATGTAGACAAGGGTGTCGTTGGAGCGTGGTTCGTCGATGGGCGTCCAGTAGCCGATGTTGATGATGCCATGCTTTTCGAACAGTCGGTAGGTGTGTTCGCGGAAGCGAGTCTGGAGCGCGTCGAGCTTGCCTGGCTCGGTGGTGTAGGTGCGGATTTCGAACACCCGGCTGCCGTTGGCCCCGGTTGTCGGCTCGCCGCGTGCGGCGGGAGTCAAGATGCCGCACAAGGCGGCGGCCGAAAGCATCATGGGAAGATACATGGTTTGGTGAGACATAAATTCGCCTTTGCAAAATTGACAGAGGATTTGCGAGAACCATCGAACGCCGTGGAGCGCCGATTGTTGCGACATTATACTGGAATTGTCAGCGCCTGCCGGACATGATACCATTTTGGCAGGCGATGGAGTCCGCCTTTAACCGGCCACTTGAACTTACGCACGTTCGGCCTGATGACTCCTACTCACGGGTGTGCCCTTGCGCACTCGCAAAGTAGGAGTCCTGCGAATGTTTAAATTCTTGTTGATTTTTCTTGGCTCGGGTGCTGGCGGCACGCTGCGTTACTGGCTCAGTAGTGTGACCCATCGTATGAGCGGCACCGCCTTTCCGATTGGGACGCTGGTTGTAAATCTCTCCGGTTGTCTGTTGATCGGATTTCTGAGCGCGGCCTTTGCCACGCGATTTGCGGTGCATGAAGAGTATCGTCTGGCGATGACTGTTGGCGTGCTGGGCGGCTTCACCACCTTCTCGGCGTTTGGAGTGGAGACGTTTGGGCTGCTGAGCGATGGTCGGCATACACACGCGTTGTTCAATGTTTGCCTGAGCGTGGGGCTGGGAATTGCCGCGATTTGGTGCGGCTATCGCCTCGGCGAAGGTTGGTTCGGATCATGATGGCAGGCTCGACCGAGGTGGCGGGCCCGCACGAGCCAACCGCCAGTCACTGTGCCGCGTACTATAATATTCAGAGCCTAGACGAGGCAATTAAGGCGATGCAATTAACAGGGCCATTCACTTTTTGATTCTGAGGTATTTAGAACGATCCTCATTTTGGCTCGCTCCGTAAGCAAACAAAGGACTTACGGCGAAAGCCAGGCAGAGGATCACAGCCCATTGTGAAAAAGTGATTGGCCCTGATGCAATTAAAATGAGGTTTGGCAGCGACAACCGATGCGTGAATCCGGAACAGACCAGCGGCCCGCGGCTGCCACGACCGAAAGTGATGAGGCCTTGTCGCCAGCTGTGTTGGCTGAGCGGGTATCGTTGTTGTCGAGCAATGCGCGTGTCGCTCGCAGTGGCGAGTTGCCGATCTGGGGTCGGCTGGGAAAACAACGATCGTCTGCTTCGCCGTGGGTGCTGGTGCCTGCGTGGTGCGGAATTTTTGTGCTCATGGCTATTGCGGCGCTGCGGCTTGGCTGGCACGACGGGGCCGTGCTGCTGACTTGGCTCAATGCCTTTACGCTCTACGTCTATTTGCCGGCTTACGGCGTGCTGGCTTACGCTTTGTGGAAGGGCCGGCACCTGTTGGCGCTAGCTGGCGGGTTGGTAGTCGCTTGCCATGTGATGTGGGTCGCACCGGATTTCAAGCCGGCGACAAAGTTTGTGCCACCCGCGCAGTCTGCACCTGAGAACAAAGCGGCTGAGTGTCGATCGCTACGGATTTTCTATGCGAATGTGCTGGGAGACAATCGGCAGTTCGACGCCATGATCAACGAGGCCCTGAAAACGGATCCCGACGTAATTGTGTTTGCCGAACTACACCGTCCATGGATTCAGCATTTGAGGCAATCTGAAGTAATCAAGGCTTACCCCTACGGAACGAACATGCAAGCGCGTCATCCGGGTGATAGTGTCGTGTTTTCGCGTGTGCCGGTCGGTCATCTTGATTTATTCTTTGCGGGTGGGCGGGCGTGTGTGATCACGGACATTCCGTTGGGTGATGAAACCGTGCGGTTGTTCTGTCTTCATAGTCCGCGGCCGCTCCTCGAAGACACCTATAATCTATATGAGGAGTTTTGGGATAAAGTCGAACCACAATTCTCAGCCTGGAAGGGGCCGCTGGTGGCAATTGGCGACTTCAACGCGACCCAACATTCGAAGGTGTATCAGCGTTTGGAATCGGGACATCTCCGTTCGGCGCATAGCGATCGTGGCCGGGGCTTTGCGACGACTTGGCCCAATGGGAAGTGGCCCGTGCCGCCGATTCGCATCGATCAGGCCTTCCTGTCGCCGGAACTGGAATGCGTTTCGATCGTCGAGGGGGTGGGGCCGGGGTCGGACCACAAGCCCTTAATTCTGAATTTGCGAGTGCATGCGAAGCAAGAAGCCGGCGGGGACGACTAACAGGGGACCACAATATTTTGTCAAAGGGCCGAGAATCGCTCCCCATCGCAACGCCTCATTTAGAAAAAATGTCGCAACTTTTTCTTGTGTCGTAAGTGCTTTTCTAACAATTAGTTGCGTCGATCGTATCGCTCAATTCCAGGATTGGTACAGGGGACGTGCGGAAGAATCCCTACGAAATGCCAGTTTTGCGCAAATTTCCCCCATTTTCTGATCCGTTTTATTGAGCAATTCCCAACGTTAGTTATAATGAGGCGTGTGGACTCCCGCTCGTAATAGGGCGAAAGTCTGGGTTGAGAACATCGTTGAGCACCCCTTGGATGGGACGCTAGTGAGATTGAAGCACTAAGATTTCCTCGCGCACGCGATGCGTTTGGGAATTGCAATTCTGCGAGTTTCCGGCGGCGAAAGATTCGACGGTCGGATTGTCAAAGTGTCGGTACAGAGAAGCACATGACACAGGCCACCGTCGCACCCTCGATCGAATCTTTGCTAAGGCTCCCTCCGGAAGAGCCCGAAAGCTGGGTTCTGGGTAGTAATTCAAAGGTCAGTCGCATTGCGCGCCATGTCGAACGCGCGGCGGATGTCGGCTGCACCGTTCTTGTCACTGGGGAAACCGGTACTGGTAAGGAAGTTTGGGCCAGGCTGTTGCACCGCCTGGGCCCGCGCCGGGATAAACCCTTTGTACCAGTCAACTGCGCTGCACTCACGGCGACCTTGGCCGAGAGTCAATTATTTGGCCACGAGAAAGGCGCGTTTACCGGTGCGGCCGGACGCAGCTTAGGCGTGTTCCGTGCGGCGGCCGGCGGCGTGGTGTTTCTCGATGAAGTTGGCGAGATGCCGATCGAGTTGCAGCCTAAGCTATTGCGCGTGCTGCAGCAGAACGAGGTGACACCCATCGGTTCTTCGATCCCGCAGCAAATTGATATTCAGATTATCGCCGCGACCAACCGTGAACTCGACAACGAAGTGAACGAAGGTCGCTTCCGCGAAGACTTGTTCTATCGACTCAACATGGTCGAGTTGCGCGTGCCGGCGCTGCGTCAGCGTGTAGAAGACATCCCGCACTTCGTCGAGTTCTTTGCCCAAAAGTTTGCCGTTAAGTATCAGCGGCCACGCTGGAAGCCATCGGCCGATCGGCTCCGCGAGTTCTGCGAATACCACTGGCCGGGCAATATCCGCCAGTTGGGACACATCATCGAGCAAGGCTATGTGCTTGATTGCGAGCCACGACTGCCGGAGCTACCGCAGCAACGCAGCGGTAACACGGCGCTACCCTTCATGGATTTGAGCCAACTACGGCGGGCGGCGGTGCGGCAGGCGTTGCGGGCCACACGGGGCCACAAGGGGCGAGCGGCACGGCTGTTAGGCGTGCATGCCAATACGATGACTCGGCTGCTCGCCCAGATTCGGCGTGAGGAAGAAGTCGGCGAACTTGGCAGCGACCGCGAGAGCTAAGCGATCCGTCGTTGGGGCGCTTGCTGTCTCTTGGCTTCGACGGTTTTTGGCATTAGATTGTTCCCTGCGATTAAATCCTCCAGGGCACGGGCGCAGTGGCCAAAGAAACAGTCGGCGCATATGAGTTGGGCGAGCTATTGGGCTCGGGCACGGTCGGCGATGTGTACCGCGCGCGTCATGTCTCGTCGGGCCGGCCGTTGTCAAATTTCTGCAAAGCCACGCCGTCGCCGACCCTGAGCTGCAACGCCGCTTCGTCCGTGAAGTTTCCATTGTCGAGCGGCTCAATCATCCGAACATCGTTCGCCACTACGACTGCGGGCTCGCGGAGGATTGCATCTTTTTTGCGATGGAACTGGTCGAATGCGGCACGCTGAAAGATGTGCTGCAGATGCATGAGAAGCTGCCCTGGCGCGAGGCGGCGGAATGTGCGATTCAAATTTGCGCGGCACTTGACCATGCACACCAACAGGGAGTGATCCACCGCGACCTCAAACCGGCCAATTTGTTTCTCTCGGAAGATGGCCGCGTGAAGGTCGGCGATTTTGGCCTCGCGCGCGATCTGAACAGCTCGCGGCTGACCCTCGATGGCCAAACGGTCGGTACCTGCCGCTACATGCCGCCGGAACAAATCACCGGCGACGAGGAACTAACCGGTTCGGTCGATCTGTATGCGTTGGGCTGTATCCTTTACGAGATGCTGATCGGCCGCACTCCTTTCGACGGCCATACGATTGTGGAAATTTTCGAAGCGCATCTGAACGACTTACCAGCGTCGCCGCGCGAGCTAGTCCGCGATTGCCCAACGGAGCTTTCTGATTTGGTGCTGCAGCTACTGGAAAAGAGTCCTGTCGATCGTCCGGCAGAAGCCAGAACCGTGCAAGCGGCACTGGCTGATATTCTGCGTGGCCGCCCAATGCGATGGGAGGCGAGGTCGGCACAGGAGCTCGATGCGGAGCTAGCTGCGATTGATGGCGATGGTCGTCAGCCAAATCTGACCGCGCGGCTTCATGCGATGAGCGCGAAGAGCAAAGCACCGGCAATTCGTATGCACTGGGTCTTGCCAATTGTTGTTCTTGCATTGTTAGGAATCATCAGCTTGTGTATTTTAGTTTTGCGTTAGCTGCCGTGGAGAATTGCCAGTGTCTTGAGACTATGCCAGTAGAGACATTTCTATCGATGATTATTCTTGGCTAACTCGTCCTCGTCTTGCTGTCCTTTCCCCGCCTCGCGGACTCGCACGCGCAGCTCGTCCGTTGTCCAACCTTTTTGCTCGGCTTCCAGCAACAGGTTGTGCTGCACGTTGTGCGGCAAGCGGGCAGCGACTGCGTGGGCCGACCAGGAAAGGCCTGGCCGGCGATTCTCCAGTGGCACCCGGCGGGCGACCGAGGCGTAGCGGTTGAGCATCTCAGCCGAGATTGCTCCTTCGCACATTTGCGAGAACGTCTCGCCGAAGCGGTCTTCGCCCGAATTGAGCAAGTCGCCAATCCACCACGGCCCAGCCCGTTGGCACCACAGTGCAAACTGCAGCGGGCCTTTCCAGTGGTGAATCTCCGGCTTGCCGCTAATCCGCACGCCCACCGACGTGAAATGAAACGGTCCGACTGAGATTTTAGGAGGCATGGCGATTGAATGATCAAACGGTTGTTCGACAGGATAACAGGACCCGCAGGATCGACAGGATATTGCCGTCGACCATCCTGTCGATCTAAACAAATCCTGTTATCCTGTCAAAAAGTTGTGCGCAGTTGAGGCCATTAGAATCCAGACCTATATTTAATTCTATGACCGTGCATGAAAGTTCTTCGACGCCCTGGGGCCGCTATCCGGCAACGCGATTGCGGCGGGTGCGGCGACACGATTGGTCGCGGCGACTAGTGGCTGAAAATCGACTCTCGATCGACGACCTCATCTGGCCGCTGTTTGTGCATGAGGGTCAGAGCCTGCGACAACCCGTGGCGTCGATGCCCGGCATCGAGCGACTGTCGATTGACCTGCTCGTCGCAGCGGTGGGGGGAGCGGTCGAGTTGGGCATTCCGGCGGTGGCGGTTTTTCCGGTGACCGAGCCTGGGAAGAAAACTCCCGAGGCGGAGGAGGCCGTCAACTCGGAGAACCTTATTTGTCGCGCGGTGCGAGCGGTGAAGGCGACTCACGGCGACTCGATCGGTATCATCTGCGACGTAGCCCTCGACCCTTATACCAGCCACGGCCAGGACGGATTGGTCCGCGACGGCTATGTGGTCAACGACGAAACAATTGACGTGCTCTGCCGGCAAGCGGTGGTGCAAGCGTCCGCTGGCTGCGATGTCATTGCCCCTTCCGACATGATGGACGGCCGTGTCGGCGAAATTCGACGGGCCCTGGACGAGGCTGACTTTCAACAGGTGAGCATCCTGGCCTATGCGGCAAAGTATGCCTCGTCCTTCTACGGCCCGTTCCGCGATGCCGTTGGCTCGGCTACGAATCTAGCGACGGGCAACAAACGGACCTACCAGATGAATCCGGCGAACACAGACGAAGCGCTGCGCGAGGTGGCGCTTGATTTGGCGGAAGGGGCCGACATGGTGATGGTCAAGCCGGGCATGCCTTATCTTGATATTGTGCGGCGCGTGAAGGACTCGTTTCAAGTGCCGACTTTCGCTTATCAAGTGAGTGGCGAATACGCGATGCTCGTCGCCGCAGCGGCCAACGGCTGGCTTGACCGCGACAAAACGATGCTCGAAAGCCTGCTCGCATTCAAGCGGGCCGGCGCCGATGGCATTCTTACCTATTTCGCGCCTGAAGCGGCACGGCTATTGAATCGCTAGCGCTGATCTTGAGGCATGCTGAGAGGGATCTTGGCCGACTCCTTCGATTATTGACGGCAAGATTCACTCTCTTCCTGCTCCAGTCTTGGTGACGCCTTCGAAGATGTCAGCGTTTTTTCGCACCTGCCTGGGCTGGTTTTGAACCGACCGAGGGCTCCTGCATGGTGCTTGGCGCAGACCGCGAGCGCTGCCAGGGGCGTTGGTTGCCCTGGTGTCCCGCGAACGCTAGCGGTTGGCGAACAGCGAATAGCCAACCGCAGACGGCTGGAATCGAATTGTCAAAGATCAGTCGTGCAAGCCGTGGTTG
>JBGSUJ010000142.1:0-3952 GCA_041753435.1 Pirellulales bacterium | reverse complement strand
TGCGGAAAGGCTGGAGGCCCTGGAGATCCTCTTCCCGAATTGACTCACGTGGCGGATGCGACCTACCCCAAGCATGCGCGATTGAAAACCACAGCGCAAGTCAAAATGGGCAAGCGCAAATCGCGTGCCGAACAGGCGTGGCATTGCCGCTATCTGGCGGCTCCCTCGAAAAATCATTCAACTGACCGAACGCCTCATGGCGCTCGCCGCTTAACCTAATTCAGACATCCAAAAGTGCAGTTCTCCCCTTATTCTTCCGGCTATTGCGGCTTGCGCTTTGCCAAGCAGGTCGACCGCGCAGCAACAGGTGTGTTTCATGCACCTTGTTCTACCTTGTGAGTATCATCCTCTGTAGGCGCTCTGTAGGCGCGAACTAGATTTCCGGTCGACCGTTGGAACATAGTGGCAATTTTTATCCCTGGGGGCAATATTGCCTATAATAATTGCCTATAATAAAAGCTCGGTGGTGGAACCCTGTTGGGATTCGATTTCAATCTGGGAGCAGAACAATCATGCTGCGTTTTTTTCCTTTTGGGCGGCAGTGGTGCACCCGAAAAGCTTTGCGGTTGGAATTCAGACGCTCGACCTGGGCTAGGCAACTGGCCCAAAGGGCACTTTCTCTGGAACGTCTCGAACCGCGGCACGTCTTGTCGGCCAGCCCGACCGGCCTTGATCTGTTCGCTGCCGAAGCCGAAGCCGGCCTGGTTGGGACAGCCAGTGTCGCGGTGCCACCTGTCGCTTCGTTTGATGAATTGTCGGCGTCGCTCGGACTGACCGGCATGTTGGGAGGCTCAGGAGAGTTTCACGCCGGCGGCCTGACGTTCACCGATCTGACCAACGACGGTTACGCTGACCTGTATTTGATTGGCCCCTCGTCGCGTGGCAATCGTTTGTATGTAAACGTCGACGATGGAGTGGGCGGACGCACATTTGTCCGCGTGCCGGGCGATGGTGGGGCTGCATATACCCTGGGAAATTCTACTGGCGCGGTTGCCGCTGATTTCGACAATGATGGCGATCTAGATCTCTATCTGACCAATTTCCGCTCCAACAATCGGCTGTTCAAGAATATGTGGATCGAAGATCACCCGGACGGGACGGGCGACCCACTTACCCTTCGGTTTGTCGACGTGACGTCCCTTACCGACCCGACGCCATCGAACCCGATCGGCGATACGCAGCACGGCGTGGGTTTCGCCACGTTTCAAAATCCCGATCCCGCGTTCGGCAACGATGTTCTGCGAAGTAGCCTGGCGGCCGCCTGGGCCGATGTGAATCGTGACGGATGGATCGACCTATTCGTAGGAAGTTGGGATGGCACCAATGGCGATCCCTCCACGGCCATCGATGGCCAGCTCGGCGAGCGCGATACACTGTATCTCAACAATGGCGACGGCACGTTCACCGATATTACGATGATCTCCACACCCCGTCCGGACGTGACCGCAATCCTTTCCGACGGCAGTTTTGAGCAAGCGACACCCAACTCACAGATCAGCAATAGTGGTTGGGTGATGACGACCAACGCTCCCGGCGGCGTGCAGTCCGCGCAATTTCAGCAAGCACCCTGGGCGGCTAGCGACCTTGCCATCGGTGTCTGGTTCAAGTCCTTTCCGGGCCGCGTCGGCGACACGGCTGATGCGGAAGTGCGGCAAGTTGTGACGGTGCCTGAAAACGGTGATTACACGCTGCGGTTCGACGCACGAATCGAAGAGAATTTCAATGCCGACGCGTTTCGCGTGACAATCACTTCGGCAGGGACCGGCGGGACCCACACGATCGAGCTTCTCGACGTCGTTACCAATACGCAATTCAATACCTACTTGCTCTCGCTAGCGGGGGTTACAGCCGGCGACCAGTTGACGATTGTCGCAGAGATGATCGGCGGGGCGGTCCCTGCCGCTGGCCCTCAGCAGTCGGCTATGGTCGACAATTTTGTTCTTTTGTCGTCGAACGACGCCCAGTCTGATCATCGTTCCCCGCTGGGTGGTTGGGAAAACGCCGACGGCAGCTTTAATGATCCCAGCCTACCCGCCGAATTCAGCGGCCAGAACTCGTTGCAATTTGCCGATTTTAACAACGACGGTTGGCAGGACCTGGTGATCGCCACGATGGGCGGGGGAAGTGTTGGACCCAACCGCGACATGCTCTACATCAACCGCGGCAACGACGAAGCGGGCCAATGGCTGGGCTACCGCCTGGTGTCGTTCGACATCGGCTTCGGCGGAAATGAAAGTTCTGACATGGGCGTTACGGTGGCGGATGTCGACAACGACGGCGACCTCGATTACTTCTCCACGATCTTGCCCACCGCACACCCTTTGTGGATTAATAACTTTGTCGAAACTGGCACCTTGAGCTTCACCCAGACGACGATCGACAATGACTTTTCCTGGGGGGCCAATTTTCACGACTTCGACAACAACGGTCGGGTCGATCTGCTCGTGGGCACCGACGTCGCCCGCCGATCGTCTTCCCCCACCTCATACCTCCACATGCAGACCTGGAGCGGCGAGTTCGTCGAGCAAGGCGCAGCTGCTGGTTTCACGTCGCCTTTTTCGATCCGAGGAGTGGCGGTGGCCGACTTCGACCGGGATGGCTGGAGCGACGTTGCTCAGTGGACTCAGCCCGAGTTGAACAGCCCCGGCATCCAATTTTATCGCAATGAGTCGGCAGCGGAAAACAGCGAGTTCCACTTCCTCACCCTGGAGTTGGAGGGCGATCCGACGCTGCCTGGGCTACTCAAATCGACACGCGACGCGATTGGCGCGCGGCCCTACGTCACCGCCGACTTCAATGGCGACGGCGTGATCGGCACCGATGAAACCCGGATGGAAGAGGTCCTTTCCGGTCACTCGAACGCCTCGACCACTAGCAGCCTGGCCCTCGAATTTGGACTCGGTTTGGCAAACTCGGCCGATGTGGTCATCCGGTGGGGGAGCGGGCGCGAAATGCGGCTGGAAGGCGTTGCCGGCGATCAGTTCCTCCGAGTCAAGGAACAAGCCACAAACATCGATCTGCTGCTGGGCGACTATAACCGCGACGGCTCCGTCGATGCGGCCGACTTCACCGTCTGGCGTGATACACTTGGCACCACGACCACGTCGTTTTCCGCCGCCGATGGCAATGGAAATGGGGTGATCGACCAGGGAGACTATGCGGCTTGGCGGGCGAATTTCGGCACCTCGCGCCCGTCCCTGCAAACGGTCGAGTTGAGCTTCGCGGGAGTCGAAACGGTCGACTATCCCGCCCCGGCAGTCGTCGTGGTGGACGCAGTCCTCTTCGACACGGCTCTCGATGAACCACTCTATGCCGCCGCCCACGTAAGCGATGTTAGAGCTCGCATGGCTTTGGATGGGTCCACTCTGGCGACGATCCACGCGAGATCGTCCGTTCAGCAACACACTCCCCGCGGAGTTGCAGTAAGTTCGCGGGTGATCGAAGCGAGCCACAGCGATCCCTTGTTGCTTGTGGCTGAAAGCGTTGTACGCGATTCGAAGCAGCGTCTTCGCGGAGTTGGCGACGCGGAGAAATTCGGCTTGTCAGGCGACGCTCCACAACGAGAATCGCAGAGAATGGCCATCGATCTGGCGCTGGAAGACATCTACCAGCCCGTTGAGTAACTTGCCAGAAAAGGGGACATTCCAAAATGGCATTAACATTTAGATAAGTCAAGGCTCTATAAGCGTTAAGCACCGCTGTGATGGCGTCGCTTGCAACGGAATGCAGCCCTGCAAAATTTGCAGGTTGCCAATTTGCCAGACTACGTTCGAGTGCTTCGATAGCAAACCTTAACCGTTGGAGAATCATATGTTGAGGTGGACCCCAAAAACTGGACAGCCTGATAAGATGGACGTTTCCCCCGTTGGCAGGGGGCGATCAGGAGGTCTGGAGGATGTCGAGGAAGCGACGGAGTTTTGGTTCGGCGTTCAAGGTGAAGGTGGCCTTGGCG
>JBGSUJ010000141.1:0-57274 GCA_041753435.1 Pirellulales bacterium | reverse complement strand
ATTGCTCGCCGTTTTTGTTCCGCTCGTTCTTCCTTGGTCATCTTGCGTCCCTCCTTGGACTTACAACCACCGTGTCAGCCAGAATTACCGGACCCAAGTCTAGCCAATCCACCAAATCCTGCGAACCCGTTCTTACGCCCCCAATCCCCGGCGGTCTCAGGCCAACTTGTCGCCCCGGCCCGAGAGCCTTATACTAGCAGGTCTTCGCAAGACAGACTAATTGCACCCTGTATTGGATATCGTGACATGACGCTTGATAAGAGTCTCAAGGTAAAGCGCGGCGCCAACCGCAATCGCAGCGTGATGACGCGGGTTGAGCGGCTGGAGCGACTCAAGGAAGCCGATCGTTGGAGGGAAGGCGACTCGCCGCTGGGCCTACCCAAGGTCCGGGTCCGCAAAATGGTGATCAAGAAGAAGAAGAAAAAGAAGGAAGAAGAAGGTGCTGAAGGCACCACTCCAGCCGCTGGAAAAGCCGCTGCCGCAAAGCCAGCGGCTAAGGCTGGCGGAAAGAAGTAATTGCCGAATCGTTAGTCGGTTACATCGGTGCCGCTTGCACCGGGTCGTCGCGGAAGGGGTCTTCCACACCTGGCGAGCGGGTCGAATCGCTGTCTTGGTCGATGGGGTTCATCTGGGGTAGCGGCGGCAGGAAGTCGTTCGAGCCTGGCATCGAATACTTGATCGAGGTCTTGAGCCATTGGGTCATCTGCACCTGCTGTTCAACACCTTTCGGTGACTTGTCCCACTCGTCCATTACATTGCGGAAGTGGACATACCGACGGTTATACTCCGGTACATCGTGGCGGTAAGACATCTTGAGTTGATGATCCAAGTCGTCCGATAACCGGCCGATCTGGTCGTCGCCAGTACGGGTCGGTCGGAAATAGGCGCTCGGTGTGGGCGCGGTACGAGTATAGGCAGTACCAGGCGCATCATCGACGAAGCGATAAGGCTGATTGCCTAAGCGAAAAGTCTGGGCCGTGGCCGACGATGCCATCGCCATCGATATTCCAACGACGACAAAACTGGTTCGAGCGAACATACTAACCGTTTCCAGAGAGGTTCTCGTAAAGGCCAACGAATTCTGCCGCACAAGCGTACCCCCGAATCTCGGCGCGTCAAATATGCGTGCTGCCGGAGTGCCGATTGTAGGAACCAGCCCTATTTTGCGGCGAGCAGACTATCCGGAATCATACGATGATCGTCGAAACAAGCAATTGCGTGCCAGACAATGCCGCTGCGGACCACGAGTACATGCGGCTTGCATTGCGCGAGGCGGAAGCGGCAGCCGTTGAAGACGAAGTGCCGATTGGTGCGGTGATAGTACACTCCGGTCGGCTGATAGCCTCCGCCCACAACCAGCGTGAGCAGTTCCGCGACCCGACGGCCCACGCTGAGATGATCGCCATCACTCAGGCCGCCGAAGCACTCGGCAATTGGCGGCTGGAAGGCTGCACCCTGTATGTGACGCTAGAACCCTGCCCGATGTGTGCCGGGGCGATTGTACTGGCGCGGCTGCCACGCGTCGTGTTCGGGGCGGCCGATCCGAAGGCTGGAGCGGTTGAGTCGTTGTATCAACTGCTCAGCGATTCACGACTCAATCACCGGACAGAGGTGGTGTCGGGGGTTTTGGCGGAACCGTGCGGTGCGCTGCTCACGCAGTTCTTCGGACAAAAGCGCCGTGAAGGCAATAAATAGTGTGTAGTCGCAACTGCTCACTTCCTTTGTACTCAGTACAAAGAACTCATTACTCTATTAGAGAGGCCGCCGGGGGGTCAGTCCGGCGGCCCAGGGGGTGCTCGCTAGGCCACGAGCAAGGGTTGAGGTCCTACATCATCGAGCGCGCGGTTCGCTAGAGGGTGCTTAATAGCTGTCGTCTGTGGCACTCAAAACGTTTTTCGCCCGTAGTGAAACCCACCATGCCAGGTTAGAAACCTTCTTTGCGCATCCGCGAACTGGCCGTCAGCGTATTGCCGCTGAGAAACCAGGGAGCGGGCAGCCAACTTACGTCGTTAAACGCTACGGAAGTCGTCACGATGATCGGCTCGCCGGCTGACGCGCCGGCCGGATTTGGCGTGACATCGACCAATACGCCGGGCACCGCCACGCTGGCGGCATAATCTGACACTGCCTGTTGCACATCGGTCGACGAAGCCCCGAAGGCGATTGCCTGACGGGCTCCCACTCGTGACGCATTCACCAGTACCTGCTGCACCATTAACGCCCTACCTAGTTCCAGAATGCCGATTACCAGGAGCAGGAACACGGGGGCGACGATGGCAAACTCCGTTGCAGCCACACCGTGCCGGTACGAACGGTGAGACCACCTTCTGGAGTTATGTGGTCGCTTGGTTGCCGGACTCGAATTGTTTCTGGTCCTTGAACTTCTGTGTTGACTGCTCATTGTATTTCGACCCACATTTCACACTGGACTCGCGGCATGACGCCGCGCGCTTATTTGACCAATACAACTGGTGAATAGACGTTAGCACTGGAACCAGTGGTAGAGGAAGGAATGACACCTTTGGCAACAATGGGTGCTGCTTGTATCGTCACGTACTTCTTACTCATGGGGCCCGTGAGCTTGACGTCCATGATGCGAATGCCCATCCATTTGACGATGGTATACTCCGCGTTATTTCCCGGCCCCATGACTTGAGCAAACACGGGAATGACCCGCGGCTGGCCGATAATTGCCGCCAACTCGTCCTTGACGCCCGCACTAATGCCGGTGTCGCCGTTCAAAGCCAACTGTCCTTTGGCGTTAAATTCGAGCTGTCTACCGCTGTCGGCCAGGGATTGCATGTCTTGCGGTGAGACGCCGTCCAAGATTTGTCGTGCAATATCTGAAGTGCTGTTGTTCGCGCCTCCGATATCGACCGTCCCCCGGTTGCCTGGGGAGCCGGTGCCTTGCGGATAGAGGTTGATCTCTACCTTATCGTCGCTACCTGGTATGGCTTGCTTCGTATCCGGGTTCCAGTTCCAGTTATCCGTACCTTGGCCGGCCTGCCAACTGTTCCACGTTTCCAGGTCGAGCGCGAAAGGCAGTAGATCAAGATTGGAACCGTCGGCGGGAACTCGAAAGCCACTCACATCGCGCACAATCGCAGCGGTGGCCTGAGCAGAGAGCTTTTGGCCTTGCAAGCCGAACACCCGGGCAAAGAAATAAGGCACCTCATTATTAAGCGTCGAATCCTTGCGGACCCGTACACGCACTGCGTTGTAGACATTGGCATCGCCGGTCTGGAAACTGTCGGCGCCCGCGGCGAGATCGGAAATGTAGCCAAACACAACGTCGCCGCCAGGGTCGTTGTCTGAATTGGCAGCAAGACTCATCGACTTATTCGTGACTTCATTGTGGGACGCGTAGTCACTGGCGACGTTGCGAGCCGATTCCATAGCAATTGCGGGACTGAAGTTCTCTGAAAGGTTCTTTCCGTATTCCCAGCAGGTTGCCAGAGCGGCGGCATCGGCTGTGCGCTGCAGCTCCTCTTTCGCTTTGAGCACGTAGCCAATGTCGACGCTGAAGGCCACCATGCCAACCAGGACGATCGTCAGAACCGCGGCGAGCACACTGATCGTACCGCGACGCGATGGACGAGATGATCGATGCGATCTCATGTTGCTATCCTCAAGAGCTAAATAAGAGACGAATGCCGTCCATTCAATTTCAGTCGCGGTCTATGGATCAAGGCCGGTATCGATGTCGATCGGAGCGTGGAGTTCATGGGTTTGGCCATCGTCCGTAACCCATACCAATTTGCTGAGCAAGAGGTGTCGCACGCGATTGCCTGCGTAACCCACTTGCGATTCACCAAGAGAAATTGCCGGCCGATAGGCGTTTAGATTTACTAGGGATGTAGGTGTCGAAAGTGCCAAGCTTTCCTCCCCACTAAAACTTCCCCACGAACTCGAGGAGCCATCGTTCACCTCAAACGATAAAGTTCCAGCTTCGACTTTCAGTCGTTGGACCCAGCGAATCGTATCGTTCGACTGGTCGATGGGACCTGCATTCAGCGACTCCGTGGCAATTGCATCGTCCGCATCCCAGAGTTGCACCTGTAATCCACCTGGCTCGTAATCAGGCACGTTGCGATGGTTGATCGAAAACAGAAAGTACTGCCCGTCCAAATCTGCCTGCGGCGACATGGCCATCGTGGCTTGTGGCGCGCTGAGTTGAGTATCTGGCTCGCCAATGCTCAGCTCCCAGTGTTCTTCGATCTGCACAATGTTTGATTGCGCTACGGCATGAGCGGCGGAGAAGAATAAGAGACTCGTCATGACAGCGCAGCTGATAACATTCGAACTAGATCGGTAAACTACGTTCATCGCCCGCTCTCTTTCTTGCTTTGCGAGAATGTGGGCACGACTCGCGCAAGTTGTATGCCGGTCTACGCCCAGAGTGTGCATAAATCAAGGAAAAGCAGTTATGCAGTGTTGAAAAGGTATGCGGCTTGGCAGGTGAAAAGTTGCCTCCAAGGCTCAGAACGGTTGCCACGCAAGTTCGCGTACAATCGGGCGTTCGGCCAAGCCAACCGCTCCGCCATCTAAACGCTAGCTCTGGATTGCAGCCGCTGCCGCACTCAGGCGACGAAACTTGGCCGTTGTTCTTGCGCACCGGGTGCGACAGTGAGCAAATCCGGTTTAATCGGCAAGAAAACAGGGCCGAGAGGGGAAACCACTTCCTTCAAGGTACACGTTGTACCTGCCGTATAAGAATGCAATTGATTTGCCTTGTGGGCGGAATTCATCCGCGTGTCGCTGCGCCGCAGTGCAGGAAACCCCACGACACCTAGTCTAAAACTCGTTCCACGATTGCCAGGCGGCGGCGAGAGTCTTTTCGTCGAGATCAGCTACTGAATCTTCGTCTTCGCCTAAATCGCCCGTGCCGAACGCTGCGAATGCCTCCTCCGAGCTATCCGTCGGTTCATCGGCAAGCGCTAGCAACAGCGATACCTGATTGGTTTGCGAAGCCAGTAAAGGTTCGTAACGGGTGGATTCAAGTTCGGCAGCAAAGCCTGAAAGTGATGCTCCCGGGAAGAAAGCTCCAAACTCTGCGGCAAGGGCTGCGCCCCCGCCAGCTTCAGCATCACTCGCCGCTCCGCCGACCAACGTGGCTCCCAGATTGTCTCGCCAGCGAGTGTAATCGGCGGCGTCCACAAGGCCATTGCCGTTCGCATCGGCCGCCAGATTCGTGGTCGAACCGAATGAATTCTGCCAGGCGTCGTAGTCCGAAACGAAAACCTGTCCGTTGCCGTCGAAGTCGCCCGTCCCAGCAGATAGCTGGGAGACGGCTGCAGTTCCCAAATTGTCCCGCCAGATGGAAAAATCGGCGCTGTCGATTACGCCGTCACCATTGCCATCGGCGGCGAGGTTTGTCCGCGAACCGAAGGTACTTTTCCACACCGCTAAATCGGCTTGATCTACATAGCCATTGCCGTCGTAGTCGCCGGTCAGCCCGCTACTTTGGATCACAGCCGCAGGCACCACTGGCGGGTCGAAATTGCCGACGATGGGCATCGACCGATCATTACCAAATTGGGCAAACAGATCCATTCCGAACGGAACCGGCGTGAAGGCATGGTTCAGTCGGTTGATGTTACCAGTGGACCGCAAATTGCCGGTGGGGTCGTTCGATACGAGAAAATACCATTCCGACAGAGCGCCCGGCGTGGAGGCGCTATCCCGCGGCACCCACAGGCCGATATCGTCGATGCCATCGCCATCCATATCGGCGGCGACGGGTTGATCGAGCACACCGGGGAAGCCCCAGACCAGCGTCCGGTCATTCGCATCGGCAAAGCCATCGTTCGCCAGATTGAAATAGAACACGTTGTTATTGAATACGGCAAGATCGTCGAGCCCATCGCCGTCGAAATCGCCCACAATCGGTCGGCCGAACAGACCTGTGCTGATGACTTCATTGGCTTCGATGACAAAATTGTGGTTGAAGTCGAGGCCCCACTTGCCGGAGTTGTAAAGGCCGATCTCGTCGCCATTTGATCCGTCGCCGTCGAAATTGCCGGCCACGGGAATCGCCCCGGCGATGTTGAAGTTCCCCAGCGCGGGCTGGACTTTACGAATGTCGGTGCCCAGCGTGACGACGCCGTCACTGTTGGTATCGATGATCCAGCGGAAGATGCCGCCCTCTTGGGCCGAGTTGCCGTAGGCGGCCAACTGGTCGAAGTAACGGAGATTGGCGGCCCCGTTTTCACCGTTGGCGTTTAGCGGCCGGAACTTACCGGCAAAGAGCAGGTCATGGACGTTGAAGCCTCCCAGCCCGACCGTGCCATCGGCGTTCTGTACCGGGAGTGTCCAAGAAATATCGACGTTGGTGGCATCGCCACCGATCTGGCTGCTGGCTGGATCCCAGACAAAATTGCCGTTGATGTCGAGGTTGATGTTTTGCGCCACCCAACTGCCGATTTCTGGCCGCGAATCGATGGTGAAGCGGGCGACGAAGCTGCCGCCCGGTACACCGTCGCCGGTGGAAAAAGTAGGTGCGGCAGTTGGTTGGCTGGTGTTCGCCTCGCCGTCGAGCTTGTTGTTTGCCGGATCGACGATACTGTCTGAAATGCTGAGTGTGTAGCGGTCATCGGGGAGAGGTGCGGCGAAGTTGAGCTTGATCTCAGCCTCGGCAAAGGTCGTGACGGTAAACGAGTTGCCAATTGCCGGCGCTATCGGTACCGCTACATCGAGGGAGATCTGACCCGTCGCGGAATTGTAGGCGACAATTCGCCGAGCTTCCCCATTGGCCGGGCCATTGGTGAACAATACATAATCGCCGACCACGGGCTGGTTTGCAACGCCGACGAAGCCTGCCGCGGTGAAAGCTAGGGCGCTGGTCACCGCGCTGACGATTCCACCAAATTGATAGTCGGCCGCTACTTCATTGAGCACCTGAATCGATTGAATCGCGATCTGGCCGACGTGGTCGCCAACGAGCTGGTAGTGCCCCGCCGTTCCCGCGATGTCGGCTTTGATTGCCTCGTAGAGGAAGTCGTTGAGGATGCCCGTTTGGTCGATCCGGCTAGGCAAGTCGCGAACCTGGATCGAAATGCTATTTACCAGCGGCGTGGGGCCGTTGACCGTGGGCTTCGGGTCGAACAGGTTGTATTCGTCGGCGGTGAGATTGTTCACCGTCACCCCCGTGATTTGCGGGCCCTGCGTGTCGATGAAGATTTGCAACTCATCCACGCCATCCGCGATGCCATTGTTGACAGTGGGCGGGTTGCCGGCCACATCTTCCGCCGTGACCAGCAGCCGCCGCAGGCCGTCCTTGGGGATGCCCGCGAGTTGGTTCAAATCGAGAGCCGAAGTGATCTCCCAATAGCCATCGGGGTAGGCGTCGTTGCCATTGAAGGGCACAGCGACAGTCTGGCCGAGGAAGGTGTCGTTGAGCAAATCGATTACGCCATCGTAGTCGCGATCGAGATAGACGCGCACGATGGAATCTGCCTCGGCGCGACCCCACAAGGTGGGCGTGGTATCGCTAGTGATGCGATCGGCAAACGTGGCTGGCATGGTGGTGACGCCCGTATCGCTGGCGGCTGCCAGGCCATCGATCTCACTAGCCGCACCGGGCAGGCCAAAAGAAACCGGTGGCACCGTGGTATCGATCGTAATTGGGAGGAGAAAATCGTGGCTGATGTTGCCTGCACGATCCTCGACTTCGAGCTTGAGATTATGCACGCCGTCGGCCAGCGTGCCTGTTCCGCCTACGTTAATAACCGCCGGATTCGCCGCGCCAAAGATAGCAAAGAACTGCTCGGGGAGAGTCGTCGTAATGATCTGCAAGGCAGTGAACATGTCACCCGCCGTCAGCAAGGCATCCGCGGCTGGATCGAGCGCCGAATCGTAGAGCAGAAATTCGGCATTGCTCTGGTAGCGATCGAAAATGCGAAACTTCAAGTTGTCGGTGAAGAGTAATTGCGAGAAGGCGATGTTCGGATCGGTCGTCGTCATCGAGACCCGCGGCGTGTTGTCGCGGGTGATGTTGTCGACGTTACTGCGGCCGGTGTCGTCAAGGAGGTCGAGGAAAGGTGTGTTCGGCTCGACGGTGTCGATGACGACCATGAGCGGTACTTGGAATCCAAGCGACCAGTTGCCGAGTGTGCCTTGCTGTTCGTTGCCGGAGTCGTCGGTCACGCGCAGCGTCCAAGTGCCAGCTAGTGGGCCGTCATTGAGTTGCGCGAGGACCTCCTCGGGGCGGAAGGTGCCGGTGAATGGTGCGACCCCGGCCGTGATGCTGATGCCAGCCGCATCGTCGAAAATCGTGTTCGTGTAGTTGGCCCCGCCGTTGCCGTTGTCGGTCGAGAGTTCGATCTCGGTGCCATCCGGAGCCACCAAGAAAAGATCCAGGTCTTCGACACGCGGATGGATGATGTTGATCGTGACATTCAGATCCACGATAGTCGAGGTGATAGTCGGATCGATGACAATCTGCGAATTGATCGTGCCGTTGTCCGGGATTGGTGTGGCAGTGTTGTTGGAAAACGACAAACCGATTGCCACAGGATCGCCGACGATGCCGGCAGCGGTTTCGAAGCGGGCAAAGAAGTTGTACTTGCCGTCTGCCATTGGCTCGACGGTTACTTCCCAGAGGCCGAGGCCGTTGTTGGGGATGCCGTCGGTACCATCGGAGCCGACGATACCGTTGCCCACGAGCAGCGGCTGGCCGACGGGAATGCCGTTCACATTGAACACTTGGGCAAACACGTTAACCTTCGCGTTGGCCGGACCCTGGCCCGCAAAGGCAGGCTGCATTTTGTTCGTGACCTCATCATTATTGAACATGCCGGTGTCGCTGGAGGGCAACAGGTCGAACGTGCCACCTAAGGGCGAATCGGCGCTGATGGTGACCCACAAGGGAGGCGAAGCGGTACTGCGCCCCATAGCGGGCGTCGGTGTGCCGACGGCGTTCTCTTGTCCGTCGAAAATTTTCGTCCGCGCCGTCACCAAATAAACGCCAGGCTGAAGTGCGGCAGATGTGAAACGGTAGACTTCTGGAATGGTCAGGATGAGCGGATCGGCGAAGCCGGTCGTCGAGGTGCCGGTCGTCGTATTGACGAGCGTGACTTCTACCGCAATGCCTTCGGACAAACCGGCAGTAGCTTGGGCTGCAGTGAGTACGCGAATTTCGCTTGCGTCGGCGAGGCCGTTGCCGTTGGCATCGACAAATTCGAGCACGTCGGTCTGGATGAAGAAGGTCGGCGTGATGTCGCTGGTGACGTTGTCGTTGTTCGACATCCCGGTGTCGCTCACCGGGTCGAGATGCACACCGGTTGGTATCGGGGTGGCAAAATTTTCTACCTCCAATGCATAGAAATTAGTCTGCTCGCCAGCAAAACCAACGGCGATCACACTGATGAAGTATTTCTCCTGGGTGACTACTGGGAGAATCACCTGCTCGAAGTTCTGATCCGCGGTCGACGAATTAGAGGATGCCAGCAAATTGCCGAATTTGTCGCGGACCTCCAGCGCCAGGTCGCCGAACAAGTGAGTGAAGTCAATTCGCACCACCATCTTGCCCGTCGAGTGAGCGATGTACTGGAAAAAGTCGACCTCGTTCTGGCCGATGGTTTCGCTGGGCAAGATGACGGTTGGCTGCGAGCCAAGGAACCGTGGTGGCGAAATGACCACCGGTGCCGAGAACTCCGAAGTGTTGCCGTTAGCGTCGGTCGCTGTAGCCACGAGGCGCGTGTTGGTCAGCACAGCCGGGGCTGGAATGGTGATCTGTTTTTCCAGTTGGGCGTTGCCGGCGACGTAAGTGTCTGCGGCCAGAAAAGTGCGTCCTTCCTGATGGTCGGAATCGGCGACGAAAAACTCAATGGTCAGCGGATAGGCAGAATTCGCCGGCAGTGAATTGACCAAATAGGTTAGCGCAATCGAGTCACTAAGCAGTGTCGCATTGCCGATAAACTGCGGAAAGTTCTGAATCAGATTCGGCCCGGCGTCGGGATCGCCGGCGTCGTTAGGCGTGACGCCGTTGTCGCCCAAGTCGATGCCCAGCAGCGAATTGTTGCGGATCGAGTTGCGCTGGATCCGGTTGCCGGTCGTGCCGGCGTCGGTGATTGCCACGCCGTTTTGCGAGTTGAAGGCAATCGTGTTCCCGGCTCCTGCGACGGAACCACCGACCAAATTGTTGTTCGCGCCGCTCTGGATCACGACGCCTTCTGTGCCGTTGGGAACGGCCAGTGACCCGGCAAAATCGCTGCCGATGAAATTGCCTTGAATCCGATTGTTTGTCGCTGCATTCAGAATTCGCACGCCGCTGAAGGGATTTCCGGAAATCGTGTTGGCGGCGGCAGCAGTGGTTCCGCCAATTGTGTTGTCCGCCGCAAAGTTCATGATTCGCACGCCGTCGCGGTTACCGACCGCGTTAGTGCCCGTGTGATCGGTGCCGATGTAGTTGCCACTCACCACGTTGCCAATGACACCCGGTCCGAACAAAAACAGGCCGTCGGAATTATTGCCCGAAATGATGTTGCGCGACGTGATCCCAGAGGTGCCGCCGATCGTATTGTTTCCCGAATCGACGATCGAAATGCCGTTGAGCGTGTTCCCCAAATCGGCAGTTCCCGCAGCGTTCAGTCCGATCAGATTGCCTAGGATCGTGTTCGACGACGCGGTGGTGCCATTGATTTCGATACCGCTACCGGTGTTTGCCGAAATCAAATTGCGTTCGGCCGGCGTGTTGCCGCCGATCCGGTTGGTATCGGAGTCGCCTGTGATGAACACGCCCATCAGTCCGTTGGCAACAGCCGCATTGCCGGCGACGTTGGTGCCAATGAAATTGCCGGTGATGATGTTGTTGTCGGAATCGTTGATTTCGATGCCGTCGCCCTGAAATCCGTTGATCGCCAATCCGCGAATGGTGCTCCCGCTGCCGCCAGAAAGGATCTGCAATCCGTCCGACGCGCCCGCCAGCGCTCCATTGATCTCGATCGTCAGCACCGTGTTAAGCGAACCGGTGAAATTGTTCATCGCCGAGCCGGGTTGGCTGTAACCGTTGATGGCTGCCGCTTCGGTAATTGGTGGCAGCATCGAGAGTGGCTGGATCGTGTGGACGCCGGCGCCCGCGATGTTGAATTGGATGTCGTCGGGCACTCCACCCACGTTCGGCGTATTGTTTGCGTCAATCAACGCTTGGCGAAAACTGCCCAAGCCGGCGTCGGCGGTATTCGTCACCGTGAAAGCTGCTAACAACCGCCGGTCTTCCAGTTGTTCGAACAGCGGTTTGCGAAAACGCAAAGAGGATGGACGAGAGCTTGATGCGCGGCGCGTGCGCGAACAACCGCTGCGGGAACGGCGAAACATCGGTGAGACTCCCAGGGTGCAATAACTAAGTTGCCGGGGAGTCGCGTCCGTGTTCTTCCCGCGTTGCAACGGTGTGCCAGCGAGCGAGGCAACACATCCGTGCTAGGCTTGCCATCTCTAATCCGTCCAATTTGACCTAACCGCGTATGTTAAGGCTGGCAATTTGGGGGGTCAACAGTCAATCAGACGAATTTCGCGGTTTTTCCACTGGCGACGATCCGCCATGCGGTGCGTAGTGCTGCCGAAATATGTTGACTTTACCAACGAAACGAGCCGGCGATTGTCTCGTCGGCTCGCTCGAATGGTGAGGCTGCACCATGAGGCGCTCATATGGTGGGGCTGCCCTGCGGACGTGCCGCCTTACCAGCGGCGCTCCACCCGGCCCACCAAGCCGTTGAAGCCCATGGTGTCGCCGACATCAGTATAGTTGTCGGCTTGCACCGCATCGATGAAGTCGGGCGTGGTGACGGCGTTGGTCCAATAGGAGAACATGTAGCCGGCCGCTACGCGCCAGCGTTCGTTCGTGCTCTTCCAACTCGCCCCCACTTCATACTCGAACTGGCCGATCACGCGATCGTCCTTCCAGTTGGCCTGGGCCAAGGGCTGATCGGTCGACCGATTGAACATGGCGTAGCGACTCGAGAAGCGACCAGTCATGGCGGCGGCTGTCAGCTTGCCATACACACCCAGACCGTGCTTAAATTGCCGCTCGCCGTCGACGCCGACCTTAATACCGCCGCCGTCGAAGTCGATCGAAGTGGAGGTGTCAACTGCACCGCCCTGGCCGCCGCCAAAGATGCCGCTTTGGCTGAAGTCCTGCTCAAGGTGGCCGTATTGGGCACCGAGCGAAAAGCCGAGTTCATGCCGAGGACCGCTATTCCACACCGTACGAAACATCACATCCGCCAATTGGAAATCAATATCATACGTCGCATCGAGCGAACCGGCCGACGCAGTGAGTGATGCACCTGGATGATGCACCAGCGAACCGACCGCACCGCCGCCGCCCGGAACCACCGGCGCATCGATGCTGCTTACCGCATCACTCTCAAAATGTGTGAACGAAACAATCAAACTAGAGGAAGGGCCAGAAGCGATCGAACCACCGACACGGAAGCCAGGGTTGAAGTCTGGACCAATCGTGCCGATATCACCGAAGGGAACTGTGCCTGCACCGCCGATGCCATCCTGCTGCTGGGCATGAGCCACGTCGACATCGGTCACTTGCAGATACAGGAATTCGCCGAACATGGTGTACTTCGGTCCGCAGTACTGCGGCAGGCAATCACAGGCAATGTCGCAGCCAGCATCGCCACAGAAGCTGTCGCAGGCTCCGTATCCCATCGACGAGGATCCACATTCTTCGTACGACCCGCAACCCATGCCGCAGGAGCCGCAGTCGCTCCCGTATGCCCCACAATTTGGGCCACAACCATTCGACCCGCAACTTGGTCCACACCCTGGCCCAGAATCGGAGCCGTATCCCGGCCCCCAGCCCATTGGCCCAACGTTGCCATCATGCGAGGGTACGTAGTCGTAAACCGGTTGAAATCGTTTTTTGTGGAAGTCAGCTTGCTCCACCTGGGCCAAGCCTTCCGAAGTGAACATCGCCAACACAAGCGCGCTCGTAAGCGCGCAGCACGAACAGCGTAGAACACGCGACATCGAATGGCCCCCCATCGTCGTCGACTAGACGCAGCGAACCTCGTGGGCCCGCTCAAGAAAAGTTGTGATCAGAAAAGCATTGCGACATATATCGCGGCATATACGCCGACGGATTGTCGTTCTTTTCACATCGACGCACCCCCCGCCCGGGATGAAGTGAAAACCGTCTGAAAAAAACGGTTATTCGGACGCAAGCACCGCCATCAACACCAGCGATTTGACCGATGATCCCCAACGATATAATCCGTAAGCGATCGAAACAATCGGCTTGGCTATCGGCTGCTGAACTCAATTTAGGAACACGACCTCGGCACTTCTAAATGCGACCAAGGCCCAGTCGCGCGACGCGACCAGGCCTCAGTGCTTCCCCCCGAATAGAAATGTTCGTACAGAGTGTGAGAGCTGCCAACGGCTGACTACTGGTTTATTGCTCGTAGTCTACTTGTCGAATGTCGCTCGCTGGTTCGATACGGTAGGGACGGGATTGGCGGTACATTTGTAGCCGATCTTGATAGACGCTCCGCTCAGACGGCGGCGCGATCTCCATTGCACGGCGAAGGGTTTCGGTCGCGGCATTGAAGTCGCCTGCGTTAGCTTGTGCCGCCGCCAGGGTGTCGAGTGTCGATGCGTCGGCCTTACGTTCCAGTTTTGCGGCTGTCTCCGCCTGCTGCAAAGCGAGTTCCGGATCGCGGATCGAGCTATCCGGGCAAGTTGCCAACAGCCAGGCCGAGCCGCGACATGCATCAATGCTCTTGGGGTTGATGGCCAAAGCGCGAGCATAGTCGTTTGCCGCCGCCGCATACTCGCCGAGATCGGTCAACAAGTCGCCTCGACTGGCCAGCGCCAACGCGTCCTGCTGTGCCAGTTCGATCGCACTGGATAAATGATCGAATGCCTCCTCGGCCCGCCCCAGTAAGTGGCATGCGCGCCCACACCCACGCTGGGCAACCGCCAGGTTCGGATCGATTTCGATAGCACGTTCGTAGTCGGTCAGGGCGGGTTCCAACTCGCCGGCGAGGACATACAACGCTGCCCGATTGGCAAACGCTTTGGCAAAGCCGGGGTTCAATTCGATCGTGTGATGGAAATCGTCGAAGGCAGACTCAAACTGACCGGCCTGCGCCAGCAGTACGCCACGATTATGCAGTGCCCGCCAGCATTTTGAATCGACGCGAACTGCCGTGTTGAAGTCTGAGATGGCCTGTTCGTGGTTTCCGGAGCGAGCCCGCAACTGCCCCCGCCGGTTGAGTGACCAGGCAGCTAGTTGCCGACCAAAGCTGGCCTCCTCGGCGGTGGCCTTGCTTGCCGGAATCGCCTGGCACATGGCAAAGACTCGCGAATAGTCGGCTTCGGTTCGTGCCTGTTCGGCCAACTCGTGCGCTTTGGTGAGCGCTGCGGCAGCCGATGGCAAGCCATTACCTGCCGTAGGGAGCGATGGCTGATCTGGCCGCAATTGCGGTAATTTCAAATTCTGAACGCCAGGCTGATTTGCCGCGACTCGCGCGAACTGTGCGGGAGATGAATTCAGCCGTACATGCGGCGAAGGCTGCGTGGGGGCAAAAGGCTGCCGAAGCGGCGTGGTCGGTTGTCCGCTACCGAATTTCGGGCGATACGCTTGCGCCGAGGCGGCAGTAGCGAACGACGTTGGCTGTGAGGTACGAGCGGCCGCCGCTGGGGATTGCTGCTTGCTTCGGCTCGACTGGAACTGAGGCATCCTACCGATCGCCTGCTGAGCGGCTGCCTTTGGCGGCAACGGCTGGCGCTGCGATTGATTGGCTTGCTGAGTGTGTCGCGGTTGCGAAGAACTGCCAGCTCGAGCTGGCGCGGATTGTTTTACCTTTTCCCCAAACAGACTTGAGAAAATGCCTGTCTGCTCGGCGTGTGGACGGAGTTGCAATCCCTGTGGAGTGCGTGATGGTTGAGCGGCAGCACGGTTTGTTTGCTGTGTGGTAGCAGGTTCGTCCGCGTCGCTTTGGTACGACGCCGGCACCACGCCCTGACGCAAGCTGTTGCCATCGTTGGTACTGGCCAAGTCTGCGCGTAGTGGATTGGTGCGCCAACCGTTGGCATGCGTTGCCGCGAGCGTCTCGTGCTCGACATAGCCGACCGATGGAGGTGGATCGGCGGACGCAATTGGGGCAGCAGCCACCAGCGTCAGGGAACCAACCATCAGCCCGTGGCTGAACAAGTTCGTGAGCTCCAGCAGATTAGGCATGTTTCGAGCCATCCAGTTCAAGACAGGGGGAAATCCTGGCATCAGCCCACCACCGCGGGCAGTTCGCTCGCCACGACGAATCGGCGTGACGACATCGCCATTTATCGGCTGACCGATCAGGTCAACCTAATCAGAATTACCCGAAGAGTCTGCGAAATCAGCAAAGTTTCACCAAACCCCCGCTGACCACTGCTGCCAGTGCTAGCGCGGAGCAGGTGCGGCCATTTCGAGCGACGCGGCGCGAACGTCGCTTGTACCATCGGCCGCGCGATCGAGGCCGTTGCGGAAGGGCAGGCCTTGCTCGTAGAGGGCAAGCCGACCGGTAAAGAGTTCCGCGAAATTGCCATCTGCGTTCGCAATCGCTTCCTGCTGATAGCGAATGGCAAGTTGGAACTGCCCCACGTTGGCATACGCCGCGGCCAGTGTATCGAGAACAAAGGGATCGCCAGGAGCAGCTAGTTCAGCCGCCTTCTTGCCTGATGCCAGTGCGAGCTGCGAATTGCGATATCGCTTGTCGGGACAGGTCGCCAGCAGCCAACTGAGGCTACGATGGGCATCGACCGACCCAGTATCGATGGCTAACGCTTCTCGATAATCGGCGATCGCCCGCGGATAGTCGCCGACTTCAGCTAAAACATTGCCACGATGTGCGAACACTTCGGCATGATGCGGCGAAAGCTCGATCGAACGGCTAAAATTCGCCAGCGCCTCTTCGAAGCGACCAAGCCGATGCATGGCATGCCCGTGCATGGCGTGCAACTCGGCATCGTTGGGAAGTTGTGCGAGTGCCATGGTGTAGTCGGCCGCGGCCTCTTCTGTCCGACCAGTTGCCGCCAACAATTCGCCTCGATTGCGAAAAGCGATTGCTAACCCCGGATTGAGCTCGATCGTTCGATTAAAATCGAGGAGCGCGCCCTCAAGATTACCTTGTTGAGCCCGGCTAACCGCACGGTTATGCAACGCTAGCCAGCAGTTCGGATCCCACGCAATTGCCAACTCGAACGCCTTCAGGGCTTCGTCTTCGCGGCAATTGTCGCTCTCCAGTTCACCACAGCGATTACAAGCCCAAGCAGCCAGAATGCGGAGTGAATGGGCAAGCTCTCGGGGTGGTTGGCATTCCAGGCCACGTTGGCAGAGATGCACGACGGCCGCCAATTCGCTGAGTTTCGTCGCCGCGCTGGCCGCCTGCTCGGCGTCAGCGTACCAGTGTTCGGCATCTTGGCTCAGCGCCGGTGGAAGGGGAAGCGGCTTGGCAATTTCCGGGCCAGCTTTGGTCATCTTTGGGGCCGTTGCGGTGGGCGTCTCGTCGGAAATAATCACTTCTGCTTCCGAGAATTCAAAGGGGTCCTGGAGCGGCTGTGCGGCGGCGCGCGAAGGCGGCGTGAAATTGCCGACGTTTTCGCTTCGGCTGGCAGCGGTGGTTTCGTGGGGCGCGAGCCACGAGGGTTGATCCAAGCTCTCCGTGCCATAAAAGCTCGGATCAGGTGGAAATTCTGGATTGAGAGGCTCCGCCTCTTCGCTTTCGGGGAGTGCGAACAGCGTCGAGCGACGCTGTTGCACTGCAAGTGGGCCCAACAGATCCCACTCGTCATCCGTGGCTTCGTCCGCTGCAGCGGTGTTCTCGACCTCTGGATTGATCGCTCGAATCTGTCTCTTGTCTAACGGACCAAAGTGTGCCGGAGTTGCGTGCGGAGGATTCACGCGATGCCAACGGCTCAATGTACCGGGTTGCAATCGGGGCGTCACAAAACGTGGTTCCGAAGGCCGCTGTGCAAACGGGTTTTGATACCGTCTAGGCAGGCCCGAATCGGTAGTCGGAACGGGGTTAGCTGGTGCAGGCCTTTCCCCGGTAGATTGCTTTGCAGCAAACGGATTTACGACATCGGTTGAGGGTGCCGAGACGCGCAGCTCTGCCTGAGCTGCGGCGCGCAAGGCGATGAGCGATACGGCGGTCGCGGTACAAAGCGCAACAGTGTTCCTTGCGATACTTGATAGCTTCCTTGCCATCGTGCATCGACCTCCAGGTCGAGCGGGACGGGCCCGCCATTAAGTTATTGGTATTCGAGACTACTGGCTCTTATGCTTGTGGTTCAGTCATCTTCCAAGGATCGAGCGCGTCGTTGAGTTCCGCCTCGGGAAGTATTTTCTTCTCCAGACATAGTTCGCGGATCGTCTTGCCCGACTTGAAGGCTTCCTTAGCCATTGCGGCTGATTGTTCGTAACCGATCTTCGGTGCGAGCGAAGTGACCATCATCAGCGATTGATCGATCAATTGGCTGCACCGCTCTTCATTCACTTCCAGCCCCACCAGCAACTTGTCAACAAACACGTTCGACACATTGGCCAGCAGCTTCGTTGACTCCATAAAAGCGTCGATCATCACGGGCATCGCCACATTCAGCTCGAACAGCGAGCCGATGCCACCCAAAGCAGCCGTGGTCACCACCGTGTCATTCCCGAGCACGCGGCAGGCGACTTGCATCGCCGATTCACAGATCACGGGGTTCACCTTGCCCGGCATGATCGACGAACCGGGTTGCGTCGCCGGCAGCGAGAGTTCGAAAATGCTACATCTTGGACCGCTACCCAACCAGCGAATGTCGTTAGCGATTTTAGTCAGTGAGACGGCGATCGTTTTGAGCTCGCCGTGGGCTTCGACGAACGAATCTTTCGCAGCTTGGGCCTCCGGATGGTTTGCCGCTTCGGTGAACTGAATGCCCAGTTCACGCGAGAGCGAGTGGCACACCTGCTCGGCAAATTTCGGATGAGTGTTGATGCCGGTACCAACGGCTGTGCCGCCGATCGGGTTATTTTCCTGCAGACGGTTGAGCGCCCGCTGGGCCCGGATAACCGAGTATTCTGCTTGAGCTGCATAGCCGCCGAACACTTGGCCAACTCGGATCGGGGTGGCATCCATCAAATGGGTGCGGCCGATTTTGACGATCTTGTCCCACGCTTTGGCCTTTGCCGCGAGTTCCACATGCAGCCGCTCGAGCGCCGGAATCAACTGCCTGCTGACCACCAGCGCCGCCGCCACATGCATCGCCGCGGGGAATGTGTCGTTCGATGACTGCCCCATGTTGACGTGGTCGTTTGGATGGACCGTACCCGCTTTGCCTTTGACTCCGACACCGAAGCCGAGCTTCACGTTCGCCACGTTGGCGATCACTTCGTTGGCGTTCATGTTGGTCGAAGTGCCGGAACCGGTCTGGTAGATATCTACAGGAAAATGATCGTCGTGCTTACCGGTGGCGACTTCTTGCGACGCAGCGACAATCGCGTCGGCGAGTTTCTGGTCAAGTTTCCCAAGTTCCAGGTTTGCTTCTGCACAGGCGGCCTTCAAGTATCCAAACGCATGGATCACACTCGATGGCACAGGCTCATTGGCAACCGGGAAGTTTTCGACGGCCCGTGCTGTTGACGCGCCATGCAGCGCGTCGGCCGACACTTGCATCTCACCCATCGTGTCGCGTTCGGTACGGAAGGCGGTCATGGCAGCTCAAACCCCCTGCTAGCTAGAAACAAAATCGCGGCGATGATACTCGGAAGCGCCGCCAAGCGAAATGCTGAAACACGTTGTTTTTGCCGCAAGCGCAGCTCACGGCTGCTGTCAACGATAGCGTTTTGTGTCCGATGCGTTAAGATGGTGGGGTGTATAGCAGTTACAAAGGACGATTCCACTAGAAGTGGCTTCGAAAGTAAGACGAAAATCCGCATGAAGACCTCTGAACTCCTCCACTTCGCCTTCCGTGCCCACGACCCGCTCGCCCTGGGGCGTTGGTATGCCAAGTTGTTTGAAGGCCAGTTTTTCTTGCACCCTGTGATGTCTCCCCTGGGGATTGTGATCGTGAAGATTAATCATCCGGAGGCGGTATTCGACGGCCTGTTGGAGTTTTGGCCGTGGGACCTTGTTTGGGATGGTAGCGCTGCAGTGTTTCGTCGGGTGCGGCCGCAACCATCGTCGACTTCTTATGGCCACGCCGCCGTGAAAATCGCTGCCGACACCAATACGATCAAGGCCGAGCTCGAGCGACGCGGGATCCGATATCGACTGGAGCCACGGGCGACGGGTTTCATCATACCAGTGGTCGATGATCCCGAGGGCAACATGGTCGAGTTGTTCCCGAACATCGATGACATGCTGCTGCCGAGCAATGCACTTTGCCAACCGGAGCAAGTCGATGCGGCACTTGAGGTTCTCCGATTGGGTTTCGCCGAACTCTCGAAGAACCGGAACCCGTCGGACGGCGTGCCGCTCCTTTTATTCGAGCGTTACGCCGAGCAGCAGCAACAGCAGCAGCAGCAATAAACTCAAGGCACAGATGACAATCCTCGACAAAATCGTAGCCACGAAGCGGACCGAGATCGAACGGGCAAAAGCGGTTCGGCCAAAGCAGGAACTGCAGGCACGACTTGCAGATGCCTCGCCGGTGCGAGATTTCTTTGCGGCGCTAGCGGCTGATGGTCCAATTAAGCTGATTGCCGAGGTGAAGAAGGCGAGCCCTTCGGCCGGGCTCATCCGGGCCGATTTTAACCCGGTGACGATCGCCAAGATCTATGACTCCCATGAGGCTTCGTGCATCAGCGTGCTCACCGACGAGCCTCACTTTCAAGGGCACCTCGACTATCTCACCGCGGTTCGTGCGGCCGTCGATTTGCCGGTGCTGCGAAAGGACTTCATTCTCGATTCGTACCAACTCTTGGAAGCTCGTGTCGCCGGAGCAGATGCAGTACTCCTGATCGCTGAGTGTCTCGACGACTGCAATTTGCGTAAGCTATTCAATGAAACGTGCGAACTAGGCATGACACCGTTGGTGGAGCTATACGAGCCGGCTAATTTGTCGCGTGTGCTGGAGGCTGGCGCGACGCTCATCGGCGTCAACAATCGCAACTTGCATACGTTTGAGGTCGATCTCCACCACACTGTTCGCATGCGCCAGCTATTGTCGGACGACTGCGTGCTGGTGGGCGAGAGCGGCATCAAGACGCGCGCCGACGTAGAACAGTTGCAGGCTGCGGGTGTCGATGCAATTCTCGTCGGCGAATCGCTGATGCGCGAAGCAGATATTGGTGCGGCGGTAGACCGGCTTATGAGTCCAAGAGTGCTGTGATCATCCGACCGGTGGTACTCAGCGGGAGACTCTCCAGTTCGGCGTTCGCGATCCACTTCGCGTTTTGAATTCGACCGGATAAGTATTTGGCTTCGTAGCAATTGAGCGTAATGCGATAGCGGGTAATGCCATGTTTAAGCGTCTTCACCAGCAATCCGGGGGCGCAAGTGATGCCGGTCTGCAGGCGAACTTTTTCGATGAGCTCGTCTTTGGCACAGAGTGGGCCCTCGGCATCGAGCGCGAAGCGAGGAACATCCCAGAGCCCGTCCCAACGTTCGCCTGCGCCGCATTTCCGCATTAGCGTGCGACCACGACGACGGATCAGGAAGGCCGCTTCGCGAACGTCGGTGTACTGTTGTTTGGCTTTCGGTCGCGGGATGTTGTGCTGCAATCCTGCCCTATAAGCTCTACACAGGCCTTTGATTGGGCACGTCTCGCATTTCGGTTCGGCCGGCG
The DNA here is from genome assembly GCA_041753435.1 of Pirellulales bacterium. Taxonomy (GTDB): domain Bacteria; phylum Planctomycetota; class Planctomycetia; order Pirellulales; family Lacipirellulaceae; genus DASYDU01. The sequence goes on along the minus strand of JBGSUJ010000141.1, from coordinate 36,511 downwards.
TGCAGACGAGTGAGCCGAGTTCCATCAGCGATTGATTGAAGCGGGCAACGTCCTGGTGCGGGAGAATATCAGCGGCCGTTTGCCAGAGAACGCGTTGCCCGGCGGCCTTAAGCGGATCGTCACGGTAAGCGATCAGACGGCTCAACAGTCGAATTGTGTTCGCTTCGAGAATCGGTGCCCGCTGATCGAATGCGATCGAGGCAATCGCGCCCGCGGTGTAGCGGCCGATGCCTGGGAGTGTCTGCAGCGCTAGAACATCCTGCGGAAACTGGCCCGCGTGCTCAGCGACGACACACTTGGCGGCAGCCTGCAATTGCCTCGCGCGGCGGTAGTAGCCGAGGCCTTCCCACAGTCGCAATACTTGTCGCTCGTCTGCGACTGCCAGGGCCTGCACATCAGGAAATGCCGTGATGAAGCGTTGGAAATAATCGCAGACCGTCGCCACCTGCGTCTGCTGCAGCATGACCTCGCTGACCCAAACACGATACGGATTACGCGACTTCCGCCAGGGCAGGTCACGCGCATGATCGGCATACCACGCCAGCAGCCGCCGTTGCAGCCGCTGCTTTTGATGGGCCGAGAACGTGTGGTGCCGGCTGGTGCTGCGATTCGTCGCGATACTCATTTACTTTTTTGCGGCGTCTAACGAGATGTTCACGAGCGGGCGAGATTTGATGGGATCCTGCGCGATGCAGTTCGAGCACATGCCGCAAGTGCCGGCCTGCTTGCGCGCAAAGCGCATCCACGCCTTGCGAGCCAAATAGCTCGCCGCCAGCGCCACGATCGAGATGGCGAGAATGTCTTGCATGGCTCTAAGCCGCCAAATAAACGAGTAAACGAATTCCAATCTGGTAGGTGACCAGCGCCCCCAGGTAAGCCAACAAAGTCAGGTACACAAATGTAAACACCGGCCAGTGCCAGCTGTTCGTCTCACGGCGAATCACCGCGAGCGTCGCCGCACACTGGGCACATAAAGCGAAGAAAACCATGATCGAGAGGGCTACCGGCAAATTATAGACTGGCACACCTGTGTCGTCCCAGCGGGCCGCGCGAAGTTGGTCGCCCAGCCGGCTTTGTTCACTTGCTTCGCCGACGTCGACATCCGGCCCGAGCTGATAAATCACGCCTAAAACGCCCATCACTACCTCGCGGGCCGGGAACGACGCTATCGCCGCCGCCCCGATCCGCCAATCCCATCCGAGTGGCCGCACGACCGGCTCGATCCACTTTCCTGACTGGCCAAGGAAGCTTTTCTGCTGATGCAAACTGGCGGAGAGTCGTTCCAGGTGGCCGGGTTCATCGAACGCGGCCAGCTCGTCGCTTGAGGCACCTGCCGCAGCTATTTCAGCTCGCTGGGTCGCAATCTCAGCGGCTATTTTTTCGTCCGACCGCGGATAATAGGCCAGTGCCCAGACGACTATCGTCACCGCAAAGATGACAGTGCCAGCCCGGGCGATAAACGACCAGCCTTGTTCGGTCATTCGATAGACGACATTCCGCACCGACGGCAGTTTGTAACTGGGAAGCTCCAACACGAACGGTGGGGTTTCGCCGCGCAGAATAGTCCTCTTGAGCACCCAAGCCACGGCAATCGCCACAATCACACCGACCGCGTACATCGACAGCAGCGTCAACCCTTGCAACCCGACAATGCCTCCCAAGTAGCGCTCGGCTGGCACAAAGGCGCCGATGAGAATGACGTAAATTGGCAGCCGGGCGGAACAGCTCATCAACGGTGCAATGAGAATTGTTGCCAGCCGGTCGCGCCGGTTTTCGATAGTCCGAGTGGCCATGATGCCGGGCACCGCACAGGCAAAGGACGACAGCAAAGGAATGAACGATTTGCCACTGAGTCCTACGCCCGCCATCAAGCGGTCCATAAGAAACGCGGCACGGGCCATGTAACCGCAATCTTCTAACAGTGCGATAAAAAAAAATAGGATCAGGATTTGTGGCAGAAAAATCACCACCGCCCCGACGCCCCCGATGACTCCGTCAACCAGCAGCGATCGCAACGCGCCGGTAGGCAGGTGCATTTCGATAAACTCTGCAAGGCTCCCCACGGCCGTATCGACCAAGCCCATCAGCGGATCGGCCCAGATAAAGATCGATGAAAACAACAGGGCCATCACCACAAGAAAGATGATCGTGCCCCACCAGCGATGGGTTAACACGGCATCGAAGCGGTCACTGGTGGTGCGCTGGTGAACATCGGGGCGACGGACGATGCCTTGGAGGGTTCGAGCGACCCAATCGTATCGGGCCAGCGCTTCGACGGCCGGCACGGGCAAATTGGCCGCCCTGAGTGCTTCCCTCGCGTGATACAGTTTGGCCGTAATCGCAGCATCGCCTTGGAACAATTCCTGCTCCAAATAGCCATCGCCATCCAACAGCAGTCGCTCGACCAGAAAAGCAGGTAGTGCCTCGCCACGCGCCGAATGGAACGTTTCGCCCACTTCACGGGCAATTCGCGTGAACTCGGCTGGCAACGGATTTTCACGCTTTGCCGTTTGTTCATTTGCGGCCAATGCCAGCGACGCCTTGAGCTCTTCTAGCCCTGAGCGACGATTGGCCTGAATCTCAACAACAGGCACGCCTAGTCGCTGTGCCAGCGCCGGCACGTCGATCTCAATCTGCCGATCCCGTGCGATGTCGACCATGTTGAGTGCGACTACCGTCGGCAATCCAAGGGCGAGTACCTGACTCGTCAAAAATAGGTTTCGTTCCAGATTGCTCGCATCGACGATCGAAAGCACGACTTCTGGCGGCGATTCACCCACACCTCGGCCCAACAACACATCGACCGTGACCATCTCATCCGGCGAATGGGGTGCGAGGCTATAGGTTCCCGGCAAGTCGATCAGTTCGAACGTGTGCCCGTTGTATCGCAAGTGGCCGGTTTTCTTCTCGACCGTGACGCCCGGATAATTGCCGACTCGCTGTCGCACCCCGGCTAGCGCCGTAAACAGAGTGGACTTTCCTGTGTTCGGATTCCCGACCACAGCTATACGGATCGCTCGATTGGCAGCAGCCGTAGTCATTGCTGGAGATTAACCACAGAGGGCGCAGAGGAGAAAAAACTAATGCAATCTGTTAACTTCGTTTTTTTTCTCCGTGTGTACTCCGTGCCCTGTGTGACGATATTGAATCACATTATAGTGAGTCGGTGTCTAGTTCAACGTGCTGCGCTTCTGCCTTCCGCAGGCTGAGACGATAGCCGCGGAGTTCGAACTCAAGCGGGTCACCAAGGGGTGCCGCACCCAAGCGGCGGATCTTGACGCCCGGTGTGACCCCCATCTCCAGCAAACGGCGACTGACCTCGTCGGTGCCGACAACGCGAACGACTCGCCCCACTTCGCCAACCGCAAGTTCTGCCGCTAAGCGTGTCATGCCGATATCCTTTGAGCGACTAACACAGAGACGGCATCTCCATGGCGAATGCAGAGCCGGCTACTGCCCACTCGCACAATGCAGGGCAAGCCAGGCCGGACCATTTCCAAGCGCGCACCTCGATGCAGGCCAAGCTCTTCCATCCGACGAACCTGCTCTGGGAGGCCAACTACTTGCCGAACTTCGACAATTTCCCCCGCCCGGAGTAGAGATAGCGGTATCGCGTCGTTCATATTGAAAACCAGGAATTGTGAAGTCGAGATAAACTGAGATTGATTCTCAGTAGCAATGGGCCAATTCTAGGGCATTTGCCGCTTTCAAGCAACTGCTTGTTTTGTGCGAGACAGAATTGCCGGCGATGCCGTCGTGACCAGAAAAGGGCGGAAAGAAATTAGCCCGCCTCTTTGAGCGCCGCCACCAGCTCCACCAGCACTTTTTTGCCGTCGCCGAAGAGCATGAGCGTGTTGTCAGCCGCGAAAAGCGGATTCGGAATGCCGGCAAAGCCCGGGCTGAGGCTCCGTTTGACCACGATCACCGTGCGGGCCTGGCCGACGTTGATGATCGGCATCCCTGCGATCGGGCTCTTCGGATCGGTGTTCGCCACCGGGTTCACTACGTCATTGGCCCCGATCACAATCGCCACATCGCATTGCGACATGGTCGGGTTGATGGCGTCCATCTCCTTGAGCTGGTCGTAGGGCACATCGGCCTCGGCTAGCAGCACGTTCATGTGTCCTGGCATCCGGCCGGCAACCGGGTGAATGGCATACTCGACTGTCACACCGCGTTTGTCGAGCAAGTCGGCTAACTCGCGGACAACGTGTTGTGCCTGCGCCACCGCCAGGCCATAACCGGGCACGATCACTACGCGCTGGACCCCATCGAGCAGCATGGCCACTTCTTCGGGCGACGTGGACTTTACCTTGCCGCCGTACACTTCGTCGGCCGAGGGTGCATCGCCGGCAGCTTCCATTTTGCCGAACAGCACGTGGGTCAGCGAACGGTTCATCGCCTTGCACATAATACTAGTGAGAATCACGCCGGAAGCTCCGACCAGCGACCCGGCAATGATCAGCACGTTGTTGTTGATCACAAAGCCAGCCGCCGCCGCCGCCAGACCCGAATACGAATTCAATAGGGCAATCACCACCGGCATGTCTGCACCGCCGATAGGCACGACCAGCAGTACACCAAGCATGGATGCCGCCACAACGATCAACCAGTAGGGCCAACCGCTGCCATCGGCCAGCGCCAGCGCCAGAGCGAGACAAACTACCAGCAACGCAGCATTCGCAAGCTGCTGCCCAGAAAAACTCCACGGCTTGCGGAAGATTTCTAGTTCCTGCAATTTGCCGGCAGCGATCATCGAGCCGGTAAAAGTCACCGCGCCGATCAACCCGGTCAGCCCTGCTGCAACGCCCGACGCCGCCAGATCGTGAGCTCCCGGAAATCCAGCGAAAGCCTCCGAACCGGCCACCAACAACGAGGCCAAGCCGCCAAAACCGTTAAACAGCGCCACAAACTGCGGCATCTGCGTCATGACAACCCGCGTCGCCAGCAACCAGCCGAGCGCAGCGCCAATGGTCATCGCCACGGCTGCCACGCCGAAGGAAAACAAATTCAATTGCCAGACCGTCGCCAGTATCGCGATCAACATCCCGACCGCACCGAGCAGATTACCACGAACAGCAGTCCGGGGATGGGTAATGCCCTTGATTCCCAAGATGAACAGCACCGAAGCAATCAGGTAAGCCAGATTCGCCAGCGAGTACAACGACGCGGTATCGAACGCAGCGCTGACTGCGGCGGTGGTCTCCTCGGCACCAGGTGCTCCCAGCAGCGGGCCTTGTTGGGCGAACGTCAAGATTTGGTCGAGATGGTGCATAGGATGCGGCAATTACTTCTTTTTTCGGAACATCAAAAGCATACGATGCGTGACCATGAAACCGCCCACAACATTGACCATCGCCAGCACAATTGCCACGAATCCAAGGATCGCACCGAACCATCCCACCCCAGTCCGCACGGCGAGGATTGCTCCGACAATCGTAATCCCGCTAATGGCGTTCGAACCGCTCATCAAGGGCGTGTGCAAAGTGGGTGGAACCTTGGTGATGATCTCGAAGCCGATGAAAATCGACAGCGTGAAGATCGTAATCGCGGTGATCAGGTCCATGAAATTGTTCCGTTGGCTTTCTTCAGGATTGATTTGCCAAGTGATCGACGGGCGGGCTGCCGGGCGGGGGAGTGGCCAGCGGCGGTAATTCCAAGAGCTCGCGGAGCCGCGGATGAATGACTTCACTCCGATGCGCGGCAAGTGTCTCACGAACGACTTCGTCATCCAAGTTCAAATGCAGCTTGCCGTCGCGGACGATTAAAGCAACGAAGTTGGTCAGATTTTTCGCGTACATCTGGCTGGCATGGGCGGGGACCTCACTGGGCAAGTTCGTGGGACCGAGAATGGTGACGCCGTTCTCTACTACCGTCTCATCGGGCTTGGTCAGCTCACAGTTGCCACCGCGTTCAGCGGCCAGATCAACGATCACCGAGCCAGCCGCCATGCCGCGCACCGCTTCGGCCGTCACGAGCAAGGGCGATTTCTTTCCCGGAATCGCAGCCGTCGTGATGCAGACATCACTTGCCGCCACGGTTTGGGCCATCAATTCGCGCTGTTTGTGATAGAACTCTTCGTCCATTTGTTTGGCGTAGCCGCCGGCCCCTTCGGCATCGCCTGCGGCGAGCGGCATCTCGACAAACTTTGCTCCCAAGCTTTCTACCTGTTCCTTAACCGCCGGCCGTACGTCGTAGGCATGCACGATGCCGCCCAGCCGTTTTGCCGAGGCGATCGCCTGTAAACCGGCAACCCCTGCGCCAATCACGAACACCTTGGCTGGTGTAAGAGTTCCAGCGGCGGTCATCATCATCGGAAACATCTTCGGCAAATGGTTTGCCGCCAACAACACTGCCTTGTAACCGGCAATGGTTGCCATCGAAGACAGCACATCCATGCTTTGAGCTCGTGTGATGCGTGGAATCAGTTCCATCGCGAACAGCGTCACGCCACAAACGGCCAGTTCCTTTGCGGCCGAGGCATTGCCCAGTGGGTCGGCCGTGCCAACGACTGCCAAGCCATCGTGCATGAGATCGAGATCCGCGCGGCCTGCCACGGGATTCGCGCCCAGCGTTCGGACCTGCAATACCAGATCGGCGGATGCGAACAACTCGCGGCGATCGGTGACGATTTCGGCGCCTGCCGCATGATAGGCATCGTCCGAATATCCTGCCGCCAATCCCGCGCCGCTCTCAACTCGTACAGTGCAAGCGAGTTTTGTGAGCGCGGGCATCGACGAGGGCACCAACGCAACGCGCCGCTCACCGGGGAAGGTCTCTTTGGCAACAGCGATAATCATGGGCAGCGTGGCGTCGGAACTGAGAATTAACGGATCAACTTAGCTTCCAAATTGTGGCAGATACGAGGGCAGCCCAAAAGTGGGGCGCTGCCAACTTTTTCCGCCGATAATTTGACGCTAATCAAGTGAGATCAGCTGTGTGACCCAAATCACCCGCTCCGCGGTGCCCTGGTAACCAGCAACACTCTGAGCCGGACGGTCGACTATCGAGCCAATAATGCCCACCTGTTGACCGATGCCTTCGAGCATCGGATCGAGCGGTTCCTGCATCAGGAGCGTGAACCGGCTGCCGCTCTCCGTAGCGAGCACGTATTCGTAGAGATCGCCAGCAATTCTTCCGTCGCTGACTTCTCCTGTCAGGAAAATGCCGCCGTGACGTCGATGGGGCGAATCGACCCAGACTTCTGCAATCCGGGAAACCTCTTTCTGGGTATGAGCGTCGGCGAGCGTCTCGAGGAACAGACGGTACGTAGCGTTGATGGCGGCCTCGCTTTCGATCGATGGTGCAGCCGGGTCGATAAATACAACCGCGCTGGCCAAATCGCACAACTTGGCGTAACTCATGCCCTTGGTGCGTCGAACGTTGGCATCGCTCAAGTCACCAACCACTAGCCCCGCTTGCGCTTCTTTGCCGACTTCGAGTGCCGTTGCCAATTGATCGATGGAATAAGTTGGGCCGTCCACGGGTCGTGTTTTCGCTGCCGGAGTTGCCTCCGCAATGGGCTCGGCTGCGGGTTCTTCGAGAGGCGACGGCTCGACGTTGTTGTGATCGGTACTGCTGTGATCGGCACCGTATCGATCGTCGTCGCCGGACTCGTCGTGGGCGAGCGATTCATCCGGCGTTGCGAGTTCTTCATCGTAGCCGGCTGGCACGTTGAGCGACTCACCCGCTGCCGCCGGGGCGACCGTGCTAGCGGATCGTGCAACAGCCGTTGCTTCCGTCTTCAATGACACGGGCAGCACTGCATCCGGCAGAAATCTGGCAATGCGCAAAAAGTCGCCTTCGGCCCCCCGCAAATAGAGCAGCACCATGTAGCCGATTGATACCCCGATAATACCGCCTGCCGCAATACCCACCAGTTTTCGGACCACACGCCGCTGCTTCCGCACGCGCGGAACGGAAGGCACAACGAACGGAGGGGCGGCCGCAGCCGGCTGGGGCTCCTTGAAAACTGGTTCGGCAAGCAAGGTGTTTTCGTCGGCTGCCTCTGGAATTTCACCCGAAGTTGAGTCTGCCTTTATCCAATCATCGGTGGGCACTTTCGCAAAATCGACATCCTCCAAGGCAAACTCTGTTTCGGCAGCCGGACCGAATTGTAGGCTGGAGTCGAATTCGACCGTTGCTGCATGGTCAGGTATCAAGGGAACGTTCGGCAAGTCAAACGATGGCCCGGAGACTTCCTTGTCATCAATAGATTTGCCTTGAGCTTTGTCTTGCGGTGTCAGCATGTCAGCCAGCGTAACCACGGCTGGCCGGGCTAATTTCGGTTCGAGCGTTTCAGGTTCCAAGTCGACCGCCGTTTCAGCATGCTCGGTTGAATCGTCGAAGTGTATTTCATCACTCTGCGTCTCCGCAGCCAGATCATAGCCGAGCTGTTCTATAATAATATCCGCCTGTGCCGAGACATCCGCCTGTGCCGCACTGTCCGACGCCGGCTGGGTTACTTGATCAGCCGGCGGATTTAAAGGCAGTACACTCTCTGTCGCTTCGGACAGACCATTCGCTGCGAGCTGTGCTTCGATCCGCGCCTTGATGATTTCGATTTCATCAGTATCGTGATGGCCGGCATCGCGAGGGCTGACATCCTTGATGTCGTTACGTTTGATCGCGTTCCCTGCGCCAGCGGCCACTTCAAACGCGGGCGGCTTTGCCTGCCGCACGACTTCCGGAATCACCCGCAGCACCGCCTCGTCGATTGCAAACTGTGTGACGCATGTAGGGCACTCGACCCGTTCGTCTGACTCAACGTCGGCTGGTACGACCAGCTGCAGATAACAATGCGGGCAAATAGCCACCGAAGCCATGGCGAGGGGAACTCCGTGGGAAGCAGCTCAAGTTGCAATGCGCACGCGGCAAATCTGATATGTTCGGAACAAGCCGCGCGTTCTAGGAAGTGTACCTTTGGCTATTCGCGCGGGGCCATCGGAAATCAGGAGAAATCGCTCAAGTTTACGCCATGGCCAGCGTCGCACTCCTGCGTAGGCGGCACAGTCGGCAAGGTTTGACCGGAAGAAGAAGATTTTGATTGAATTCTCATGCAATGCTTGGGCCAAGTGGGGTACGGCTTGCGATGAAGCATTTCACTGCAGGTTTGGTGTCGCCTTCGAAGGCGACAGCGGTTTTACGGGGCGGGTAGGCTGATTTTGAACCCCCAACTGGGATCAATCTTCGCACGACGCGCGGAAAACGAACGCAGCCGCCCCCGTGGGTGGCCTGGGCACACCACCAGGGCTGGCGGTCTGCAAACCGCAAAACTAATCGCTGAGCGCGCTTATTCGAATTGTCAAAGAGCGCGCTGCTGCCAACCGTGGCTGCGGCACACCGTGGCGGAGGAAACGCCTTGTCGATCTGCTAGTTTGGCTATGCGCCATTCACGGAGGGCATTGCCTCGACACGAAGCGCAGTCGTAGATACTGTACAGGTGTTTCTAACAAGTAAGGTGGCCAGATTCAACGATTATTTTTGGCCAGGTGCGACGAAAAGCTCCAGGCCTCGGGCGTCGAGTAATAACAGGCCAAGCGATTGGTGAAGCCCGCCGCGTTAGCGGTGCTGGGCGAACAGCCAATCCCACACCTGCCGGCTTGCAAAGGTGGGGTTCCAACTCCCGTGACCTTCGCCGGGGTACTCGGTGTAAATGGCTTGGCCACCGGCGCTGTTGATCGCGGCGATCATTTCGCGCGAACGCTCGACCGGGACGGCGGTGTCCGCGTCGCCGTGGAAGGCCCACAAGGGGAGTTTTGTCAGCCGCGCGCCCCACGCCGGGTTGCCGCCGCCGCAGATCGGCGCCGCCGCGGCCCAGAAATCCGGTTCGCGCGCAGCCATCTCCCAGGTCGCGTAGCCCCCCATCGAAAGGCCTGAAACGTAAATCCGATCAGGATCGATCGGCAGGGTTTCCACGAGATGGTCGACCAGTGCGCGCACCGCGTGCATGGGCGGAGCCGGCGGGAGGTCGGTCCCCAGCGGCACCGAGCCGTTCGTCGGCCGGAGGAACAACGACCAGATCAGCGGGTCGTCGGAGCCGGGCTGGTTGCCGGCGGGGCATTGCGGCACCAAGACGAAGGCGCGATGCCGCTCTCGAAAATCCGACGAAGCGAACATTGCCCCGCCGTGGATCAGTTGCCGCTGGTTGTCGTCTCCCCGCTCGCCGAAGCCGTGCAAGAAAACCAGCAGGGGCCGCTTCTCGTCGCTGCCCTCCTCTACGTTGGGCGACATCAGCCGGTACGGCAATTTGAAGCCGTCGTCGTCGAACGATCCTGGACTAAACGCTTCGAGCACCTCGGGCGTGATCGCCGGGTCGATTGGTTCCTCTGCCTGGGCTGCGGTGATCAAAAAAAGCGACATAATTAAGAGGTAAGCCATAGAAACCGCCGAGACGCCTGGAGCGCCATAAAATACTGGGGAAGTAGAAGGGATAACTTCTGATTGAAGGAACAACAAGCTTTCATGAGACAAACTGTCATGTGACTCAGATTGTAGCGTGGCGGGGACGAACAAGGCAAATTTTATTGACGGGACGCTCCAGCGGGGGGTCGGGCGGGAACAAACTGCTCAACTGCTCCAGTTGGAGTGGACTTGATCGGTGCCGCGGTGCGGGATGATTCGTCCAAAGCACTGGCGGAGGGGGAGTGGCACGCGGCGATCGAACTGCAGACCGGTCTCGGCGTCCCGCTCCCTCCCAGTATACAAGTGCTGGCTGGAAATCAATGACGAATCACGCATGACGAGTCGAGGAACAGGTATCACCGGTTGAGGCAACCGGTGTTGCGCAGCAACCAGAGGCTGTGGTGCCAAGTTTGAACCCGCGACGTAGTGCCGTCCGTTCGCAATTGCCTCTTGCTGCGCCCAGGCTGGGGACAACCTGGGCTACCCGTTTTCTTGTTTGATCGTTCCAGCCAGCAATTTGAATGCCATCAGGAGTTGCTATGAAGTCAATCGTTGCTGTTGTCGGCCTCGCGTTGTTTTTCTGTGTGCTGGCCAGTCGGGCGGCCGACAATATACAGGCTTTTCCGCCGGCGGGGGAGGGTATGATCCGCTATGTGCTTACGCTTCCGCAGCAGGAGGATGAATCAGAGTTTCAGGTGGAGTTGATCGTGGGCAAGACGGTGGAAGTCGATGCGGTGAACCGCTACTTCTTCGGCGGCAAGATTGCAGAAGAAACGATCAAGGGTTGGGGATTTCCGAAATTTGTCGTCAGCAAGCTGGGACCGCTGGCGGGTACGCTGATGGCTGCAGATCCAGACGAGCCCAAAGTGGAGCGGTTCATCTCGCTGGGGGGAGAGCGCTTCATCACGCGCTACAACAGCCGATTGCCGATCGTATTGTATGTACCGGAAGGAGTGGAAGGCCGTTATCGAATTTGGCGAGCCGATGCGGAGACGACGGCGATGGAGGAAGGCTGAGGATGGTCAGTAGGTCTCGCGGCCGATGGTATTGATGCCGCGCGGAATGCTGCGAGGCATGTTTCTCGGTGGTGGGGGTGCAAGTGCTTCTTGCTGTGATTAGTTTGGGGCAACCTGGGCGCAGCAAGAGGCAAGTGCGAGCGGTCGGCACCACGTTCGAATTCCATCCTGGCCCACATGCCTCTGGTTACTGCGTAACACCGGTTGAGACAAGCGATACCAGCGATTACGCCATTGCCAGCTTTGCACTCCGGCACGGTCGGTAAGGTTAACTACACTAGCCCATAGAGCAAACCGAATTTATGGCGGAGGTGCCGCATCAATGGCTCGTGCGAGATGCCTTCGCCCGTTACTCGCTGCACCAGCTGCGACGGGGCATAGCGACGGCCTGGTTCATGAACGTGAATCCGTAGCCAGTCGCGGAGGGGCCTGAAGTCGCCGCGGCGGAACATGGTAGCGAAGTCGCCCAGCTCTTGTTCGGCCCGCTCAAACAACTGCGAGGCATAGATATTGCCAAGCGTGTAGGTGGGAAAGTAGCCGACGAGGCCGGCGCTCCAGTGGACGTCTTGCATTACGCCGTCGGCGTCGGTTGGAGATCGAACCCCAAGGTACTGTTGGTATTTTTCGTGCCAGGCACCGGGTAGATCGGCCACTCGCAGTTCGTCCATAAGCAGCGCTTGCTCGAGTTCGAACCGCACCATGATGTGCAGGTTGTACGTCGCTTCGTCTGCCTCGATGCGAATCAGCGAAGGCCGTACATCGTTGATGGCAAAGTAAAAGTCTTCCAGCGGCACATCGCTCAGCGCCTCGCCGAACGACTGCTGCAGCTGGGGATAAAAATGCTGCCAAAATGCCTGGCTGCGACCGACGAGGTTTTCCCACAGTCGCGATTGAGACTCGTGAACACCGAGCGAAACTGCTTCGCCGGTTGGCAAGCCGACTTGGTCGGCCCGCAAACCTTGTTCATAGAGGCCGTGGCCTGCTTCGTGCAAGATGCTAAACAGCGCGCTGGGGAAGAAGTCTTCGTAGTAGTGCGTAGTGAGTCGTACATCGCACGGGCCTGAGGTACTGCAAAAGGGATGGTGCGTAACATCGAGTCGCCCGGCATTGAAATCGAAGCCGATTGCCGTCGCCACTTGCAGGCCGAACTTCTCTTGTGTTGCCGTGGGATAATGGCGGCGGAGGATATCCATGTTCGGTCGGCGGCCGCCGTCGACTATGGCAGCTACCAGCGGCACTAATTGCTCGCGCAGTTCGACCAGCACCTGGCGTACTTCAGCCGTTTTGGCACCGGGCTCGAACTGATCCAAGAGTGCGTCGTAAGGCACATCGTCGAAACCGAGAGCGGCGGCTTCCTGCTGCTTTAGCTCGATAGTTCTTTGCAGTAGTGGTTGGAACTGTGAGAAGTCGTTTGCCTTGCGCGCCTGGGCCCACACTTGTTGCCCGAGGACACTGGTGCGGGCGAGTTCTTCGACGAGCGATTGTGGCAGCTTTGTCTTTTGATCGTAGTCGCGTTTCAGATTGTGGATCACCGCACCGGTGTCGCTATGCCGATCGGTAGCGAGCGGCCCCTCCAGCAATTGATGCAGATATTCGCCGACGATCGGCTCCGTTTGCCGACGGTGAATGAGCCCGGCCAGATAGCTCACTTGCTCTGCCCGATACTCTCCGCCCGCGGGCGGCAGCTTGGTGCGCTCGTCCCATTCCAGCAGCGACTGCGTGGATCGTAACAGGGCGACTTCGCGGGCATGGGAACAGAGCAAATTGAAAGTGGCTGAATTGGGCTGGCTGGCGGTTGTCATGATGCCCTCAAAAAACCGAGAGCATACCATCTGAGCCCTGCTTTGCCCACCATCGGCGCTAGAACGGGTTCTGCACGATGGTACGATTTTCCGAGAGCCGCGCGTCGATGTCGCGGGCACGGTCGTCGCGGTAGTTTTCTGGATTCAACTTTTTCAGATCCCAAATTGCGCACCCAGAGAGCGATGCCAGCAAGGCAGCAAGGCAACCGACACGGCCGATGAATTTGGTAAATCGCACAAAGAACGCCAGAGACAGGAGCTTGCAGTGATTGAAGAGAGTCCGCAAAGTGTGGCAAATTTGCCGGAACAAGGCAAGCGAAGTTGACCCGGCAAATCGCGTCGAAAAGTGGTAGAATTACGGTATGACCGACGCCAACCGCCAAATCGTCCGCACATGGACGCTTCACGAACAAGGGCATGACGATGATCTACGCCACTTGTCGATAGAGGAGCGTCTGGGAATGATGTGGCAACTGGCGGTCGATGCCTGGGACATAAAAGGCGGGAATGTTGCTGAACAAGGATTCCAGCGGCATGTTGAGCACGTTATCCGCGGCCGGGGCTGAATTCCTGATCGTGGGTGCTCACGCTCTTTCGCCCACGGCTATCCGCGTGCGACCGGGGATCTCATTCTTTGGGTGCGCCCGACCAAAGAGAATTCTGAGCGAGTGTGGCTGGCGCTGGAACGATTTGGAGCGCCCCGGCGGAATCTGGCGCGCGAAGTTTTCACCACACCCGACACAGTGTATCAAATCGGTGTGCCGCCCGAATGGATCGATATTCTAACTTCGATTGGTGGCGTCGAATTTGACGAAGCGTGGAATACGCGGAAACAGGCTGTCATTGAGGGGTTAAACGTCAGCTTTCTCAGTCGAGATCAATTGCTCAAGAATAAACGCATATGCGGTCGTCCCAAGGATTTGGCTGATGTTGCGTGGTTGGAGCAGAACGAGGCATGAACGCGCAACGCTGGCAGTTTTCTCTCGTACATCTGTTGATGGTGGTGACAGTCGCCGCGTTCTTTCTTGCATTCGCTGTGAAATTTCCAAAATTGGCTCTGGGCATTGGGATCGTCGCAGGCATGGCAGCTGTTTTGTGCTTCGCTGACAGGTGCGTCGCGACGATTAGCTCGCCCTTCGGAAGGCGGGCCTGATCGCTGATAATTGTCATGGCTTGGACGCAGTCGGCAATGATGTTCGTTTTCGTCGTGGGATTATTATGTCGGCTTCAGAATATCCCAGCCAACTCGAAAAATGAAATCGCCTTTTGGCCGATGCTCACGCTATTCACAGGCGGAGCGATATTCTGTTTCTTCGGTGAGGTAAAGCAATTCGTCGGTGGCGGAAGCTAGCGACGCGGCATGATGATGCCGAATTCGACACGTGCCAGCAGTGAGCCAGTCGGCATTTGCATGCCACTTCTCTGACTTTTCTCTCAAGCCTAATTTCGCGTCAGTCGATAACCCTTTCGCGCGTATCTCTTTGCGCGCATGTTTGCTAGCAGGGGGGCTGGAAACGCGTTCGCTATCCAGCCGATGTTTGGTCGTCTGCGTCACCGCTGCCGCTATCTGTGCGCCGCTCTTGCTGCTGGCTTAGCGCTGGGCAATATCGCGGGCTGCAATTTGATCATCCCCGATATCTCACACCAGCCGGTGATTCATAATCCGTTCCCGCAACTTTCGAAAATTGCGGTGGTGCCGTTTTTCAATCAAAGCGACGAATCGACCGTCGATGGCCGAGAGTTTGCCTTGGCCTACTTCGCCGAACTGCAAGCTGTGCCCGGCTTCGAAGTGGTGCCGGTCGGCGTTGTGGAAGAGGCGATCATCGACGAGCAAATCGATCTTTCGAATCCTGCTGGGGTGCGTAAGCTGGCCAATGTGCTCGAGGTCGATGCAGTGGTTGTCGGGGCGGTTACGGATTATTCGCCGTACTACCCGCCACGGTGTGGTTTACGCGTCGAGTGGTACGCAAGAAATCCAGGTTTTCACGAAATTCCTGCCGGCTACGGCCTCCCTTGGGGCACTCCCGACGAAGAATTTATCCCGGCTCCGTTGGTGTTTGAAGCGGAGCTAGCGTTGGCAAAGGCGCAGCTGGCGACGCAATCGCCCAGTTGTGCCGAACCGAGCTTTACCGCACCTCCACCCGGCGCTAATCCGAACAACGGACCGCTCGTGCCAATCCAACCGCCTGTCGACGGGGAAAAACTGGTACCCAGCTCGTCCGGCGCACGAGTGACGAAGTCCGAACAGGCGATTCAACAGGCGGCTTTCGAAAATAGTTCCGATCTCCAAGTCGACCAATCGCTTGAACCGGTGCCCGGTATGCCAGGCATGACTGGCGCGAACGGCATGGCCGGTGCGATCGGCGCAGCTGTTATGTTACCACCGAATTGGCCTGATGAACGCGGCTTTATCCCGCCGCCGCCGAGCCCAGTCCGTCCGCCCTGTTTGCCCACGACGGGTCCGGTTATGACGCACACGCGAATTTACCTAGGAAATGATAGTGAATTTACAGAGGCGCTCGCCAGCTACTATTCCTTCCGCGACGATGCGCGCTTCGGTGGCTGGCAGACCTACTTGCAGCGCAGCAACGACTTCATTCGCTTCTGCTGTCACATGCACATTGCAGAAATGCTCGCCGCGCGTGGCGGAGCTGGGGAATCAAGAGTGGTGTGGCGCTGGCCAGAAAACCGATAATAGGCTGTTAGAGACGAGCATTTGTCCCGGTCAGGTAAGCCGGCCAAAGTTACCGACGTGAGCGACGAAGCGATCAATCGAGACCCCACCGACTACGCTGCCGCAGCAATCGTCGGCCCACCCCCGCCCTGCTCTGTTCGACGGAGAATGATCCACGTGAACGACGACATCAATGTCCTCGCTCTGGTCAAAGGCAAGGAACGCTACATCTTTCTTTACGACGACGCCCATCGCGCCGACACGCTGCGCGTGCTCGGCCGTCATGCCTCGAACCCGGAGTTGAGCTTCTCCTGGTACGACGCTGCGGTGCTGAGTCAAAAAATTCGGGCGGAAGAACGCAGCCAGCGCAAGCAGGCCAGCCGCTTGGGCCTGCCGCAAGTGACCGACAGCGAAGAGCTGTTTTAGCTTTTGAGTCGAGAGCAGGTGGTCGAGATTCGAGAGCCGGAGATTCCTGTTCTGACCCTCGACACTCAACCCTCAACTCTCATGCGCAAAGCAATCGGCAGCTTTCTGCAGTACATGCGCGTGGAACGCGGCGCTTCTGAGCACACGCTCAAGAGCTACCGCGAAGACTTGATGGCGCTGGCCG
Organism: Pirellulales bacterium; assembly: GCA_041753435.1. Taxonomy (GTDB): domain Bacteria; phylum Planctomycetota; class Planctomycetia; order Pirellulales; family Lacipirellulaceae; genus DASYDU01. The sequence continues at coordinate 20,005 of JBGSUJ010000141.1, read as the reverse complement.
AGTACCTTGCGGACGAAGACGGTGGTTGCCCAGCCCCGGAGAGCGTGACCGTCGTCGAGTTGCGGGGATTTGTTTCGGCGCTGCATGAGGCAGGGTACGCCAAATCGTCGATCGCCCGTCGGCTAGCCTCTGTGCGGAGTTTTTTCCGCTTCGGCCAACGCGAAGGCTGGCTCAAGGCAAACCCAGGGAAAGCTCTCCGCAATCCGCGGAAGTCGCAAAATCTGCCGCATTGGCTCTCGACCGACGAAGTCGGTAAACTGCTCACCGCGCCGCAAGGCAACGAGCCGCCCGCACTTCGCGACCGGGCAATCCTGGAAACGCTTTACTCCGCTGGTTTGCGGGTGAGCGAGCTGGTAGGGCTAAACGATGGAGATCTCGACTTCAAAGCCGGTATCGTCCGCGTCCGCGGGAAAGGCAAACGCGAACGGTTGGCGCCGATTGGCTCCCATGCGATTCGCGCCCTCAAAGAATGGCTGGCCAAGAGAGAACTTTCGCCACGAGTGCCGGCCGGCCGCGAAGCCCCAGTGTTCGTCAACCGCTTTGGCACCCGGCTTACGACCCGCAGCGTGGCCCGGATGCTGGAAAAATACCTCCGCGAAACTGGCCTCGACCAGCGAACGAGCCCACACACGCTCCGCCACAGCTTCGCCACGCACCTCTTGGACCGCGGCGCCGACATTCGCAGCGTACAAGAACTCTTGGGTCACAAGAGCCTCGTCACCACGCAGATCTACACGCACGTCAGCACCGCGAATCTCAAAGCGGCGTACGAGAAGGCGCACCCGCGGGCGGGGTAACTATCTGCAATGCCGCGGCTGTTGGTCAGTCCGTCCAGCGGTCCTTCCGCTCCCAGTCGATCGCCCATGCCAAAATCCAAAGTAGGAACAGCACCGGCAACGCATAAATGCTCACGTAGAGAAATGCAATCGGGCTCTGTGGATCTGGATGAAGAATTGTTGCTTGCACATAGATGTACACAAACCATGCGGCGTAAGCTACGGTGGTGACGAGCAAAACCGCCTGGCTCCAAAATGCGCGCCAAATTGCGGCGAAATATGCCGTCAGGACGAATGGGATCATCGTAAAAGGAAAGATGAAAAGAAGTCCCTGGATGCCGCCCATTCTGCCAAAGGCAATCAAGTAGATCATAAATGCGATGCCGACTAGCGCTAAGGTAGCATTACGAAGAAGCCGCATCGCTACGCTCCTTTTCCATTGACGTCTCGTTCCACACGTCAGCTGATTCGCTCTACGACTCCCAATCCGACGGTCGGCGGCGGAAGGGGTTTGCCGTCTTTTCGTATGCGCTCGATCGTCTCTTCGACGATCTGACAAAGCTCAGCAAAAACCTGCTGTTGATCGTCGCCGTGACAGCCGCCATAGAACAAACCGGGATAACTACCCACATCGCAGCCATCCTCTTCCGACCCTTCCACAATTTTAGCGTATCGATCGCTGTCTCGATTGGGACTCCTCGACGGCCCGCTTTATGCTTCCTTGGCATGGACGATTAGCGATTTTGGATGCGCGATGTGACAGGAAAGTGTGGGACTGACATGGCCATCGCCAACTCAACAATTATAGCCGCTCTGTGGGAATACGCCAAACACGGCTGTAGGGCAATAGCCGCCACAAAGTCCATGGTCGATTGGTCAGTTGACCGTCGATCTGGAAAGTAAATTCAGCACCGCAACGCCCGCGATGATTAGCGCGATACCGAGCAGAGCCCAAGCGTCGGGGATTTGGCGGTAGACGATCGCGGCAGAGATCGTGACGAGTACGATCCCGACGCCGCACCAGATGGCATAGGCCACGCCGATCTGCATTGTCTGCAGGCACAGCGCGAGGAAGTAGAACGCCGTAACATAGCCAATCAACACCACGATGCTCGGCAGCGGCTTGGTGAGCTTTAAGTGCGGTCGTGGCGATCACTTCCGAGACGATGGCGATGGCGAGGTAGATATGGGCCATGGCGGAGGGTCCTGTCTTTCTGTGATAGGCAATGGCGTAGCGGAGGCGATTATATCGCCAGGTATGCACCCCCGGCGATGCGTTGCATCGCAGCTGGGGAGACGTTTGGCGCCGGTACGACCGTCATGGCCGTCACAAGTGGGGGCCCGCAGTGGCAAAATCGGCACTTCGTTGACCCTGTTTATGGTGTGACGTAGATATTTGGCGACAGTGCTGCGCTAGAATTCCCTAACGGCTGCACGCCATTTGCGACCCGACCCCATTTGTGCCGACCATGAAAAAATCTTCCCTGCTGCTTGTGGACGACGATCGCCGTGTGCTGGAATCGATGGCCGATTGGCTGCGAGGCCAGGGCTACGATCTCGACACGGCCGCGCGCTACACCGACGCGCTCGAGTGCTTGCGTCGCAAGACGTACGATCTGGTGCTCTGCGACGTGCGGCTGGGCGACGGCGATGGCTTCGATCTGTTGGAGCAATGCCGCCGCAATTGGCCATCGGCCCAGGTGATTTTGCTCACGGGCTACGGCACGCCGGATGGCGCGATCGAAGCGATTCGCGCTGGCGCTTTCGACTACCTCACCAAGCCGCTGATCGACGATGAGTTGCTGATGGCGGTGGAGCGGGCACTGTCGCAGCGGAGCGTGATCAATGAAAACACCAATCTACGGGCTCAGCTCGATCGCCACGTCGGGCTCGATAACGTGATTGGCCGCGATCCGCACATGATGCGGGTCTACGACATGATCAACAGCATCGCCGACACACGGGCTACCGTGCTTATGACCGGCGAAAGCGGCACGGGCAAAAGCATGATCGCGCGGGCTATCCATAAACGCAGCAGCCGTGCAAAGGGGCCGTTTGTGGAGGTTGCTTGTGGAGCCCTGCCCGAAACGCTGCTGGAAAGCGAGCTGTTCGGCCACGTCGCTGGCTCATTCACTGGTGCGACCGGCGAAAAAATGGGCAAGTTCCTGCAAGCCGACAGCGGCACGATCTTCCTCGACGAAATCGGCACCGCCAGCCCGGCCATGCAAGTGAAGCTACTGCGAGTGCTACAAGAGCTGAAGTTCGAACCGGTCGGCGGCACGAAGACCTACGAAGTCGACGTGCGGGTGATCTTGGCGACGAATGAAGAACTTTCGAGGGCCGTCGCCGAGGGCCGCTTCCGTCAAGACTTATACTACCGCATCAATGTGATCAACATCGAACTACCGCCGCTGCGCTCCCGTGTGAGCGACATTCCCCTGCTCGCTCATTCATTCCTCGACCAAGTCCGTGAAGACGCCCGCCGCACTGTGACCGGCTTCTCGCCGGACGCGCTGCTCGCTCTCGAGCGATACCATTGGCCCGGCAATGTGCGTGAGCTGCAAAATGTGGTCGAGCGAGCGGTGCTGTTGGGTAAGGAGCCGGTGATTATTCTGGCTGATCTGCCGATTGAAGTTCGTGGTGCGACCCACATGACGCTCGCGAGCCCCGGTGGCCAGCGGACGCTCAAGGAAGCGCTGGAAGGCCCCGAGCGTCAGATCATCTTGGGCGTGCTAGAGTCAAACGGCTGGAATCGCAATCAGACCGCCGACCAACTTGGCATCAACCGTACCACACTTTACAAGAAAATGAAGCGGCTTGGGCTGGAAGACGGACAGCCACTTTCGGTTTGAGTCGGCGTGCGATGCCACGACAGGTCACGTTGTCAGCGGCATCTTCTGGGGGCGATCAAGGTACCAGGAAATCAAGTACAAGATGCCAGGCATGACTGCCGGGAGAATCAGCGGCGGATTCTTGTCGATCAAGAATATCACCGCTATGGCGATCGACGTGATCCCACCCAGCCGCGGCCATTTCCATCCTGCGGCGAGCGCGAGCAAGTAAGCCAGATGCAACAATTGCCCAATCCAGACGAATCCGGGCGGTGTTAGAGGAAGTGGCTTGATGAACCACTCCAGTAGATGTTCGACGAAAAATATTCCCGCGAGCACAAACATCCCCGCAGCCGCGAGCCGAGCACTCCAACGAATGGCTGTTGTAACGAGTCGATGCTTTTTCATCACACACCTTCCACTTCTTTGCTTTAGCTCGAAGTCTGCTGCAAGGCCGAAAGCCCATCGCAGAGGCGCTTCCACCAGCAGCGATGCCCCCTGGAATTCTATTCGTCACGGCGCGAGAGAGCTTGTCAGCGTTCTTGATGTGCAATGCGCGTGGACATGGCTCGGTGTGCCAGCTGGCACAGTGGATTCGCGCCGCACACCTGAGATTGGCGGCAAAGGACAACATAGTTCGCTGGAGAGGCGATCGAGAGAGAACTCCCCGCTACGGAAAGAAGTTCATGGCGAAAGCCGCGACACTTACAACTCCGCCATCACGCGCACGAAGTCGAAGGACGTGATGATGCCATAGAGGTTAAAGCGGTCGTCCATCACTAATACGCGATGGACATTGCCTTCAATCATTTTGTTCGCTACTTCTTTGAGCGACGTATCGCGCTCCACCGACAGCAGTTCGCGTGTCATCACATCGTCGACCCGCACGTCGCCGAATTCTTCGAGTCCAAAGGCTGAAATTGGCACGCTTTCCCAACGGCCAATCTCATTGTTAAAGTGCTGCATCATGCCGATATCCGCGTTGTCCTCAGCATGCTCTTCTTCGAAGCCGAGGATATCGCTCGCAGTGATCAGCCCAATACATCTTGACTTGGCGTCCATCACCGGAAGTCCGGTCACGTGATTGTCAGTCATCAGCGCCAGCGCATCACGCAAGGTATCGGTGGGTGAAACGGTCACCATGTCGCGCTGCATCACGTCGGCAGCGACCAACTGACGAAGCGTGGTTGGGGGCATGTTCCACTCCAATGAAAAGGTGATCGACAAGTTGGCTGGCAAACTCGGCCTGCCAATGTCCTCAGTATACCGCATACCGCGGACTTCAGAAAGACACACCCCAAGCTACGATTTTCTCGACGGCTGCAAGGCGTGTCAGCAGCCCACAATGCGCCCTGGAAGCAACTGCGCCCTGGAAGCAACCCAGTAAAGAAAGTGGTGCGATGCGACGCAATTGCCAGCCTACGAACTTGCTGTTTCCTCAGCCGGTTCGGCGGTGGCAGCGTCGTTTTGATCAGCCGGGGCAGCTTGAATTGTCGAGAGCGCCTTGTCCACCGCTGGCAAGAATTCTTTGGAAAACTTCAAGCAAGGACTCTCATCGGTGGTCTCGCTAAAACCCTTCATGTTGCTGGTGAAGTACAGCTTATAAAGTGAGGGGGCATTGCCGAATTCCCAGCGCACGATCTTCGGCGCTTTCCATTCCACCTTGCCATCGTCCGACGGCTTATACCACGACCAGAAGACACGGACGAGTTGCCGTCCGCCAGCGTCTTCTTTGACAAACGTGTTGGTGTAGAAATCGCCCAGCGATTTTCCGTCAAACACGAAGGGCTGCAACGAATTCTCCGGCGCCCGCGTGGTGAATCCTGAAGACGGATAGCAGATATCTGGCGTGTGACGAGAAACATCCTTCGCGTGGCCGACAATTAGCCAAATCGTTACCACCTCGCCAGTGATTGAGTTTCTGTACGACCGCGAGACATAACCCCGCGCGCCGGCCGTCTTTTTAACTTGCTCATCGACAGGCTGATCCACACCCTGCCAATCGCCGATGTCCATGGGCACATTCTTGAGTAGTGCCGTGAACTCCTCCTCAGTCATGTTGGAACCTTGAAACCGGCCCGACATCCGTGCCTCGGCATAGGTGAAGCCAAGCAAAGCCAAAACACCGAGAATCAAAGGCAACTGACGAAACATAGAACCACTGCCTCGTTTGCTAAATACAGCCTGGGGCGGGGAAGAGAACCGATGCTTTCACGGTAGGCTCCTACCCTCAAAGTGTCAAGCAAGCGGCCCTTGCCGGGCATCGCCGGCAAGGGCCGCATAATCGTTAGCTGATTTAACACTTCTCGTGATTTACAAGGCAGCCCTATGCACCCAAGGGGGCGCAGGCGGCGGATCGCTCGTAGAGACACGAGCTGTGCCAGGCCTCCTGAGAGTTGGGCCTACGTCCCTGTGATCGGCCGAGGGACTGCTTGGTGAAGAAATAGTGAAGGGTAGGACGGGTGGCGGATCGCTGCTGCTCGTTGGCCCTAGCGGTGAGTTCTCGTCATCCGGCAGCGGGATCCTCGGCAGACCGCCGCCACCCTCAGAGGGAGCACCTTCACCGGCGGCAGGAGGTTCGGCCGACGAAGGTTCTCGCTTTGGCGAGGAAGGTGGCGCGGCGGCATCTTCGAATTCTGCAGGCGGCGGTTCCGTGTGGCTAAGTTCCTCGCTCACGCGACCGTCGGCTGGCGTCGGTCCGGCGGGAGTCGGTGTCAACTCCACACCCGGCCAAGTCCGCCAGCGGGCCGGATAGTAGCCCCACTCGCTCGTCCGCGGATAACATGTCCCATCCGCAGCACAGGGAGGTGGCGTCGGCGGATCCATCGGCAAGGGCGACTGCCCCACGGCCAAATCTGTCACACCGTACAGGCACATCACAAAATAGAGAATCGTCAATTGTTTCATAAGATTGCCTCCCCCAATTCCCGTTCGGTTCTCAGCGCGGGACAATCTTTACCGTTACGCCCCGCGCCCCTAATTCGCACTCAACTCACACTGTTACAACTGGCCTAGACCGAAGCGATCGATGCGGTTTGCCATCGCCGTACCGAGCGAGACGAAGCCAAAGATGCGTTCAAACGGAGCGGTCAGCTTCTGCACTACTCGGTCGAATCGCAGGTACGGATCTTCCGCAATAAACAACCGATCGCCGGGCAGCATTTGGTAGTTCGTGGCCGTCGATGCGCCTTGAGTGATGTCGTCCCAGTTGACCGGCAGTTGCTGCTCGCAGCCAACGCCATTGGGTGCCGGTCGGGCAATCCAGATTTTCTTCGAAGAGAGCTGCGACAAACCGCCGATCCGGGCGACTGCATCGAGCACGGTTTCATTGCCGGTGATGGGGGATTCGGCCACATTGTCGCCAAAGCCAGCGCCCTGAGTAATTACGTAATACTTCTTGCTGTTGTAAGCAAAGATATCAACGACCACTTGGGGATTTTCCAGGAAATCACTCAGCTTCTGCTCTATTGCGGCACGTGCTTCGTCGATGGTCAGCCCAGTGACATACACGGAACCGTAAGTTCCAAGATTGACGCGGCCATCTGGTCCGACCAGGTGCTCGCCGACGATCTGCTGGGCACCCGACGAAAAAGCGAGCGACACCGAAACCTGTGGCGCTTGCAGCACTTGCGACAAATGCTGTTGGATGGCCGATTGGGCTTCGTCGATCGTTAGGCCCACGACCTTTACCCGGCCGTACGAAGGGCCAAGGTCAACGGTGCCCTCAGGATCAACAGCAAACGCATCGGCAATCGGTTGATCGGGCAGAGCACCGAGCACGCGGATCAAGAGGCCATCGAATGGCTCGATCCGATGGGGCTGCTTGGGCACGATTTTGATCGCATTGATCATCAGAATATCGGGGGGCTCAATCACATAAGGAGGCAGCGACACCTTGTCCAACTCGCGCGGCACCGGACTCATCGGCGAGGGCTCCGAGGGAGTGATCGGATACGAATTGGTCGGCGCGAAAAAGGCCGTACAGCCGCTGCTGGCAGTTAGCACCGCCGCCAGCAAGATTGTCCGGACCACATCGGAATAGGGCAAAAGCGTCATAGCAATTCTCAATTCGCGTTCGGCGAAACCACTTGGGGACCAAGCTAGCGCTCAGGTTCCCTCCTTACCGGAAATATCGGTACACTCGTACTAATCGGAAAAGTTTGCCATCAACTTTGCCCTGGACGGGAAAAAAGGCCACATCGCCTGCCTGGAAGTCGGAAAAGGGGGAAATCACTGTCAAACCAGGAAGAATGCGTCAGTAACGCAGTTGACTTACGAGCAGCTACGGCACGCCTGCAAAATCGATTTTCCGATCACAAGCCACTGCCCCAAGGCTCAAACTTCCTTGGCCTGCCAAGCGTAGGAAGGCAATCTGGGCGGTGCTGGACTCGCCAAGCCCAACCCCTCCAGTAAAGCAGGTTTAGTTTTGAGGCGTTCCGGGAGCCGAGATAGCAGGGCTGCGTTTAAATTCGTTGCAACTGCTACCGCTTACCGCTGCGAGGCAAAATCGTGTGTTTAAGCTGAGCAGCGCCCCGACTTTCGCCGCGCCCAGCAGGTTCGACTGTTTGACAGAAATTTACTATCCGCTTATTCTCAATTCGTGGGCCGAGTGTCGACGCGATCGGCTCACACCCTTGGTCTTTGTAATGCTACATGGCAGTTTAGGGACTGATCCGCTCGAAAGATAATGATGCTTCGTCGCCGCGGCGGGACGCTCCAACGCTAAGCTACAAGCATCGGATTTGCTGGTGATCCGTGCTTGGCAGGGTGCTGCATCGAACACCAAATAGGAAATAGAGAGTCTAGCGGCGTACTATCGCCTCTTGCTGGCAGGCTGACCGACTCGCAGGGAGCCGGTCGGACATCAGTAATCATGACGGTTGGCATTCAACGAGAAGCACATCCCTATGAGTCAATCTACTCGCCCGAATAAGGCCTCTACTACTCTTCGCCCACCCGGGGCGCGCACCATACCAACCCAGGAGATCGCCTGGAACGATCCCTCGCAGCGAACGCCTCTCATCCTACTCGGCGTCCTGACCCTGCTGTTGGTGTTTGCCTATTGGGATACTTTCACGTTGGTAGCGGCGGAGTGGGCCAATCCGCTGTATTCGCACGGCTACATCATTCCGATCTTCGCGTTGGGATTGATGTGGATGCACTATCAACCGTTTCGCCCAGTGCCCGTAATGGAGCGCTGGATGGGCCTGGGCATTTTGATCTTGGGTTTGGCTGTGCGGAACTTCGGTGTCTATATGACCATGAACCCGCTGGATCGTTATTCATTCTTGGTCTCCATCTTTGGCTTATTCATGTTGGTGGGCGGCTTCCACACAATCCGCTGGGCCTGGCCGGCGCTGGGGTTCTTGATTTTTATGCTACCGCTGCCATCGGTGTTAGAGCAAAACATTTTGTGGAAATTGCAAACATTGGCCAGCGTCTGCAGCACGTTTGTGCTGCAAACCATGGGAGTGGCGGCTTTCCGTCAGGGCAATTTGATTAGTGTACCGGGTGCTGACCTCAATATCGCCGACGCGTGCAGCGGATTGCGGATGCTCACGATCTTCCTCGCTTTGGCCGTGGCGATGGTCTTTCTGGTCGAGCGGCCTTGGTGGGACAAATTGGTGATTCTCTTGAGCGCGGTTCCGATTGCGCTGCTCGTCAATATTATTCGCATTACCTTGACCGGCCTGCTGTACATGGCGGTTGGTCCAGAGAACGAATTTGCCAAGAAGCTGGGGCACGACTGGGCTGGCTTCTTCATGATGCCATTGGCCCTCGGCTTTCTCTGGCTCGAGTTGCAGATCCTAGAAAAGCTAACTGTCCCGGTGGAAGTTGCCCAGCTCAAACCGATTGGGGCCCGGACAGCGACGATTCCAGTCCGCTGACGCGGGTGGTCGGGCCTTTCCTGCGGCGACAGGGCGTTGAATAATTGCCACAAAGGTTGGAAAAAATTAACAAACCATTCATCGACCAGGCTCCGCTGCGGGGCGTAAATCGAGCTTTTTCCGTAGTTTGCTGGGCCGCTGGCTTTGTAGGGTGTCGTTTGGCAAGCCAGTTGCAAAGCAGCTTGGCCAGAGTCTGTGTTTCGCACTGGCCGGTGCTACTGCCGGTATAACCGTTAACACTTGAGAGTTGTTTCCATGACGTACCGCGACCATGAGCAATCGTCGGCTCCGAATCCTCCCCATGCAATGGTTGGCGGCCAACCCTCTCAGTCGTCCTTAGTGCCCCAGTCCAATGGCGCCGCTCCGCCAATAATCTATGCCTCGAATCAGGCCGTTCAGCCGACCTTGGACGTTCTTCGCGGTGGCATGGATGCGAACTCCTTCGCCAACTGCTTGCGCCGCCGCTGGTTGCTGGCGGTGAGCATTGGATTGTTGACGGGTGGTACGACCGCTGGAATTCTCTGGTTCTTGTTTCCGGAATCCTCGTCCGCCAAAGCGCTGTTTAATGTGTCCAGTCAGCAACAGTCACTCCTGGGTGATTCGAAAGCCAGTCCTTCCAAGGATTTTGAAATTCTGCAGCGGACGCAGTTGGCCTATTTGAAGAGCTACTTTGTAGTTCAAGCCGCATTACGCGGACCCGGTATGGAACAGCTTGCTATTTTGGCTAGTGAGCCAAACAAGGTGCAGTGGTTGCTGGATGAGCTTAAACCCTCCTTCGAGCAAAACAGCGAAATATTGAGCATCGGCCTTTCCGGTGAATCAGTTTATGCGGAAGACTTGCGTAAGCTCGTCGATGCAGTCTCTGCCGCATATGTCAACGAAGTTGTGTTCGAGGAAGGTCAACGCCGGAATGTGATTGGCGATGCCTTGCGAAAGAGTTTTGAGAAAATTAGCGAAGAAATCCGCAACAAACTCGAAGAGCACAATGCGCTCGCGGAAGAACTCGGGGTGGCAATGGTCGGGCAGCGCGATCCCGAAACCGAACTCATGATGCGCGAGTTCACCGATATCACCAAGGCCAAGGCCGATCTGCAGGGAAAACTGGCCGAACTGCAGACTAATTATCTCGTGATGGAACAGCAGTTGAAAGATCCTTCAGCGGTCGACTTCATCATTGACGAACAATTGGCTGCCGATCCAAACATGAGCATGATGAACAACGAACTGATGCAGCTACAGTTTATGCTCAGCACTCAGCAAAGCAGCATGAAGCGTGGCCGCTCGAAAGAGGCCGACCGGATTCAGCAGCAAATCGCGGCGAAACAACAACAGATCAATCAATATCGCGCCCAGCTTAAGTCGCAATTGATGGCGGGCGAAAAAAGCAAGCCCAATCAAGATTTGCAACGCATTCGCAAGGAGTTCCAAATTCGGGCTGGGCTGTTGAACCAACAACTTCAGGCGCTGGAGAAGACGAGCCAGGAAATGCGGGAAACACTTACTTCCAAGACTCAAAAATCGGTCGAACTGGAAGTCGGAAGAGCTCACCTGGAGCAACTTCAGGAGATCGCCCGCGACATGAGCATTCGACTCGAGCAGTTCGACATCGAAGAAGTAGCGCCGGCCCGCATTCGACAAATCCAGCAAGCCACTGTAACTCCCGCTATCAATTCGGCGACGCGCTACGGGATCACTGCCCTAGGCGGTCTCGGAGTGTTCGCATTAACCTGCTTTGGAATCTCTTACCTGGAGTTCTGCCATCGGCACCTTGACGGTCCCGAGCAAGTCGACGAAGGGCTTGGGATTCGTGTCGTCGGCACCTTGCCTGCACTTTCGGCCCGTAAGATGCTCGACCCAGACCACCCAGTCGTGGCCCAACTCACGGAATCGATTGATGGTGTGCGAACGCTCCTCATGCACGATTCGACCCAGAAACGACGGCAAGTGGTCATGGTCACCAGCGCAACAACGCAGGAAGGCCGCACTACCGTGGCCAGCCAGCTTGCCGCCAGCCTGGCCCGCGCTGGCCGCCGGACGCTGCTGGTCGATGGCGACGTGCGTCGCCCTGCGTTGCATACCCTCTTCGATGTGTCGCTCGAAGATGGCTTATGTGAGGTATTGCGAGCTGAAGTTGATGTCGCCGACGTGATTCGTCCGACCCATGCCGAAGGCCTCTGGCTCCTCACGGCTGGCTACTGCGATGTCGATGCGATCCAGGCCTTGGCCACGGAGCAGTTGCAACCGGCATTCGAGAAACTCCGTAGCGAGTACGACTTCATCATCATTGACGGTGCCCCAGTGCTCGGCATGTCGGATGCCCTGATCTTTGGCCAATACAGCGATGGGGCAATCCTCTCGGTCCGCCGCGACTTCAGTCAGATGCCAAAGATCAATGAAGCCGCCCTGCTGCTCCGCAGTGTCGGAGTCCGCCTGATTGGTTCGGTAGTGAACGGTGTCCACTCGAAGTGTGACGACCGCATCACCCAGTTGCGACTGATCGCCCCCAAATCCGAGCGGGAATTGCAGTCAGCATAGTTTGCCCTGATAGAACTCAAGAAATATGAACTTTTTGGCACCGGGCGGCCCCAGTGGTCGCCCGGTGTTATTTGTTCGCTGCCAGCTTTGTGCGGAGTTTCAAGTGGCGGAACCGGCCCCGCTCCACTGGCCGCAGCAGCCTCAGCCGTCCGAGCGGTAGTTTCTCTAACCAATCCGGCCTCTGGGTTGCTTTTCATTTCGCTGCCTATCCGATAGGATGCTTGGTTCGCAGGCGGCCAACGCAAGCGGGTCCACTTGGGTTGCGGCTGGCTTTTTTTGAGACGTTTGAGACGAGTGATGAGCGAATGAAACTGCGCGGTCCTTTCGGCGGATCTCACTGCAGCTAAATCAAGTTCCCCGCCCCCAACGGGCGGCCGGGTTTTCTCTTTCTGGTTCTGATTTTGGAGAGCTACGAACATGACTCTGACCCCACAAGCTGTGTTGGCAATGTGTCGCGAGCGAGATATCAAGGCCGTCGACATGCGGTTCATGGATTTCCCTGGCCTCTGGCAGCATTTCACGATCCCCGTGAACAAGCTTGAGGAAGAGCTCTTCGAGGAGGGCTTGGGCTTCGACGGATCGAGCATCCGCGGCTGGCAAGCAATCAACGAGAGCGACATGCTGCTGTTGCCCCAGGCCGACACCGCTTTTGTCGATCCCTTCACTGAGATCCCCACCCTCTGCATGATCTGCAACGTGCAAGATCCCATCACCCGCGAAGACTATAGCCGCGATCCCCGCAATGTCGCGCGGAAAGCGGTCAACTACCTCAAGAGCACCGGGGTTGCCGACACCTGCTTCATTGGCCCCGAAGCCGAGTTCTTCATCTTCGACGATGTTCGCTTCGATCAAACACCTAACGCCGGATACTTCTTCCTCGATAGCGAGGAAGGGCAGTGGAATCGTGGCCGCGACTATCGGGCCGAAGGCATGGGGCCGAACCTCGGCTACAAGCTACGGCACAAGGAAGGTTATTTCCCCGTTCCGCCCTCCGACTCGCTAATGGATATCCGCAATGAGATGATGATCACCATGATCGAGTGCGGGCTCGATGTCGAAGCCCAGCATCACGAAGTCGCCACCGCCGGCCAATCGGAAATCGATCTGAAATTTGCGCCGCTAGTGGCGATGGCTGATCATATGTGCCTCTATAAGTACATCATCAAGAATGTCGCCAAGAAGTATGGCAAGACCGTTACCTTTATGCCCAAGCCACTGTTCTCCGACAATGGTTCTGGCATGCACACCCACATCTCATTCTGGAAGGGTGGCCAGCCGCTATTCGCGGGCAATGGCTACGCTGGACTCAGCGAGCAGGCGTTGTTCGCCATCGGCGGCATCCTCAAGCACGCTCCGGCTATCCTGGCCTTCTCCTGTCCCACCACCAACAGCTACAAGCGGTTGGTACCCGGCTACGAAGCGCCGGTCAACTTGGCCTATTCGCAGCGGAACCGTTCGGCGTCGTGCCGCATCCCGATGTACAGCCCGAGCCCGAAAGCCAAGCGGATCGAATTCCGTTGCCCCGACCCAAGCTGCAACCCTTATCTTTCGTTTGCCACTTTGATGATGGCAGCGCTCGATGGCATTCAGAACAAAATACATCCCGGCGAACCGCTCGACAAAGACATCTACGACCTGGCACCGGAAGAATTGGCCGAAGTGCCAAAGACCCCCGGCTCCCTTGGCGATTCGCTCGACGCCCTCTCGAAGGACCACGAGTTTTTGCTCCGTGGCGATGTCTTCACCGAGGATGTGATCCACACCTGGATCTCGTACAAGCGTAAGAACGAGGTTGAGGCGATGGCCCTGCGGCCTCATCCGTACGAATTCTGCCTGTACTACGATATGTAAACACGGCCGCTCCTCGACTTGATATCTACATCGATTTCGCCAAGAATAGCGATTGTCCCGAGCCCTTGAAGTATTCGGGCGATGCGTAGCCCATGGCTTCGTAGAGCTTGCGGGCCGGGTTGGCTTCGAGCACTTCGAGCGTTACCTTTGCGCAGCCGAGCGCCTGTGCCTGTTCCTCGACCGCAGCGAGCAGCAACCGACCGATGCCCCGCCCGCGATACTCCGCGACGACCGATAGATCGTGCAGATTCAACAGCGGCCGGGCTGCAAACGTCGAAAAGCCGCGGAAGCACGCAGCGATGCCCACTGGCTTCGCACCATCGTAAGCCAACAAAATCAAAGTCGTTGGATGGTCCCGCAGGGCCGGCACCAATCGCTCGCGCACGGCGTCCTCCAGCGGCCGCCCGCCACCCATCGGATCCCGCGCGTACGCATCGAGCATTTCGCACACCGCCCGCTGATGGCTGGGCTGTGCGAGGTCGGCCTCGATAATTCCAATCGTAGTGTCTGGACAATTCATGTCGAATTTTCAACCTGTCGAATTTTCACGGAGGATTTTTGAGGGCTTCACACGCAGGGAAAGGGTTTGTGGGTTGGGGGTTGGGGGTTCAGCAGGAAATGTTCTGGCTCTCGACACTCAGCCCTCAACTCTCAACCCTTCCTACCATGCTCGGTGGCCAGATTCCACAACGATTCTTGGCCACTGGCGGATGGAATAGGTGAGCAGGAGATGGGAGTTTTGTCGAGCGGGGGCGGTATCTTGTTCCTCGATTTTGTTCCTCGTGGGAAGGGCACCAGAGGATAAAATCCAGTCTTTGGCACTCGGGGGTTTTTCATTTTGATTGGCTCTGGCGCGGGGCGAGTTTTCATAACACGTTGGGTTGTCGGTGGTTCTCGGACATTGTCATTTTGAATGGCACCATGGGGGTGACAGCAGGACATGATCGCGTGGCGGCGGGTGGGGGAGGCGAATATTGGACCCCGCTTGCGCAACGCGATTCACCGTTCCAAAAATCACTTCAAATCACTTCTTTTGTCATCGGAGCATCGCTCCACGCCCTGGAAAACCGGGCCGTTCTGTGTGCAGGGGGTGCCAAAAATGGTCGAATTCGCGCTTTTGCTGGAAGTTCCAAAATTCACCCCGGCAGTTGGACCTATCGTGGGTCCGCCGCGAGGCCGGCGAGATGACGGTCCGTCTCCACCAGCATGTCTTACGACGTGCGTATTTCTCGGAAGGGGACAAGAGGACAGGATTGTTTGGGGTAGTGTGGGCCATTCTCGTCTCAATCAGGAGGGAGTGGGTCGCCGCTGCGCAGAGCGGTAGCGCAGCGCCCCAGGCCGGGGGACCGGGAAGCCTATCGGGAAGGGAGGCGCGTGTTTGGGAGTATATGTACGCGTGTATATATTAAATCGCGCGGCCAATTACAAGGGGGTAGTTGGTTTATCTCAGCTCTGGACTATGCGGTGTGGCACGAGCGCCGGGATGGGAGGCGAACTACGACGGCACGACGGGGAAGGCAAAGGCGAAGGCGGCGAGAAGCGTTTTTTAGTCGGCCCAGGTGGGAGGCTGTGCCCGGGTTTCCTCCTACCGACGGCAGGCCACTTAAGTGGAGGTTGGCTGGGGTGACAGGAAGGCAACGGAACTATTTTTGGCTGGTGGCCGAGGTTGGCCGAGGGTTTTAGTCTCGGCCGCGAGGCTTCTTAGGGAAAGTTCAGCCGCTTAGGGATCGGTGTCACTGCTCACCCTTTACCTGCCGAAGTTCGGCTTCGAGTTCGGCAATTCTCGACTGCAACTTTTCGATGACCGGGGCGATCTGCCGCTGCGAAAATCGCTTGTAAATGTGCTGGGGACAGTTCACGTCCCACGCTTCAATTGTGAACAGGATGGCTCGCTCGACCTTGCCCGGATAAGTGGAATCACGAAGCTGATCGAGAAGTGCCGGGTCATCCTCGACCACGCGAAGCGTGCCCCAGAGCTTGATGCGTCGGCTGTGGGCGTAGTCCATCAGGAAGACGAACGCCTTTTGGTTTTCGGTGAGATTACCCAAGGTGATGTACTGGCGATTGCCGCCGAAGTCGGCAAACCCTAGCGTCTTCTCATCCACGACTTTGAGGAATCCCAGTGGTCCGCCCCGGTACTGAATGTAGGGTTGGCCTTCGGCGTTTGCCGTCCCTAGATAAAACATGTCCCTGTCCGCAAGGAACGATTCGAGTTCCGAGGTCACCGTCGTCTGCCAACCACTTCCCTCTTCCACCTTGGAATAGGCAGATCGAGAACCGTACTTGGTCTGGATGGCTTTCACGGCGGGAGTGAAGGCGATGTCGCTGGAATAATGACGCATAATCCGTTCTCCTGGCTGGATTGGTCAAAGGCATCTTGCCGTTCATCGAACGGACGGAATGCCGACATCGTCGGCGGGCCGGGGACCGGGCGCTGGCCAATCAAACTTGCGTTCGTCTTGGGTGATGGAGACATCGTTGATGCTGGCTTCTCGACGTCGCATTAAACCATCGTCGTCAAACTCCCACAGTTCATTGCCGTAGGCTCGAAACCACTGGCCGTCAGCGTCGTGGTACTCGTACTGAAAGCGAACGGCGATGCGATTGTCGGTGAAGCTCCAGAGCGACTTGGTCAGGCGGTAATCGAGTTCCTTGATCCATTTGCGAGTCAGGAACTCTCGAATCTGGTCCCGGCCCCGAAGAAACTGATCCCGATTTCGCCATTCGGAGTTCGCGGAGTAGGCCAGAGCCACACATTGCGGGTCACGGCTATTCCACGCATCTTCAGCGGCACGCACCTTGGCGCTGGCAGTTTCCAGTGTGAAGGGGGGTCGGATGACAGTCATGGCGTTTCCCTCGTAAGGTGGCGGTGACCGAAAACAGACAGGCTGCTTGGCAGGGACCAAGCGCCCGGCGGACTTCCCAACGGCTTAATGCGCGGAGCACGCTTCGGCCCCACAGGTCGATGCCGTGCGGGTTTCGACCGACTCGGCTTGTGGAATGTCGAGTTCGGTGTCGGCCACGTTGTTGAGAAAGTTGGTGAAGCACCCGAGCACCACGCTGGCGACAATCTCCACGATCTCCCCGTCGCCAAAGCCAGCTTCCCGCACGGTGGCGAATTGTTGATTCGTGACTTTTCCCCGACTTTCCAGCACATCTTCGGCAAACTTCAGCGCCGCTTCCGTGCGTTGGTCTACGGATTTGCCGGTGCGACCGGCCAGGATGTCGTCAGCCGACAGTCCCGTCGAGGGAGCAATGGCACACAGAATCGACGAGCAATAGTCGCACGAATTCTTTTCGCTGGTGTTGAGCTTCAACTGATTGTGGAGCTTTTCGCCAATCTGCACTTTGCCCATCGCCGTACTGAAGGCGAGGAAGCTGTCGAGTACCGCAGGCGAGTTCGCCATCACCTTGGCGGTGTTGGGGATCATCCCGAAGGCTTGCTGCACGGTGTCGAGCAGTTCCTTAGTGCGGCCTTGCGCCACTTGCGGGTTGACGGAATGAATTCGTTGCATGGTTAATTCTCCTGGTTACTCTTCCAACTTGCAGCAGCCCGACTCACCAAAGCGGCTCGTCTAGCAGACTGCGGCAAACCAACGCTCATACAATACAGACAGGTCTGTATATTCGATACCAAAAAAAGAGGATTACACGCCCTTCGCTTCCGCTACCAGTTTCAAAGTGGCTTCACGGGCCACATTTGCGGCGTCGGGCGAACCCTGAATCACCGCCGTTACGATGGCCCCCTCTACAAGCAGACCCACAGCAGGGGCGATCTTCGCCGCTACTTTGCCGAGTGATTCCTCGACCAGCCCCGACAAGAACTCTTGGAACCGACATTTGTGCTCCTGCACAAATTGCGACCCTGGATGGTCAGCGTCGGCCAGTTCCACGGCAGCGTTCTGAAACGCACAACCCCGAAAGTCCGGACTCTCAAACCAGTCCTTGAGAGCAGCAAAGAACGCCCGCAGCTTGTCCTTGGTTCGCTTGCTGTGCTGTTCCATCGCAGACCTGAAGAACTCCAAAATTTTCTGTTCCCGATACTTCAAAACAGCCAGAATCAGTTCGTCCTTCGAGGCGAAGTGCTTGTAGAGACTCATCTTGGCGACTTCGGCCTCAGCGATGATCCGATCAATTCCGACTGCCCGGATTCCCTCCCGATAAAACAGCCGGTCGGCGGTTTCCAGGATTCGCTGGCGAGGTTCGGAAGTGGTCTTTGGACGTACCATGGCTAAAGAATACAGACCTGTCTGTATTTGTCAAGGGCTGAGCCGCATTTTTTCCGCAGCGTTTTTCCCGCGAATTCGTGCTACCTGGAGCGGAGCCCCGGCCATAAAAAGAAGGCAAAGCCAGCCAAACGACCACGGGTGGCGGTGTCATCCTCGCTCAACTGCTCCCACGAGAGGTTGACCACCAAACGGCCCAAACCAATCTCGCAAAAGGACTCTTGGCCGGCATCAATTGAACCGGCAAGCGTGGTGACGGGATTTGAACCGTGATTGGCTTTGCGAAAACACAGAGCATTGAAGCGAAAAAAGGCCTTCAACGCTTTCGCCGAAAAGTTTTTCCCGAAGTAAAATCAGGGTGACAGTACACCGACAGGATATTTGCTCTCCGGCGTTGCTCTCTGGCCGTGCGTATTGGGACAGCAACGTCGACGGCAACTACAATGGCACGAACGAAGGACCGCATTACTACTTGCAGGACGCCGACTACAACGTGACGGCGGTGGTCAATTGCGGGGGCACCGTCGAGGAGCGCTACAGCTACACGCCGTACGGCGAAGTCACGGTTTTAGACTCGACCTTCGCTCCTCGTCCCTCATCGCCAACACGCACCTGTATACTGGCAGGGAGCGGGCCCCGGAGACTCTCCTGCAGCTGAATCGGCGGTGTTGCTGCTGTCGTGCAGTACACGTATCGCTTTGCAGTACGTTACGTTGGCGATACCGCCGCCATCTACAACATCAATGATGGATCAGCGTGGAATCAGCCACTTCCTTAAGCGCAGCACGGTCGACTTTGCCGGTGGCGTTGAGCGGCATTTCGCTCAGCATAACGATTTCGCTGGGGGCCTTGTAGCCGACGCGGGCGCGTGAAAACTGAATCAGCTCGGTGGAAGTGGGTTGTAAGGTTCCGGGCTTGAAAGTGACGTAGGCACGCACGTTTTCGCCGTGCAGCAGATCGTGGATGCCGATGACGCCGGCGGCTTCCACTGCCGGATGCTCGAGAAGCGAATCTTCGACTTCCTGGGGGCAGATGTTCGAGCCATCGTGGATGATAATCTGCTTCTTGCGGCCGCGGAACCAGAGGTAGCCGTCGGCGTCGGCGGTAACCAGATCGCCGGTGTCGAGCCAGCCGTCAACGATCGTTTCTATGGTGGCCTCGGGACGGTTCCAATAACCAATGGTGTTGGCGGAGGAGCGAATCCACAATTGCCCAGTGGTTCCGCTGGGTATTTCCTGGCGGTTGTCGTCACGGATCGAGGCAGCATAGCCTGGGCAAAGCTTGCCGATGGAGCCGAGTCGGTTTCCCGTGGCGAGCGGGTTAATGGTCGAAAGACCGGTCTCGGTCATGCCGTAGCTTTCGTCGATAGAGAAGCCAGCCAGGTCGGTGAACTCTCGCTCGAGTTCCGCCGAGACTTTGTCGCCGCCGGAAATACAGAGCCGCAGCGAACGGAAGTCGTCCCGTGTGGCAGCATGATCGCGGATCAGAGCGAATAAAGCAGTCGGCAACATACAGAGGAGGGTTGGCTGCGTGGTGCGAAGTAGTGAGAGGACTTCGTCGCCGTCGGTGGTGCGGGCGATGTCGACTCGGGCGCCGGCGCCAAGGGCGGCGAACGCCATTGCGATCGCGGCGACATGCGAAGCAGAAGAAGCGGGTAGAAAGATGTCGTCGGGCGTCAGCGCGACTGCCGCGGCGAGACTGGCGACGTAACCGTTCACGGGTCGCGCATAACCTAAACGGTAAGTGGACAGTCAATCTCGAAATTCTCGGAGATTTTGCATGCTATCGGTGTACGAGCGAAAGGGCGATCATCCCGCTGGCTCGTTTTGCCACGTGGCAAGCGAGCCCAGAATTCACAATACCCTTGTTTTGTAGGTTCCCGACCCGTGAACGGTTAC
>JBGSUJ010000140.1:0-47052 GCA_041753435.1 Pirellulales bacterium | reverse complement strand
AGCACGATTGGAGCGGCTGGTAGCGCTACTGAACTTCCCAACGCCCCTCCAACGCCGTCTGCTGAGTCGGTAATCGACAGGAGCATGTCGACGGAATTTACCCCGACTCAGCCGAAAGAGGATTTATCAGGGACGACTAATTGAGGTGACAACCCCTGGCGGGCGAGAGCTCCATAATTTGTCCGTAGTGTTGGAAAAAGTTGGGCCGCGCTTGTCAATGGCTGACTTCGCTACGCTATCCGACTTGTCAGTAACTGATGGAGCGCCAGTCTACTACTGGAAAGATGGTTACAAATCAGCGCCGGTGCTTATGGACGACACCGACCGCCCACAGAACCGAAATAGTTTCATGCTGGTGGTAGCATTAGCTTTGGTGGTGGCGGCCTTGGTCGCTTTTGTAATTCAGAGGCATTGGAGACTAAACGTGTAGGGCCACGGCCATTTCAATCGTCTGACTCGGTGTTGCGCAGAGGATTAACATGGAGTGGAAAAGGGGACATTCTACTTTATTGAGAAAGTAGAATGCCCCCTTTTCCTGCCCGGTGCGGGTGTTCTGCGCGCCGGCCAAGTATCGCTTTTCGTTTTTCCCGGGAGTCAACACTTCCTTCTGCTGGCCCGGGACCATCCAGTCCCAACCAATCTTTGGATTCAGATGGATGTCGACTTCGTCCTCATACACGGCCACCTCGTCGGCGGGCAAGTCGGCCAGCAGGGCTTCGAGCTGCCGTAATCTTCGGGTTTTCGCGGCTTTGGACCAGGGGCAGGCGACAGTCGGTTTGGGGCGGCCGCGACGGGCGCCGATCAGGGCCAACGCGCGGCTCATCGTGCTCACATGGACCTCCACGCCTGTTTTCCGCCGCAGCACTTCGGCCAACATTTCCCGCGTCCAGGTGGGCCGCACAAAACCATGCTCCCGAGGAGAACTCGCCACGAGTTCATACAGAGTCGCCAAGTACTGTTCGCTGAGCTTGGTCTCCCCGTTGTCTTCCCGCCGATCGACCAAACCGGCCTCGCCCTGCTGCAAAAACCGCCTCCGTAGTCGGCGGACTGTCGACTCGCTCACGCCCAAGGCACAAGCCGTATCGGCGACGCTGCGCCCCTCGTCCAAGTTGAGCATGATCAGGTACCGCCTTGCTAGCTTCGAGTCCTTCGTCTGTCGCGCCAACTTCCTGAATCTACGATTGCAACTCCGTCCCAAACAAACCACAATTCCTTTCATGGGAACTCCCTCCTGCGAACTTCGTGTTCGTGGAAATCGTGAACCGGGGAGTTCCCATTTTTTGTACTCCACTCATTTCAACGGAAGAGCAATCCGTGCAACATCAAGCACGGTCATTTAGCGATAGCGTGCCCGACCCGGTGCCCGACTCGAGGACAGCGAAAGTGCCGGGATAGACCGGCTTGGAGTTGGGAATGGAAGAGTCTTACGCAGAAGAATTAGCCATTTACTTCGACCTCCGATGAAGGGCGGTAGCCGGTAACGGCGTCGGCGCGATAGTGCCGATTTGCGACGCTGTGGTGAAATTCCAAATCGCGGCAGGGCAACGTTTCAACTTGCGGTATCAACGACCGCACGTAGACAATCGTGGAACAGCTTGAGTCCCTGCTCCATTGGCAATTGGTAAGGACCTTGCCAATTGTCGCCGCAAGCGAGTGCGGCTGCTCGCCCTCGTTCTAAAGCTTCGGAGGCCAGTTGATCTTCGCCAGTGACTTCGTCGAGAACGGCGAGCCCGGCTTCGACATAGTCGCGGCGCGATTCGGCGATTTCGCGGTCGAAGAAGTACTCGCTCCGCAGCCTCGTCCGCCTTGGCGAGAGAGGGGTATAGGTTGTCACGACTAACGAATGCGGATACCACTCGATCAGTTGGCCCGAAAACAAGCACATCCACACCGCCGCGAATTCGGGCCGCCGACCTTGCGAAACGTCGATGAGAATCTTCTGATACTCGGCAAACAGCGGCGAGCCGGCCGTCGAAAAGGGCCAGCGGACTTTCACTTGCTCGCAGAAGAAACGCTCGCCGGAAGTCAATTGGAGCGCGCCGTGCAAGTCGCTCGGGTCGACAAATGCGCGGAAACCAGGGTGAACGGTGCCGATGTGGTAGTCTTCGAGGTAGATTTCCAAAAATGCCTTCCAATTGAGCTCGTGCTCTTCCTCCTCGACGCGTTCCAGAACGACATCGCGGCTGGAGAGTTCGGTCCAACCGTCGAGCGGGGCGAGCTCGCGACGGATATCCCGCGGGCCGGTGAACAGTAGGCCATTCCAATCGGTCACCTCGGTTCGCGGTAGGTCGAGGCCGGGATTCCCACCCAGAAAGGGCGCGGCGACCTGACAGCCGTCGAGATCGTAGGCCCAATTGTGGATCGGGCAGACAATGTGTTTGGCTTGGCCGCAGCCGGTGAGGAGTTGCGCTTGGCGATGTCGACAAACGTTCGATACAAGCTGCGGCTCACCGTGATTGCGAACCAGCACTCGCCCCGATTGCGGGCCGCCGCGAACGGCATAGTCGCCGTCGTGCGGCACAAGGCATTGGTGACCAGCGTAGTTTGGCCCGGCAGCGAATAATTCGCGTTGTTCGATTTCGAAAATCTCGGGGTCGAAATACCACGAGAGCGGCAGGCCGAGTCCGGTCGTCGCGCCAGTTTTAGATTTGAAAGTGGTCGTGGCCATGGAATCTATCCCGACTCAAATCAGACACAGAGGCAAGGCGTGGGGGAGACAAGGAGCATTGGCAAGGGCAGCTCAACTCTTGATCTCCTAGCCTTTCGGTCTCCTGGCCTCGTCTCGAACCACGCGGACGGTGGCGAGCGTGGTATCGCTGGCGTAAGGGTGAGCCCCCGCGGCAAGCAACTGTCCGCAAGTTTCGACCGTTTGGCGAGTGATCGTTTCGCCAGGCATCAACAATGGAATGCCCGGAGGATAAAACATAACCATTTCGGCACACACTTGGCCAGTCGCCCCGGCCAAGGGAATTGAATATTTCGGTGCCAGGGCCGCGTTGCGCGGCAACATTGCCAAAGGTGGAATCGGCGGCTGCATTAGCCGAGCCAAGTCGTCTTTGGCGAGTTGGCTTGTCGCTGATACCGAATGCGGTGAGTCGCTGATTGATTTCAAACCGGCCAACAATCGCTTGCGAGCGGCCGGGTCGTCTTGCGGGCTCAAGATGTAAACCACGCTCGACCAGTCGGACATCTCGTCTTCCACCTGGAACTCAGTCCGCAGGTACTTTTCGAAGTCATAGCCCGTCCAGCCAGTGCCGGCTACATTCACCACCAGCCGCAGCGGATCGCGCAGATGTCCAGCCATCCGCGGATCGTTTTCGGGCCTCAGGACCCGCAATCCTGGCAGGCATTCAATTTCTTGTTCAAGTTGTCTCGCCTCTTTGACGGCTTCGGCGAAAAGCCGTTTTCCTTCGCGGGCCATCCGTCGACGCACCAGGTCGAGCGACGCCATTAGCAAATAGCTGGGGCTGGTGGTTTGCAGGAAATTGAGTGCGTCGCGGACCTGCGTCGGTTCGACTGGCGAATGATACCCAACGTGCAGCATCGCCGAGCCGACGAGTGAGCCGACGGTCTTGTGCCAACTTTGGATGACGATATCGGCGCCGGCCGCGAGTGCCGGCTCCGGCGAACCTTCCGGCAGGAAGGCAAAATGCCCGCCATGCGCTTCGTCGACGATCAGCGGCACGTCGCGCGATCGGCAGAGCGCCACATGTTCAGACAAATCCCGTGTAATTCCGTAGTAACTCGGTCGCGTAAACAGCACCGCCGCCGGCTTTGGATCGGTGTCGAGCGCCTGCGCGAGTTCCTCGATGGGTACCCCGAGCGCTCCGCATTCGGGCAGTACATCGTGACTCATAAACCTCGGCCGCGCACCGGAGAGCACCAGCCCGGCGACGACCGAGCGGTGGATATTGCGAGGCAGGGCGATGGTTTCGCCGGGCGGCACCGCAGCCATCAAGGCGGTGGCCACGCCAAGTGACGAACCTGCGGCGAGAAAAAACGATTCTTTCGCCCCCATCAGGTCGGCCGCGAGTGCTTGCGCATCGCGGACGCAGCCCGTGGGGTGAAACGTGTTATCGGTGGCTGTCATGCCCGGCAGATCGAGCGCGAGGCCACGGGGCCCTACCAGGGCGGCCAAGTCCGCATCCGCGAACCGGCCGCCCTTGTGGCCTGGCGTGTGTAGGGGATAGATATCGCCACGGGTGTGCCGGTCGAGTGAGTCGAACAGCGGTGCCCGCTCTTGGTTGGCCAACCTCTGCGAGTCAGCGGTCACTGACCTCCAACCTCCACGAGCAATTCCGGTTCCGCGACGGCTTCGACCGTCACGACCGATTTGACTTTGCGGGCCTTGCCGTTGCCATTGACGTGCCCATTGCCGTTGGCATTCGCATGGCCATTGCCGTTAGCGGTGTGACCATTCGTTGCGGTTTTGCCGTTCGCCACAACCACCGGCTCCTCGGCACCGACGCGATTGATCCGCAGCGGCTGCATCGGGCGAGCCAAAGTTGCCGGGGCAACACCCGCCTTCATGCCGGCCATGATGCCCGCGGCTTCGTAGTAGTTGGCCGCGTAGTGGAGCTGGCCCGGCTTGAACGGCAACGAACGCAGGTCGTTCCGCATCAGGTTCGAGTTGCCACGCACTGCGATGACCGGAATGCCCTGCTCGACGGCTGCCAGGGTTGGCAGACCGATACAGCCATCTGGAATCACGAGGCATGACACGTCTTCGCAGTTGATCACCGACGGATCGTAAACGCCCGTTGGGCTGGTGAGAATCTGCGGAGCCTTGTTGAGTCCCTTCAAGACGCAGAACAGGTAGGTTGTGGAGATGATCTCCATGGCCTTCCGCGGCTCGACCACGCCCCATGACTCGGTCCGCAGCGCTTCGCTGCTCATCGTTGGAGCGTGGGCTGACGGCACATCCAACACACCCGAGATCAGGTGGGTGAGAATTGCCTCGACGCCGCCCCATGGATTGGGTCCGCCTTCACCGAAGTACGACCGGTGGAGTTGCACCGTATCGATGTGCGGCGTGATGCGGGTCGCCAGGGCGACGGCATCGTATTCCGACCGCTTTTCGGCCAGGAGGTCCAGCAGATGGCCCAGACGCTCGACGCGGCCCGTGACGCGGCCCGAATCGGAGACGCCGGTCTGCATGAACAGCTCCTTCTCCAGCACGACCACTTCGCTGATGTCCATGCCGAGCGTGGCCCGGGCACCTTCAGCGCAGTTAATCGTCTGGTCGACGACGTTCGGAGCGTCCTTGCGGTTCTCAGTGATGAGGAGCACGCGGTTCTGGCGGACCTTACGGAGGCCCACCGTGCCCATTATCAGCCGGCAGATCAGGCTGCCTTCGGCGTATAGCATGTTTTCGGTCTGCTCGTTGACATCCGAGGCATTGACGACGTTGGGGTGAACGATCAGGTGATCGCTCACCGACGCCAGTAGCCGGGCGGCCGGGGTCGCGTCGCCGGCGTGGCCGCCGATGACGCAGTCGACACCGGTCGGGATCAGCATCACCGCGTTGAAGGCGTTGTTTCGACCGATCGTCCGTTGCCGGTAGTCGAAGATCGAAGCCTCGGCGCCGCTGGTGCCGTAGATTTTTGGGAAGACCGCTTCGACCTCGCAGCGGTGCTCCTGGCGAAACTTGCCCGTGACGGACAGGCGGACCGGCGTTGAATCCAGACCGAGAGCCTCTTCAACGGCCTTTTGTAGGTTCGCTAGGGGCGAACGGCCATTGAACAAGTTACGCATGGAAATTTGTTGGGAAGCAACTTTCATCGAAGGATGGGCTCCTACTTGGGATAGGCCAGGCTTGCATGCCTGACAGAGTTGTTTGAGTTGGCGCGTCAGCCGGGAAAGGCTGACGCATCAGTTTCGTCTCGCTTCGGTTCTCCCTTCGTGCCGCCGGCCTTCCGAGGCCGCGCAGGGGGTTGGACTTCAGCACAGACGGAAAAACAGGCACAAAAATCAGAAGGGCTGCTACAGTTTGGCCAGCAGCACGGCGTGCAAGTAAACCTGGAAACTACAACTTTCCTGGTTCAAGAGAGAATCGACTCAACGACGGAGCCGCCCGCGCCAACCCACCAGGAATGCCGCATCCGCAAGATGCGGCAACCGCCAGTCGGCCGAAAAACGGCAAACCGGCTTGGTCACCCGGTGGCGACGCCATAAGCTCAACAGTCCATGTACGAGAGCGTAATTCACGCTAATTGTTGCCTATGCGGGTTCAACCCGCCATCTGAAAGTGGACTCGATAAGCTTGCACGTCCGGTTACCGTAGAGTCGTGAACGCAAATCTCACCCGCTGACTCACTACCTACCTATAGAACACCATACAAGCTAGCTGCGGGATTCTACAAATTCACTACGGTCAAGGAAAGACCGAATTGGACCGTGCGATCAATTTTTCGCAAAAAACTTTCTGGACCACCGCGGTGTATCGACGCGTCGACCGCTCGATCTGAAGCCGGATTGCCAAACTGTGACGCGGCCCGACGAACAAGCCTGCCGCTGGCAGTCATTCGGGCCGGCTCTGCTCGTCGCGTGAACGCTGCTTGGCAGCCAAGAGTCGCGCCGTGTAGGACGGCGGTTCGGCGGGGTCGGTCAGCGTATCTCGCTGAGGAGCGTAGTCTGCCGGTGCTGCGGCAGAGGCGATTGCTGCGGCCTGTACGGCCACTTCTTTCGCCGCTGGAAGCGACTCCCAGCGGGCGGCGGTTCGGGCTTTGATGTTCTCGGCAACCGCGGCCTTGGAGGATTTGAGGCGCTCCATGGGATGGGGCGCTGTCTGAAAGGTTTCGCGATGATCTAGCCAGGCGAGACGGGTTAGCAGCGTGGGCAACGAGCCGAAGCTGATCCTCACGCGTCGGGAAAAAACGTCGGCGAAGAATAACAGGCTCGCTGCCAACAACACGAGCGGCCAGATCTGGCTGCGACTCATCGCCGGCGCGACACTTGGGCGGAAGACGTTCACTTTCAGTAATTCGTCGATATCGGCGAGGCCTTGATCCGAGACGATTACGGCCCCCGCTTCCCCTCCCGCCGGCTGCCGCGAGGCGAAGCCTAGGAGCAATGAATCGTTGCTTCGGAGTCGGTCAAACTCCACGGTTTGTATCACTTCGACCGCTGCCCGCAGTGGGGCCGTGTTGCGGCCACCGTTCACGGAAAGAAAGTAATTGCCGGGTTCGCGAGCATCGAAGGATGTCACGTATCGGCCCGGTGCAGTCTGCTCCAGGGTGTGCTCCTGAATCTCTCCATTCGGTCGTACCGCCACCGCCGAGAGCGACAGGTAGTTGAGAATTTCGTCTGCCCGATCGAGTGCGGTCACGACCAGCCGAATCTTGCTGTCGCGCAATTCGGTCGACAAGGCCAGTTGTTCGTCGGGGTCGTGGCTCCGCATTGACCGCCGAACAAGTTGGAGCAGCAGTTTTTCGTAGTCTCTCCAGCCGGGCCAGGTGGTCGCCCAGCGCTGACCGATGTCGGTAGTCAAAGCGGCCGCTCGGCCGAGGCCGAAGGTCCAAGCGGCCAGAATCGTGCCATTGTGTTGAGGCTGACGAGGCGTTGTGGCCAGCACCTCGACCAGCGAATTCTGTTTGACGGTTGTCAACACATAGCCGGTGATGGGCGGAATGGCCGTGATACCTGCCAGTTCCTCGGCGCGCGAGGCGATATCGACGGCGAAGCCCTCCCGGTCCTCAAAGACCAGCGGCATCGAGACCCGTCGAGCTTCACGCATAAAGATTTTGGGGATCGCCTTTGGATTTCGAAGGTAGTAGAATTTTCCACCGCCTGCTTTGGCAATGTTTGTCAGCAACTCGCGGTCTGCATCGGGGCCGACCGCAACGCCGCTGGTAGTAATGCCGACTTGCTGCATTTTTTTGGCGAGTTGGTTGAAGCTGGCGGGAGGAGTTTGGCCGTCCGTGAGCGCGATCACGTGCTTAATTGAGGCCGGTACGTCTTGGATCGCCCGATAGCCCTGTTGCAAGCCAGGCATCATGTTGGTGCCACCGCTGGCGCCGAGTTGGCGGATGCGCGAGCGGGTGCGGCTAGCCGAGCCATTGCGTTGGAGCGGCACGATCCAGCGGGCTTCGGTGTCGAACGCCACAACACCGATATAATCGCGACGCCCGAGCATTTCGGCCGCTGCTGCCGCCGCCGCCTTAGCCCAGGCAAGCTTCTCACCCGCCATTGAGCCGGAGCTATCGATCACCAGGACCAGTGCCCCGACGGCCTCGACTTTGGCATTGTCGACCTGAAAGTCGACCGGCAAGGCCTTTTCGAGTTCGGAATTGGTCCAGCCGCCCGCGCCGTAGCTGTTCGGGCCGCCCAGCACAACCAGCCCGCTGCCGAAGTGCTGGGTATTTTGTACAAGCTGGTGGATTTGTTCGTCGGCGAACTGGGTGATCTCTTCGGCCCCGTCGCCAGCGACGCGTGGAACGTCGGCCAAGATTACGGCGTCGAACTGCTGCAGATCGGCCAAATTATCGAACGGCCGGCGTGTGTCGCGGACTGTCACCTCGATTTGATTGCGGCGGAGCAGGTCGATTAATGCGTCGAACTGACCGGCATTGGAGGCATCCTCAATCAGCAGCACCCGCCCTTTGCCACTTACCTGGCAGAAGGCGGTCGCGGAGTTGTTCTGCGATTGAATATCGGCTGCCGTGTTGTCGGGGACGAATGTCGCTTCGTAAGTCGAGAGGCCCGACTCGTGGATTTCCTGCCGCAGTGTAAGCACCTGCTTGCCGGGTCGCAGGGTGATGGATTCTGCCGAGATCTCGTGCTTTGCCCCACCCAGTTCGCGGGTGACGCGGAGCTTGCCGGTAGTCGGCTGGGTATCCAGACCCTCATCGGTGATGTTGTCGACGACGACGCGTAGGGCGAAAGGAGTTCCGCTGCGGAGGTTCGCCGGAGCATCGAGCCGCTGGATGACCACGTCGCCGCGGCGCTGGTAGCGGATCGGCACGACGTCGATGCCCGTGCCGGCCTGGAGCATCCGCTCGGTTTGGGCGCTGGCGTCGCCGTAGTTCTCGTTACCGTCGCTGACGATGACCACACGCTTGGCTGTATCGAGCGGGAAAGACGCTTCGGCCAGTTCTAGGGCGCCTTGTAGGTTAGTGAACCGCGGATCGAGAAACGATTCGATTTTCGAGAGACGCCATGGCGCGTCCAGCGGGGGGATTTCCGTAGCGGCGTCGCGGCCGAAGACGACAACGCCGGCCCGGTCGCCGCGTGCAGTGTCGCGCTGCGTGGCGACGGCCTGATTTACGTAATTGAGCGCGTTCTGTAGTTCGGCTTGGTCAATGCTTGAGGAGACGTCGACAACGAATAGTACTGAGATGCGGCGAGCTAGTTCAAGCCAATTCGGTTCGGCCAAAGCGAGTACGAGCAGCGTGGCCACGAGCAGCCGCAGTCCGAGGGCCACGCGGCGCCGCCATTTGCCTAGTGCGTGGAGCGATCGCCGGCTCACAAGCCAGAACACCGGCAACAACACCAGCAGCCACAAATACTGCGGGGCGTCGAAATCGATGGACCAGTCAGTCATGCAGCTTGCCTTTCCCTCGTTCCCTATAGTTTACGATAGCGCATGGCCGCGGTTTCGGCCAGTCGATCGCTGGAAATCCCAGGAGGGGTAGAATTCCGCAGATTATCCGCTGTCTTTAGGCCGTGGTCTGGAGATTCCGACACATGTGTACTGCAAGAGGCGGTAAGCTAGTGACAATGACCGCTCACTCAAAACAGTAAGCTGGGAGAAAGCTTTCCATGAAGATCACAATGAATATAGAGTGTACGCCGGCAGAAGCACGACAGACCATGGGTCTGCCCGATGTGGCGTCGATGCAGGAGGCAATGCTCCGAGAGATACAAGAACAGATGATGGCCAACGCCACCTCACTGCAGCCCACCGAAATCATGAAAGCATGGTTCCCCATGGGGATCGAGAGTTGGCTGGAAATGCAAAAACAATTCTGGACGCAGCTGACGTCCGTCGGTGCTCAAGAGGACGACAATTCCTAGATTTCATCCAACGGGAGTCGTCGTGCGGCCCCAAAGAGACAAACTCCAATCGTGCCGACCAGCCTGGCTGCCTTCTGTTCCCTGTCTTTCCACTTAGCTAGTTCGCAATCGCTTAATGATTTTCCAAAGCCAAGCCGTTTGATTTTTATGAGGCATATTGGATGCGTTCGTTCTTGTCGCCGCCACGTCCGGTTTTTCATCTCGACCACGAAAACCTGTGATCTGGTTCAGATGGATTTTATAAAAGACGGGCGAAATTCGATTTGGCCGATCAGCCGTGGGAACACCGGCGCGGACCGCGGCTGCCGGCTCCACCACGTTCCGCGGGAATCGAGCAGTTTGTGCGTGAGTAGTTGCTCGTTTGAATGTTCTAAGCCAGTGCTTCGCCTTCTAGGAAGGCCGATCGAAAAGCGTCGCTCCGAGGCACGCCCAGCGGCTGGCTCGTGAACGTTGTGTAGCTCCTCAAAGCGTCCAAAAGCAACAACACTCACCCATTCAGTCTGACTCGTAACGCTGTCTGCTTCGACGCAGACTTGAGGGTTGGCTCGCATCCAGGCCACTTTTTTGCCGAAAGTAGTGAACCCGTACTAGCAATCTTCGCCAACAGGCGACCGATAATAGGCAAGATATACCGGCACGACGTCAGGCTGGTTGCCTGCCGCGCACGCCAACCTCGCTGGCCTCGCTTCGGCCAATATTTGGACACATTCTTCGCGGCTCATTCCATCGATAATCGTTTTCTCGAACTCACTCATGGGCCGTACAACTCTGCTAGGAACAGCAACTGGCGTACCAACTTTGCGAGCCTCTTTGTTGCGCTATTCTCGAGAAAAGTGTGCGGAAGTAACGCCGATGTGCCCAGCCGCACACTGACAACTGAAGATTCCTCCTCAGCCGGAGCTGCTCCATTCCCGACTCCTTGGTCTCTGAAACTCCTTGGGGCCAAATCTTCCGAAAAAGACTCGGGAGATCTAGACTTCAGTGGCGTCGCTACCGGACATGCCAGATAATCACGCGGTGTCATCGCGAAAAAAACACATTGGCACACAAATCGCGTCAACACGGGATGAAACACGGACCATCTCCTGCCCAGAAGAGCATTCAGCGGGATTTTTAAGGTCAAGCAAAGTGCCAATGAGAAAGGATGGATGGGAATGGGTATCGGGCGTAGAGCGCGAGTATTGATCGGCAAACCAGGGCTCGATGGGCACGATCGCGGCGCGAAGTATGTCGCACACGTGCTACGAGATGCCGGCTTCGAGGTGATTTACACCGGCATCCGCCGCAGCCCAGAGCAAATAGTCGACGCTGCGATCCAAGAGGATGTCGCAGCGATTGGACTGTCCCTCCTTTCAGGGGCACATAATGTACTGTTCCCGCGCGTAGTGGAACTGTTGCGAGAGCGGAAAGCGGAAGACGTTGTTGTATTTGGTGGCGGAACGATCCCTCCCAAAGATGTTCCGATACTAAAAGAAATGGGGGTCGCGGCGGTCTTTACTCCCGGTACTTCCGCACGCGAAATTGTCGAAACACTCGAAGAACTGTTAGGAACCGTGCTAGAAGCCTAGCGATGCCATGGAGCAGAATCTGACAAAGCTTGTATCCCTTGCCATTGGCGACGGGCCAGAATCGCTACGGGCTGCTGCGCGTCTGATGAGTATCATGACAGACCAGCCGCATCGGCTTGCTGAATTGCTTGCCGGTAGCCATGATTGGCCTCAGCCACGGCTGGTGTTAGGAATCACGGGAGCGCCTGGCTCCGGCAAATCAACGCTCACCGATCACCTGGCCACTGAGTTTCGTCAGCGTTTTCCAAGTCGCCGGCTAGGCATTGTGGCGGTCGATCCCTCGTCGCCGTTTACTGGTGGGGCGCTGCTGGGCGATCGCGTGCGGATGATGCGGCACGCCACGGACCCAGGAGTTTTCATACGATCGCTGGCGTCGCGCGGTCGTCTCGGCGGTCTGGCTCTGGGGGCGAAAGGCGTGGTCCGCGTGATGGGGCTGATCGGCTGTGATCTCGTCATTGTCGAGACGGTCGGAGTTGGTCAGAGCGAAATCGAGATCGCCCAGAATGCCGACCTTGTGATTGTGGTGCTCGCGCCGGGGCAAGGCGATTCGGTCCAGATGCTCAAAGCCGGCTTGATGGAGGCGGGCGATATGTTCGTTGTCAATAAAGCCGACCGTCCGGGCGCCTCGCAGTTGCATCAGCAGTTGCTTGCAGCCTTACAAACGTGTTGGTTGGCCCGGCACGATATGGGGCATCCAAAACCCAGTCACGAAGCTGCATCGCAGCAGCTTCCCCACGAAACCAAATGCGACTTACCGTCTGCTTCAAGTATTGAACTTGCCGCTGATTTTCCTCCGGTGTTCCTCTGCAACGCCTCGAATCACGAGGGGGTCCGAGAGTTGTTTGACGAGCTGGAAGTAATTGCCGATCGCAAATCGCACGAGTGGCGTGCGAAGAGGCATCAACAGGCCCTTGAGGAAATCCGCCAGGCAGTTCTCGAAGAAGTTCGGCGACGCGTGAGCGAAGTGATTGGTATGAATGGAACTTCTGAAGTCCGTACGCTGCCAATTTTAACTGGCCAAGTATCGCTCAAGCACCTAGTGGACGAAGTAATGCAAGAATCCGTCCGCCGCGCTGGGCGCTCGCGTTTGCCGCCCGCCGAGCCATGAGTGGATCGAAGCCGGCATGAGAGTTTGCAATTCCATTTGATTACTGAAAGTATTAAATCCTATGTCGACACGCGAAGCGGTTGAACGAATTGATACGGCTCGAGACCAGTGGACATCGGGCCCGGTCGCCAAGACCCTAGCCAAGTTCCCCGAGCAAAAGCAGCAGTTTCTCACTGCGTCTGGGAAGCCCGTGGAGCGGCTCTACACGCCGGACGCGCGCGCCATCGACGAATATCAAGAGCGGCTTGGTTTTCCTGGGCAGTACCCCTTCACGCGTGGTGTGCAGCCGACGATGTATCGCGGGCGATACTGGACGATGCGGCAATACGCGGGGTTTGCTACTGCCGAGGAGTCGAACAAACGTTACCGCTACTTACTTGAGCAAGGCACGACGGGACTCAGCGTGGCGTTCGATTTGCCGACGCAGATTGGCTACGATTCAGACGATGGCATGGCCACCGGCGAAGTGGGCAAGGTCGGGGTGGCAATCGATTCGCTGGCTGATATGGAGACGCTGTTTCGCGAGATTCCTCTCGACAAAGTCTCCACCAGTATGACGATCAATTCCACGGCCGCAATCTTGTTGGCGATGTACATTGTGGTTGCCGAGAAGCAAGGCGTGCCGCCCGAGAAGCTCAACGGCACGATTCAGAACGACATTCTCAAGGAGTATATTGCCCGGGGCACTTATCGCTTTCCGCCGCAACCCTCGCTGCGACTCATTAGCGATATTTTTGCCTACTGTACCCAGCACGTGCCGAATTGGAACATGATCAGTATCAGCGGCTACCATATTCGTGAGGCAGGCTCGACGGCGGCTGAAGAGATAGGGTTCACGCTTGCCGATGCAATCTGTTACATCGAAACAGCCAAAAATGCCGGACTTAAGATCGACGATTTCGCTCCTCGGCTGGCATTTTTCTTTGCCGCTCATAGTGACGTCTTTGAAGAGGTCGCCAAGTTTCGCGCCGCTCGCCGGCTGTATGCCCGCATGATGAAGCAGCGATTCGGAGCTACCAACCCAAAGAGCCTGATGCTCCGTTTTCATACCCAAACCGGCGGTGTGACCCTGACAGCTCAGCAGCCAGATAACAACGTTGTGCGGGTCACCCTCCAGGCGCTGGCTGCTGTGCTGGGAGGCACCCAGTCGCTGCATACCAATTCGAAAGACGAGGCGCTCGCGCTGCCGACTGAAGATGCCGTGACGGTGGCATTGCGGACTCAGCAAATCCTGGCGCATGAATCGGGCGTCGCCAATACAGCCGATCCACTCGCTGGCAGCTTCTTTGTCGAAAAGCTGACCGACGAATTGGAAGCCGAGGCGGAGGCGCTCATTGAAGAGATCGATCGCCACGGCGGCATGGTGGCAGCGATTGAACAAGGCTTTGTCCAGAAGCGCATCGAGCAGTCGGCCTATCGGTACGGCCAATCGATCGACCGGGGTGAGCGGATCATCGTCGGTGTCAACAAGTTTATGTCCGGCGAAGTGCCACAGATGGATTTGTTCGAAGTGCCTGATTCGACCACGCAGCGGCAACTGGCCAATCTCCGGCAGGTGCGCGAAGAACGCAACGCAGCACGAGTTGAGGAAGCGCTCTCCACAATCCAAAAAACAGCACAAAGCGACGGCAACCTGATGCCAGCGATTATCGACGCGGTACGTGCTTATGCCACTGTCGGCGAGATTTGTGCGGTGCTTGCTGGCGTGTTCGGTGAGTACTCAGAATCTTTTCAATGACTCGAAATGGGAATCAAACTGATGATCAACGCCAAGGCAGTCAACCATATCGGCATCGCAGTGCATTCGATTGAAAAGCACCGTGATTTCTACGAACGAGTCCTGGGAGCCAAGTTCGAGAGTCTAGAAGAAGTGCCCAGTCAAAAGGTCCGCGTCGGCTTCTACCAGTTGGCCGACGTTCGATTGGAGCTTTTGGAACCTACCGATCCTTCGAGTACGATTGCCGCGTTTCTTGAGAAGCGCGGCGAGGGATTGCATCACATTGCCTATACAGTTAGCGATATAGAGGATCGTCTCAAGGAATTGAAGGCCAACGGAGTGCGCCTAATCGACGAATCGCCCCGGCTTGGCGCCCATCACACCCGCATCGCTTTTTTACATCCTAAGAGTTCATGCGGAGTGCTAACCGAACTTTGCGATCCGTCGACGGCAGCCGATGTTGACTAGCCAGATCGCTCGTCCAAGTGGTAGAAATTGAATTGCGAGCGTCCGCACCGCGCCCATGCCAGACGAATCTAACTAATCGAAATCTGTCACAACCTGTAACGCGAACGGCAAAATGGCAATTCATCCATGAAAACCAATCTTCAAGAACTGGAAAAACGTCGCCAATCCTTATCGCTGGGTGGAGGAGCCGCGCGGATCGCAAAGCAACATGCGGCCGGCAAGCTGTCGGCGCGAGAGCGTCTCGATACACTGCTTGACCTCGAAAGCTTTCAGGAACAGTACGGCTTTGCCTTGCATCGTTGTACGCAATTTGGGATGGCAGGCAAAAACCTACCCGCCGACGGTGTGATCACCGGTTGTGGCACGATCAATGGCCGACTGGTTCACTTAGCCAGCCAGGATTTTACCGTCGCCGGCGGCGCCGCGGGCGAAGTGCATTGCGACAAAATCGTCGAAATGATGCATGCTGCTCTCAAAACCGGCAGCCCATTCATCTTTATCAATGATTCGGGAGGCGCACGTATTCAGGAGGGCGTCGATAGCCTGGCAGGCTATGGCCGCGTGTTCTATCACAATACGCTTCTTTCCGGTGTCGTGCCACAAATCAGTCTGATCTGCGGCCCCTGTGCTGGTGGGGCCACCTATAGCCCAGCTCTTACCGACTTCATCATCCAAACACGGCAGGCTCAGATGTTCATCACCGGACCCACGGTGATCAAGCAAGTGACTGGTCAAGTTGTGGGAGCCGACGAGCTCGGCGGACCCGAAGCACACATGCGTACCTCCGGAGTCGTGCATTTCGTAGCCGACGACGATCGCCATGCAATAGAAATCTGTAAAACGCTACTAAGTTTTTTGCCCTCGAACAACCTCGACGATCCGCCGATGAAAGCCGTCGAGCCGGCAGTCGCGCTCGATCCCTCGCTTAACAACATCCTGCCGGAGAATTCACGGCTCAGTTACGACATGCATGAAGTCATACGGCGAGTTGTGGACGATGGCGATTTTTTGGAGGTGCAGGCTCTGTACGCCGAAAACATGATCGTCGGCTTCGGCCGCGTCATGGGCCGGTCGATTGGTGTAATTGCCAACCAGCCTTTGGTGATGGCAGGTTGCCTAGACATAAACGCATCGGATAAAGCATCGCGTTTCATCCGCTTCTGCAATGCATTCAACATACCGCTGGTGACATTGGTCGACGTGCCGGGCTTTATGCCTGGCGTCGAGCAGGAATACGGAGGCATCATTCGGCATGGGGCAAAATTGCTGTTCGCGTATTCCGCGGCGACTGTACCTAAAATTACGATTATCCTCCGCAAAGCTTACGGTGGGGCGTATGTGGCGATGTGTGCCAAGGACTTGGGTGCCGACCGCTGCGCTGCCTGGCCGACGGCCGAGATCGCCGTGATGGGGGCCGAGGGGGCGGTGGAAGTGGTCTTCCGCAGCGAGATCGAGGCTGCGGACGACAAAACGGCGAAACGCAGCGAGTTGATCGAGCTCTATCGCAACACGTTTTCGACGCCCTATGTCGCAGCCGGCCGTCGTATGGTAGATAATGTAATCGAGCCTGCGGAAACGCGCCGCTACATTGCCTTGGCGCTCGATAGCCTGCGGATGAAGCGCGACATGCGACCGGCTAAGAAGCATGGATTGATTCCGCTCTAACAGTCCTGCAGCGAGAAAATCTTGGGTCTGTTTCCGTTCAATTTGCTTGCTGAAATGACGCTTGCTGAGAAGCTCGTCGATGCGCTGACGGTCACGGTCGTGGGCATGGGTACGGTGTTCGTCTCACTGTACATCATGGGTGAACTGTTTACGCTGTTGCACCGCTACTTCCATGGCCACCCTGACAGCGAGGAAGCAGATCCAGCGATGGTGGCGAGCGTTGCGGTCCCGTCGGCTGGGGAAGACCCCCTGAGCGACCCCAAACTAGTTGCCGTATTGGTAGCCGCCGCGACTGTCGCTATTGGCCGGCGAGTTGCGGTAAGGCGAATCACTTTTATTAATCGCAATACGGTGTCGGGCTGGGCTGAAGCCGGACGCACCTCCATTCAAACCTCACACAATTTACGCAGGACGATGTAAAAGCATGAAACTCCGCGTCTCGGTCGAAGGTAAGACCTACGAAGTCGAAGTCGAGGTTTTGGAAGACACACCCATCGGACCGATGTATGGTTCGACATCAGTCCATAGTACCACGGTCGCCCCTCCCGTGAAGCCAACCAAGGCCGGCCCAAGTCCTGCTGCTGAACACGTTCCGCCGGCTTCTTCTGGTAGCGGTGAGCACGTGGTGCGGGCCCCGATTGTGGGCACAATTCTGCAGTTAAAGGTCGCGCCGGGCGACACTGTGTCTGTTAACCAAGTGCTGCTGGTGATGGAAGCGATGAAGATGGAAACCAACGTCGCGTCGCCGATCGCCGGAAAGATTAAGACCATCCGAGTGTCGCCCGGCGATGCGGTCAAGGCAGGGCAAGTGCTTTTGGAGTTCGAATAGCAACTAGACGGGGTGGACAGCTCCGCGCGGAGACGACGATGTGGCAGCATGTGTGGCAGACGGCCGTTGATTTCTTCAGTGGAAGCGGCTTCGGTCAGTTCTACTGGGGTAATGCCGTGATGATCGGCATTGGTCTGCTCTTCATCTACCTGGCCATTAAACGCGGATTCGAGCCGCTGCTGCTGGTGCCGATCGGATTTGGGATCATGATCGGCAACGTGCCCTACAACGCCGCCACTACTCCTGTCGGCGCCTACGACGGTCCCGTCGACGAAGAGAAGATCGACTACTACGTCACGGAGCCCATCACTTGGGCCGGTCAGTCATTTGAGAAATGGCAGCGGATCACCAATCCGATTGTGGGTCAGGCCCTGCTGTTCGAGCCGACCGCCTCCGGGCTTGCCAAGTTGAAATTCAATGAACAGCTCGAACATGTAAACGATGAGCGGCGGCACGTGGGCCAGCCACTGCTCGAACATCAGCAACTTGGAGACATGGATTATTATGCAGTGATGATCAATCGCAACGTTTCCCTCGACTACGAAGGCGGCCGGGAAATCGACCCGACGCGCGACGTGGGCGTGCAGCCAATTCGACAGGGCCGCCGCGTGCTGGTGGGGTCATTGACGGAATTGCCTGATGGACGGCGCGTGCTCAAGCCAGCCGGCGACGGCGATGGCAATCAGTCCTATCCCGTTGTCATCGATCGAGAAACGCAGAACATCTACCATGCCAGCCCGCTTTATCTCATTGCGCGCGGCGTGATCTGGGACGTTTTCCCACCCCTCATTTTTCTGGGACTTGGCGCGCTCACGGATTTCGGTCCGCTGTTGGCCAATCCACGCACGATCATCTTAGGTGCGGCCGCCCAATTCGGCGTGTTCGGCACCGTCCTCGGTGCCATGCTCATGGGATTCAGCGGGCCTGAAGCGGCCTCGATCGGTATTATTGGTGGGGCGGACGGACCGACCGCGATCTATATTTCTTCAAAATTGGCGCCCGACTTGCTCGGCGCGATCGCGCTCTCGGCCTATTCGTACATGGCCATGGTACCGTTGATTCAGCCGCCGATCATGCTGTTGCTCACCACAAAGCAAGAGCGGCTGATCCGTATGGAGCAACCACTCTATGTCTCGCGGACGCTTCGCATGATGTTTCCGGTGATCGGTTTTTTGCTGTGTGCGTTCATCGCCAACGCCGCGTTGCCGCTGTTGGGCATGCTGTTTTTTGGCAATTTGATGCGGGAGTGCGGCGTGGTTGATCGACTATTCAAAACGGCGCAAGCGCAGTTCATTGACGTTGTGACTATTCTGCTCGGCGTCTCGGTGGGATGTCTGACGCAGGCTTCGACCTTCCTGACCTTTCGCACGATTGGCATCTTCTGCCTCGGGATGGTAGCGTTTTCGGTCGCGACCGCCGCGGGGATTCTGCTGGCCAAGCTACTTAATCTTGTGAGCAAAAAGAAAATCAACCCGCTGATCGGATCGGCCGGTGTGTCGGCGGTCCCCATGGCCGCGCGGGTGAGCCAGATGATGGCGCACCGCGATGATCCACAGAATTTTATCCTTATGCACGCGATGGGGCCGAATGTCGCCGGTGTGATAGGCACGGCCGTAGCCGCAGGCGTGTTGCTGTCTTATTTTGCAAATTGAGTGATTGCGGATAGCAGCGGCCGTACGCCGCGTGCCATAACATCCGCCTTGATCCCACCGCAGGTAATCCTGCGACAAGTCAGTCGGATTCGATGGGGAATTCGGGCAGGTGGATGCCACTCATTTCGAGTAATTGGAGTCGCGTGCCACTCAGTCGCTCTGCCAGAGTGCAGGCCACTCGATGCATGAATTGGAAGCCGAAGGCCGGGTTGTTGGCACAGAATTTCATGAGCGCATCGCCGTCAAAGACAATCGCCCGTACGGGTGAGATGGTGCAGGCGGTGTCGTAGAGCCTGGTTCGCCCTACCAACGGAGACCATCCCATTAAGTCACCCGAATGGACAACAGCAATTTGTTTACACGCCTCGTCGGCTTCACAAATCGCTAGTGAAATCTCTCCGCTCAAGATGATGTATACTTTCCGCGCTTTCTCATACTCTTCAAAGATCTTGCTTCGCATGGGGAATTCCTGCACTTCGCAAAGCTCTGAGAGTTTCTGCAATTCTTGATCAGCAAATCCGCTGAAAAACCTGCTTTGGTGCAATTCATCGATAATATTGACTTTAGACATGACGATTAATTTCCTGTGAAGGTTGTGGGGGCGATATGTAATTCGACCGCCTGATCGCTGACGTTTGTTCGGATGGCTACCTGTCCACTTTCACTGCTGGTTCATGATATGTTTCCGTAAAAACTCGTTGACTCGTTGCGGGCTGATAATGCCGATTACTTGCTGTTCAATATTAGTTACCGGTACGTGGCGAAAGCCGCTCACAGCCATAATCGTCAGCGCGGCAGCGGCGGAGTCAGACTCGTAGGCATAGACCGGGTTGGTGGTCATCACTTCGCTGATGGGCAGATTGTGGACCTGATCATATTCCAGGGCAACTCGCTCCAAGACATCGCGGTCGGAAAACACGCCGATCAGCCGTCCGTCCTGCTCGACGAGCAAGCACGAAACGTGAAGTCGCGCGAGCGTCTCGACTGCAGCGTGGACTGGTGTATTCTGGTCGACCTTGGCGATCGGTTTCATCTGCATGGCAGCGACGGTTTCCTCGGCGAGCGCTTGCTCGAGCGGGTCCCGATAGACCTTCGGATCGTAGTTTTGCAGTGGATCCCGGAACTCCTCGGGTTCTTTGCTCGGCATGCAATTGTCAGTCATGTTTAAGCTCCTTCGCGGTCTAAGGGATACGGATGGCCACCGATCCTCTGCACGGTCACCTGGCGAGGAAAATGTTCGGCAAAGTATTCCATCAGGCCTTTCTGCCCCGTCAATCCGGCGAGTCGCCCTGCGTTATCAACAACGATCAGGAAGCGGATGTTGGCCACTTCCAATGCAGAGAGCACACACGAAATGGGGTCAGTCAAACTCACCGTCGGCCACGCCATGTCGAGATGCATTAGTATCGGATCCTCGAGAGCGGTTGGTCGTTCGCTGAGCAGCCTCGTCAATTTCGACTCGGCAAACAGCCCAATTGGCTTTCGATCGTTGTCAACGACGATGGCGCAGCCCAGCTTTTGCTGGCGCATGCATTGGACTGCATCACGGACCAATACCTCTGGCCCAACAACCACTGGCTCACGTATTGCTAGCCGACTTACCGGTTCGCTGCGAATGTTTTCGTAAAGTCCCATGTGCCTTCTCTCAGAAGAGTAAAGTGAATTGCCTTTCCCGTGCGTGGCGTTAGCCGGCCCAATAATCCGGTGTATAAGTTGCGAGGGCCTTCATATAGTTAGCGCGTTCCAACATGCTTGGATTCGGACAGTTGGCGCGGCTCATGCTCCCTTTGAGTTGTGCGACCGACTGATAATCATTCTCGGCCAGCCAGGTCGTTAACTCGCTGAGGATCGGCACTAAGTAGGTTGGGCGGCGTTTTAAAAGTTCGGTTGTCATCATCGCCACATCGGCGCCAACCAGGAGCACTCGGATCACATTTAACGAATCGTGGATTCCGCTCGTCGCGGCCAGAGAGCACTTCAGTTGGTCGCGGAGAATCGCGATCCAACGGAGCGGCAAGCGTACTTCGTGCCGATGGCTGAGTACGAGATCGGGAACGATTTGCAGCGATTCCAGGTCGATGTCTGGCTCTAAGTATCGATTGAAGAGTACCAAACCGTCGGCACCTGCTGTGACGAGCCGGAATGCCATGTTCGGGATGCTGCTGAATTGCGAGCCAATTTTGACAGCCACCGGAATCTTGACCGATTGCCTGACTTCGGCCACCAGATCGATGTAACGCTGCTCTACCTCGCTGCCTTCCATGTCGCAATTAGTGGGCACAAAGTAGACGTTGAGTTCGAGCGCGTCGGCACCCGCGTCTTGAATCATCCGTGCGTAACGTGTCCAACCTCCTTGCGATTGACCGTTGAGGCTACCAATCACAGGCACTCGCATGATTCGCTTCGCGTCTTCCACGAGCTCCAGATATTCCCGCGACCCCTTTCCAAAATCCGCGGTCCCAGGAAAGTAGCTCAACGACTCTGCATAAGACTCGGTCTGAAATTCATACAATCGATTGAGTTGCAACTCGTCGTGTTCGATCTGCTCCTCGAACAAAGAAGGAAGTACGACAGCCGCTATGCCGCTATCGGCCAACTGACGAAGTGTGTCTAAGTTGCCGGTGAGTGGCCCAGCCGAGGCAACCAGCGGGTTCTTCAACTTCATTCCCAGGTAAGTAGTGCTTAGATCAACATTCATGGGATATCCTGACAATCGCTGCAGAATTAATAATTCATCTGCACAAACATTTTACCAAATTTATTCCGTGATCGCACGTACGACCCCGGCCATCTGTTCGTAGTAATGCCATTGATCGTCGATGTCTTCCTGGGCTAGCTTGAAGAGCCGTTCGGCTTCTTCGGGATTTGAACGCATCAGCATGGCGAAACGAGCTTCTTGCATCGCAAAGTCACGAAACGTCTTCCGAGGGGCACGGCTGTCGAGGTGGAACGGGTGCCCGTCGGCATGGGCCTCGCGCGGATCGTATCGATACACCGGCCAGAACCCACTTTGGACAGCATCTTTCTGATGTGTCATCGAAGTGGTCATGTTGATACCGTGGGCAATGCAATGGCTGTAGGCCAGAATCAACGACGGACCCGGGTATGACTCCGCTTCGACCATGGCCCGAATCGTTTGAGCTGGATTCGCTCCCATCGCTATTTGAGCGACGTACGCGTTGCCGTACGACACGGCCAACATGCCGAGGTCCTTGCGACGCGCTTGCTTTCCGCCGGAAGCGAACTTTGCCACAGCCGCCCGTGGCGTAGCCTTCGACGCCTGGCCGCCGGTATTCGAGTAGACGCCCGTATCGAGCACCAGAATGTTCACGTCGCGGCCAGTGGTCAGCACATGATCAAGCCCGCCGAAGCCGATGTCGTAAGCCCAGCCGTCGCCCCCGATAATCCACACGCTGCGTCGCACCAAGACTTCGGCGATTGGTGCGAGCGCGGCCGCCTGCGGCGAATTGTGTGCTGCCAGTTTGTGGCGGAGCGTTACGAGCCGCGCGCGCTGGGCCGCGACTTCTGACTCGTTGGTCTGCGGGGATTCACAGAGCTCGCGGACCAGCGTTTCGCCCACAATATCGGTCAATTGCTTGACGAGGTACTGGGCATAGTCGCGTTTCGCGTCAATCGCCAGCCGCAATCCGAGTCCGAACTCCGCATTGTCCTCAAATAGTGAGTTGTTCCACGTCGGTCCGCGGCCCTCGCGGTTGGCAGCCCACGGAGTCGTCGGCAAATTGCCGCCATAGATCGACGAGCAGCCGGTCGCATTGCCGATCACAGCTCGATCGCCAAACAACTGACTCATCAACTTCAAATACGGGGTTTCACCACACCCAGCACACGCGCCAGAAAACTCGAACAATGGTTGGAGCATCTGCGTGGCCTTGACGGTGTCATGTCCGACGAGCGTCCGATCAATCTCAGGGATCTTGAGGTAGTAGTCCCAGTTTGCCCGTTCCCGGTCGAGGTGCTCATCCTTGGGAAGCATATTAATGGCTTTGTGACGCACAACTTC
This sequence comes from Pirellulales bacterium, assembly GCA_041753435.1. Lineage (GTDB taxonomy): Bacteria > Planctomycetota > Planctomycetia > Pirellulales > Lacipirellulaceae > DASYDU01. The sequence continues at coordinate 24,010 of JBGSUJ010000140.1, read as the reverse complement.
CTTGCTCTTGGCGGGGCAAACGTCGACACACACACCACAACCCGTGCAATCGTCTGGGGCGACCTGGATTGTCATCAGGTGATTCACGAGTTCATTGCTTTTCCAAGGTCGGCTAATGAAGCTCTCAGGTGCACTGTTCAGATTTGTCTGCGTGAAGGGCTTCATGCGAATCGCCGCGTGCGGGCAGACGAGAGCACAGAGCCCACATTGGATGCAGATGTCTGCATCCCAGATAGGAATCTCGTGGGCAATACTGCGCTTTTCCAGGCAGGCGGTTGAGGTGGGGAATGTCCCGTCCACTGGCAGCGCGCTCACCGGCAGCAAGTCGCCGCGCCCGGCCAAGATCGCCGCTGTGACCCGTTCGACAAAGTCTGAATGCCCATTGACGGCAAGCGGTGGGCGACGGCGAGTATCGCTTGTAGCGGTCACGGGTACACGGACATCGTGCAAGGCGGCCAGAGCCCCGTCGACAGCCGCATAGTTGCGCGACAACACCGCCTCGCCTCGCCCACCATAAGTTTTTTTGATAGCTTGCTTGATGGCCACGATGGCATCGTCCCGCGGCAGAATTTTCGCCAGGGCGAAGAAGCAGGTTTGCATCACCGTATTGATCCGGTTGCCCATGCCGGCCTCCTGCGCAACACGCAAACCGTCCACCACAAAGAATCGCAACTGCTTTTCCAGAATGGTTTCCTGCACTTCGCGGGGCAGCCTCTTCCAGACTTCTTCCGGCCCGAAGGGGCTGTTCAGGAGAAACACTGCCCCATGCCCTGCGAGGTGCAGAACTTCCATCCGCTCCAGAAAATTGAACTGATGGCAGGCGACAAAGTTGGCTCGCTCGATCAGGTACGTGGAACAAATCGGCCGCGGGCTGAACCGCAGGTGCGACACCGTAATCGAGCCAGCTTTTTTCGAGTCGTAAACGAAATAGCCCTGAGCGTAGAGGGGCGTATTTTCGCCGATGATTTTCACGGAGTTCTTGCTCGCGCCGACGGTGCCGTCGCTCCCTAAGCCGTAGAACACGGCGCGTGTGACATCGTCTTGCTCGGTGGAAAAATCTGGATCCCAGTCGAGACTAAGTCGCGTGACGTCGTCGCGGATGCCGACGGTAAAGTGCCGAAGCGGCTTCAGCGACGATGGTTCCGCGAGCGCCCGCGCTGCCATTGCCGGCGTGAATTCCTTTGAGGACAAGCCATAGCGCCCGCCGATTACTCTGGGTAATAGCTTCGACTCCGGCTTCGCTTGGTGCCAATGTTCGTAGAGCGCTGCGACGACGTCCAGATACAGCGGCTCGCCGATGGCCCCCGGTTCCTTCGTGCGATCGAGCACGACAATCTCGCGGGTCGTGTTCGGCAAGGTGTCCAAAAACGCCTGGGTGTCAAACGGCCGATAGAGACGCACCTTCAACAGGCCGACTCTCTCGCCCTGGGCCATCAACTGTTCGACCGCCTCCTCCGCAGCGCCAACCGCCGACCCCATCACCACCATCACCCGCTCCGCGTCTGCCGCACCGACGTATTCGAACAAGCGATACGACCGCCCCGTAAGCGCCGCAAAACGGTCCATGGTTTCCTCGACGATACCCGGCACAGCCAAATAGAACGGATTGCTCGCCTCGCGTGCCTGAAAGAACACGTCCGGGTTTTGGGCTGAGCCGCGCAGCACCGGTCGGTCGGGGTCCATCGCCCGGTCGCGGTGGGCCCGGATTAAATCATCGTCGATCATGGTGCAGATCATGTCATCGGAGATAAGCTCAATCTTGTTGACTTCGTGCGACGTGCGGAAACCGTCGAAGAAATGCAGAAAAGGCACCCGCGATGCGAGGGTCGCTGCCTGGGCAATGAGCGCGCAATCATGGGCCTCTTGTACGGAGTTCGCCGCGAGCATCGCCCAGCCTGTACTGCGGACCGCCATCACATCGCTCTGGTCGCCAAAAATCGACAGACAATGCGTGGCGATGGTGCGAGCCGAAACGTGAAAAACCGTCGGCGTCAGCTCGCCGGCAATTTTAAACATGTTCGGAATCATCAGCAGCAGACCTTGTGATGCCGTAAAGGTACAACTCAATGCTCCAGCTTGCAGTGCCCCATGCACTGCGCCGGCTGCACCCGCTTCGCTCTGCATTTCGATGACTTCCGGAACCGTGCCGTAGATATTCTGTCGGCCCTCGGCCGACCAGGCATCGCAGAATTCACCCATGGGAGAAGCCGGAGTGATCGGGTAAATGGCGATTACTTCGTTGGTCCGATGGGCAATGGAAGCGGCAGCTTCGTTGCCGTCGACTGTAATGAAACGTGGTTCACTCACGATTTGTGCTTTCTTTCTTGTGCCCCCCGCGGACCAGCAGGGTAAATTCAATCAGCTTGTCACGACAGTTGGCCATGGCTTTGGCTGCCGGGCTTTCAGGTTGGGCAGCATCGCAGACTCGTAGACGCACAAAATGTGCCACGGTCCGCGGCAGGCGAACTTTCTTTTGCTTCGAGGGGCTCTGTGAGCCGTCCCACCTAGTTAGCAGGCACCGTATCCGCAGCGAGAAGTGCAGTCTGAGTTGTTTGACGTTTGACCCGAATGCTGCCACAATTCTGGCTAGGGCTGTGATAGCTCGTTGGCGAGCGACCCCAGCGCGCCAACCCGCACACAGGTGCGCCTTGAATGCACGCCTGGAGATCGCAACTTCCTTGAACCGCACGGTTCCTACAATCGGCACGTCGTTCGCAGTAGTGCAGACAACTTACCGCTTCAGGGAATAGGCCCCGGACTGGGTGATAAGATAAATCGGGCCATTACGGCAGCGGATGGCTTCCATCTGCGGACACGCCACAAAACAAATTTGAGGAGATCCCTACCATGGGAAAATTGACCGACCTGTTGGGCAAAGACGCAGACACACTTCTCAACTACCGCTGCCAGGGTATTCCCAAAGAGACGCTCCATTTGCCGGGTCCGGACGTCGTCGATCGCATTTTCATGCAAAGCGATCGCAATCCGCGGGTGCTCGTTAATCTCGAGCGGCTGATCGGCTGCGGCCGGCTGCGCAACTCGGGATACCTCTCGATCCTCCCTGTCGATCAAGGCATCGAACATTCGGCTGGGGCGTCCTTCGCGCCGAATCCCGATTACTTTGATCCTGAGAACATTGTCAAGCTGGCGATCGAAGGCGGCTGCAATGCGGTAGCCTCGACGTTTGGCGTGCTGGGCATCGTGGCCCGCAAATACGCGCACAAGATCCCCTTCATCGTGAAGATCAACCACAACGAGTTGATCACCTACCCGAACAAGTTCGACCAAGTGATGTTCGGCAAGGTGGAGCAGGCGTACGACATGGGGGCCGCAGCCGTCGGTGCCACCATCTACTTTGGTTCGGAAGAGGCAACGCGACAAATCGTCGAAGTGGCTGATGCATTTGAACAAGCACATCAACTCGGCATGGCTACGATCTTATGGTGCTACCTGCGCAACACCGCCTTCAAGGCCGACAAGGACTACCACGTGTCGGCCGACCTGACCGGTCAGGCCAATCACCTGGGTGTCACGATTCAGGCCGACATCATCAAGCAGAAGCTGCCCGAGAACAACGGCGGCTACAAGGCGCTGAAGTTTGGCAAGACTTCGCCGCTGGTCTACGAGAAGCTCTCGACCGACCACCCGATCGACCTCTGCCGTTACCAGGTGGCGAATTGCTACATGGGCCGCTGCGGCTTGATCAACTCGGGCGGCGCGTCGAGCGGGGCGGGCGACCTAGCCGAAGCAGTCCGCACCGCCGTTATCAATAAGCGCGCCGGCGGCATGGGGCTAATCAGCGGCCGCAAGGCGTTCCAGCGGCCGATGGCCGAAGGCGTCGCGTTACTCAATGCGATTCAAGATGTGTATCTTGATCCGCAAGTCACGGTCGCCTAGGCGGTGCAACGAAACGCAGGCGGATTGCGCCGAGTGGGTCGCGGTCAGGCGGAAACCGCGGCCTGCGGCGCTCATTCGCCACCCGAGTACTTGAACGACAAGTTCAGCCGTGTGCGGTAGATGAGTTTTCCATCCTCGATCTTGAGGTCCAACTTTGTGACCTCACCAATACGCAGTTCACGTAAACTTTTGCGGGCCGTCTCAACAGCGTTTTTCGCTGCATCATCCCAGGAAAGTTCACTCGTGCCGACCAGTTCGATTACTTTGTAAACGCTCATCGTTGGAATCTCCTTTTACTCGATTGCACACGCATGCTGACGCGCAGCACGTCTCTTGGCAATCTATCGCTCCGCGGGGTCTCACGGCAAGCCCCGAAAGAGACTGCTTGCATAGATTACTGTTCCCTAGGCTTTGGCTGTCTCAAGCTGTCGAATTCGCTCTTCGAGTTCCTCGACTCGGTTGGCAAGTTCTGACTCTCTACTCCCCGCCACCTCCTCTTCGCGTAACAATTCAGTGCCATTCTTGGTTGGGCGGAACCCTTCCATCCAGGCTTTCACCCAGTGCATTGGGTTCACTAAGCCACGGGCCGTCGCGCCGTGCTGCTTGAGGTAGTCCAAATATGTCAGCGAATGACGGAAATAGTCGCGCAGGAACTCCGTCATCATGTCGTTAGAGCGTACGATGTAATGCAGCATGTCGATCGGAAACAGGGCCATCTTTTCCGGCTGGCGATCCATGATGATCTGCGCGAGCACGTTCCGGGTGATGTCCTCTCCCGACTGGCTGTCGCGCACATCCACGGTATTCCCCTGCAGGATTATCTCTTCGATCTCCGGCAACGAAACGTACTTGCTGGTATTACGCGCGTAAAAACGGCGGTTGGGGTAGCGTTTGATCTGGATCGGTTCGTCGGCCATGGTGACTGTTCCTAAACGAAGCGTTTATTAGGTGAGCAGTTTCGTCGAGATAATCTGAGTTTGCGAAAAGTTTGCTTCATGGTTACTGCGGTAGCGATACAATGTGCTGTGTCAGCAGCAAGTATTTCTGCTTCCTCGTTCCAAGGCAACCGTTCGAGTCCGACGGTCTGATTCATGAAGTCCTCATCTGTTCCGCCAACCGACCAGCAATTCTCAGACGGCGACGTCGATCGTATCCTGGCGGAAACGTTCGTCGATCGCGTCGAGTACCGCACGGAAATCGCCTCCACTAATAGCCGTGCACTGCAATTGACGAGCGAGGAGACTTGCGACAGCTCGAGTACGCTGGTGCTTACCGACCGCCAGACCGAAGGCCGGGGACGCGGCATGAACCGCTGGTGGTCGGCCGACGGTGCCCTGACGTTTTCGGTGCTGCTGAAACCCGACGCAGTGCAGTTGCCAACCAGCCTCTGGCCCCTGACCTCGCTGACCACCGGGCTGGCCGTTTGCGAGGCGATAGAAGACCTGCTCGACGACGTGACGTTGGCGCTGAAGTGGCCGAACGACGTATTTCTGGCCGGCCGCAAGCTGTGTGGGATCCTCGTCGAAGCGACCGACGGACGACAACGCAGCCTAGTCATCGGCATCGGAGTGAACGTCAATAACTCTGTGCAGAGCGCGCCCGCGGAAGTTCGTGACAATGCCGTCGCACTTTGCGACGTAGCAACCAGACCAGTCCGGCGCATCGAAGTGCTCATTGCGATTCTCCAACGACTTGCCGCACGATTGGAACGACTTACCTCCGGCGAGCAAGAACTAGGCGAACATTGGCGCCGTCGCTGCCTTTTGACGGGTCGGAGTGTCCACCTTGAATTGCCGTTGCGACGAATTGTGGGAGTCTGCCGGGGCATTGACGACGATGGTGCACTGATATTAGAAACCGAGAGCGGCATCGAACGCTGCATCTCTGGAGTGATCCAGCAGTTCAACTAACCGACGCCGGGTGTGTCCGCAGCTTATGCGGGTGGATGCCAACCCGCATCCGCCCACAATTGACCGCTCACGGCCGAATTGGAAATCATGAAGCAAATTGCATCGGCGATTTCCTCCGGACGGATCAAGCGTCGCAACTGGGTAAACGGCAACACGTTCTTGTTGATGAACTCTTCTCCCAAACTCCGCAACATGGGAGTATCGGTGAACCCAGGGTGAATGATTCCGCAACGGATGCCATAAAACATGGCCTCTTTGGTCAGCGTCGCCATCGCACCTTCCAATCCCGCCTTGCTCACGGCATACGATATTTGTCCTTTGTTACCTTGTGAAGAAACGGAGCCGATAAACACCACCGTCCCTTGAATTGCTTCCTCTGGTTCCCAACGCTTGATTCCGCGTTTCCAGCGGTCTTCTGCGATCCGAGCTACCATCTCGATCGCCCAATAGATTGGGGCGATCAGATTGATCTCCGTGACTTCACGAAATGTGGAAATGGAGTAAGGCTCCGCCTTGCCAGTTTCCTTGTTCATCGCGACTGCCAGCGCATCGCGGGTAATCCCCGCTGCCGGCACACAGATGCTGGCAACGCCATGACGTGCAGTCACCTCGTCGTACACCTGATTGCGAAACGAGTCGTTGGTCGTATCGCCGACATGGACTTCCGACACTTGTCGGCCGCACGCCGTATCGATCGAGTCCGCCAATTCGTAGACACTATCCCGGCGGTCGACCAAAATCAACGCTCGCACGCCGCGATTAGCCAACTCCCTGGACACCGCCGCACCGATTCCGCTTCCTGCACCGGTGATCACTGCGACCTTGCCTTGGATATTCATTGTCGTCAAAGCCTCGGTGTGAAGATTCGTATTTACCTCGTTGGAATCGCTGGCTTTGCTACCGCCCCGAGGCGATTCCAACGAGTCACATCTTTTTCCCGCCGCTACTTGCGGAGGTGCGATATCACGGTCCAGGCTTTGCAATCAGGTCCGTCCACTTCGAGACAGCTTCCTGCAATTCGCGGATCTGGGTTTCCGTTATTTCCCGCATGCAATCCAACGACTTACGGCAGAACTGCTCGGTCCGACGCCGAAGCTCTTCCGGAGTACTCGCGTCGGAAACGTGCAGTGCCGCGTCGAGCGATTCGATAGCTGCTTCATACTGCCGGTCAATCACTTCGCGATGCTTTCGAGCCAGACCGGATACGGTCTCCAGCCATTGTTTACGAAAGCTTTGGATCTGATTGAGCCAAGCCGACTGTGGATTCGGCATGCCGGGCCACAGCACCGACCATTGGCTTAGCACTTCTTGCTGCATCTTCAAATTGGCTTCGGCAGCTTTGCGGATATTTTGGAAGACTTCCTCGAACACGGGACTAGCGGTTTTAGTAGCAGACATAGCTAATTCTCCTCGTTTATGCACAGGTAGTGAAAATCAGAGGCTCGATCGACTTTCAATCGCCCTCATTCGGCCCAACTTCCTCTGCTGCAATTATTCGCCTTTGCGAGGGCAAAGTCAACGACAAAATGCTGCGTATGCAACAAAATTATAAAGCGTTATAATAAAGCATGTTACGTTTGTATTATCGGATTATTATAGAAAATTTATAGTGCACAAATAATATAAAGTCTCGCATTTGCAGTATTTAGGGCATAGAATGGGCTTAGATGCTCCGCAACACAATGGTATTTTCCACTGAGGTTTTCCTGCATAGGCCAGTTTTACAGCTCTGGGCTCCTGATTGCCTGCGGCTGTGTAACGTCCTCCGCGAACGGGAGCCAACGACACTCGGCAAGCGAGAACTAATATGCAAGAAGTTATTCGCCAACTAGCAGCCAAACGCGCGGCAGCCGAGTTGGGAGGCGGCGAGCGCCGCATTGAGGCTCAGCACGCGAAAGGCAAGCTCACTGCCCGCGAGCGTATCGAGTTGCTTATGGACCCTGGCTCCTTCGAAGAGTGGGACATGTTCGTCGAGCATCGTTGTGCCGACTTCGGCATGGGCGAACAGAGTGTGCCCGGTGATGGCGTGGTCACGGGTTTTGGCACCATTAACGGCCGTGTGGTCTTTGTCTTTAGCCAGGACTTTACTGTCCTCGGCGGCTCGCTTTCCGAAGCACACGCCGAGAAAATCTGCAAGATCATGGACCACGCCATGAAGGTCGGTGCTCCGGTCATCGGCATCAACGACTCGGGTGGGGCCCGGATCCAGGAAGGTGTCGCGTCGCTTGCGGGCTACGCCGAAGTGTTCCAGCGCAACGTGCTGGCGTCGGGCGTCATTCCGCAGATTTCTCTAATTATGGGTCCCTGTGCTGGCGGAGCAGTCTATTCTCCAGCCATGACCGACTTCATCTTCATGGTCAAAGACAGTTCGTATATGTATGTCACCGGACCGGAAGTCGTCCGCACTGTTACACATGAAGTCGTCTCACACGAAGAACTCGGTGGAGCCGTCACCCATTCGACGCGTTCCGGTGTCTCCGACTTGGCATTTGAGAACGACGTCGAAGCCTTGCTGATGACCCGCCGGTTGATGAACTATCTGCCGGCCAACAACCGCGTCCCACCGCCTTTCCGTCCCACGCCCGACACCGCCGAGCGAGAAGAGTCATCGCTCGATAGGCTGATTCCTGATAGCCCTACCAAACCGTACGATATGAAGGAATTGATATTCAAAATTGTCGACGACACCGACTTTTTTGAAATTCAGCCTGAAAATGCGAAGAACATCATTGTCGGCCTCGCGCGAATGGAGGGCTTTCCGGTCGGCATCGTAGCCAATCAGCCGATGGTTCTGGCAGGCTGCCTCGATATCAAGTCGTCGATTAAAGCGGCTCGTTTTGTCCGCTTTTGTGATTGCTTCAGCATTCCTCTGCTGACCTTTGTCGATGTGCCAGGTTTCATGCCGGGGACCTCCCAAGAGTTCGGCGGCATCATCAAACACGGTGCCAAGCTGCTCTACGCCTACGCCGAGGCGACCGTGCCGAAAATTACGCTCATCACCCGCAAGGCCTATGGCGGTGCCTACGATGTGATGGCGTCGAAGCACTTGCGCGGTGACGTAAACGTCGCCTGGCCGAGTGCCGAAATCGCAGTCATGGGTCCCAAGGGCGCGGTCGAAATCATCTTTCGTAAAGACCGCGACGATGGAGCGCGGATCGCGGAGCTCACTGAGGAGTACCGCGCAAAGTTCGCCAATCCATTCGTTGCCGGACGGCGCGGCTACATCGACGATGTGATCACGCCCCGTTTCACCCGCAAGCGAATCTGTCGGTCGCTCGCCATGCTGCGCAACAAGAAACTGGAGAACCCCTGGCGTAAACATGGGAACATTCCGCTGTGATGCATCGCCGCCGCGCAGCCGCCAGGTAATTGGCGAGTTAAGGAGTTCGACGTGTTCAAGAAGATTCTCATAGCGAACCGAGGTGAGATCGCCTGCCGCGTGATCAAGACGGCCCGCCGCATGGGCATTGCCACTGTGGCCGTGTACTCTGCGGCAGACAAAGATGCGCTGCATGTTTCTCTGGCAGACGAAGCGATCGCAATCGGCCCCGCGCCCTCGGCACAAAGTTATTTAGTCATCGACAACATCCTCGGCGCCTGCCACAAAAGTGGCGCGGAAGCGGTCCATCCCGGCTATGGATTCCTCTCTGAAAATGCCAAGTTCGCCGAGCGGCTCCAACAAGCTGATATCATCTTTATAGGTCCGGATCCACATGCCATCACCAGCATGGGCGATAAAATTACGTCGAAGCGGCTTGCCCGCGAGGCCGGAGTGAACACAATTCCTGGCTACGCGGACGTCATCCCCAATGCCCAGATGGCCGCCTCCGTGGCCCGCGACATCGGCTACCCGGTGATGATCAAGGCCAGCGCGGGAGGTGGTGGCAAAGGCATGCGCGTCGCCCGCAATGACGATCAGTGCCGCGACGGCTTCGAACGCGCGAGCAATGAAGCCCGTGCTAGCTTCGGCGACGAACGGGTATTCCTCGAAAAGTTCATTGAACAGCCGAGGCACATCGAGATCCAGGTGCTCGGAGACCGGCACGGCAACGTGATCCACTTGGGCGAACGCGATTGCTCGCTCCAACGCCGGCACCAAAAAGTCATCGAGGAGTCGCCCTCGCCGTTGCTCGACGAAGCCACTCGCGCCGCGATGGGAGGTCAAGCCGTCGCCCTTGCCCGTGCCGTCAACTATTGTTCAGCCGGCACAGTCGAGTTTATCGTCGATGCCGCCCGCAATTTCTACTTCCTCGAGATGAATACGCGACTCCAAGTCGAGCACCCGGTCACTGAATTCGTGACCGGCCTCGATCTTGTGGAACTAATGATCCGCGTCGCCGACGGCGAACCGCTCCATATTTTGCAAGAAGACGTCCGCCTCACCGGCTGTGCGCTCGAGGCTCGCGTCTATGCTGAAGACCCATTCCGAAATTTTCTGCCCTCGGTGGGCCGGCTCGTCCGCTACCTTCCGCCTGCCGAGTCGGAATCGATCCGCGTTGACACCGGCGTTGAGGAGGGGGGCGAAGTTTCGATTCATTACGACCCGATGATCGCCAAATTGATCACCTACGGCGACGACCGCGATCAGGCAATCGCCCGGATGCGCGACGCTCTTAATGAGTTCTGTATCCGCGGCGTGTCGCACAATATCAGCTTTCTTGGCGCACTGGTCGATCATCCGCGTTTCGCATCCGGTCAGTTTAGTACCAATCTGATCGCCGAAGAGTATCCCGACGGCTTCGACGCTGCCGACGTGGTCCACGACGACCCGCTCCTCTTGGTCGCCACCTGTGGCGCGATCCACCGCCGTTACCGTGAGCGGGCCGCCCGAATCAGCGACCAACTCGAGGGTTACGAACCGCGAGTCGAACAAGACTGGGTCGTCGTCATGAATGGCGACAAATATGCGATCACCGTTCTCCCCACCGACGGCGGCTACAACGTGTCCCACAACGGCAACACCTACCTCGTCGAAACCGCCTGGCAATTCGGCCAACCGCTGTTTCACGGCCGCATTAACGGCAATGAAGTGTGCGTGCAGGTCGAGCGGAGGCACCTTACCTATCGCTTGTTTCATTGGGGAACCCAGGTCGACGTGCGGGTTCTCTCGGCACGGGCCGCCGATTTGTTGGCTCGCATGCCGGAGAAAGCCCCCCCCGACACTTCTAAGTTCCTGCTCTCCCCAATGCCAGGCCTCCTCGCGCGGATCGTCGTGGCCGAGGGCGAAGACGTGAAGGCCGGGCAAGATTTGGCCGTTATCGAAGCGATGAAGATGGAAAACGTGCTACGTGCCGAACGCGAAGCAAAAATACTGAAGCTCTTGGCGAACGTTGGCGAAACTCTCTCCGTCGATCAGCCAATTATCGAATTCGAGTAGCCGCGAACGCCTTAATCGTACCAACCTTGATCGTACCAACTTGAGTTGCTCGTCGGTTTTATGATTCACGTCGAAATCGGCATGGCGCTGCCGGCTCGCATGTTGGGTGTCACTTGGCGATTGATCGGCCACGATGCGGCAGATGGCATCGAATCGGGCAGCATAGCGCCGTAACGCAGCAGGTTCTGGTGCAATTCGAAACAGCGTCCCAAGTCATGGCGGATATGCCCCGGGCTTGCCGAGCGAATGTAATTATGCAAATACTCGCGATAGTGTGGGTGAGCGCATTTGTCAATGATCCTTTCAGCGCGGTCTTCCGGTGAAAGACCACGCAGATCGGCCAACCCTTGCTCGGTGACAACGACATTGACCGAGTGCTCGTTATGGTCTACATGCGAACACATCGGGACAACCGTCGAAATAGTGCCACTTTTTGCCGTGGAAGGGCACATGAAAATCGATAAGTAAGCGTTACGAGCGAAGTCGCCGCTGCCGCCAATGCCGTTGATCATTGACCGTCCCATCACGTGAGTCGAGTTTACATGACCCGATAGGTCAAACTCGATTGCCGTGTTGAGCGCGATGACACCCACCTGGCGCACCGCGGCAGGGTTGTTCGAAATCTCCTGCGGCCGCAACACGATCCGGGGGGCGTAATAGTCGATTTCGTCGATCAAGGCAGACATTTGCTTGGGCGTGAGCGTCAAGGCCGTAGTGCTTGCCCCGCGAATCCTTTCTTGTGCCATCAATTCAAAGGCGGCAGACTGAAACACCTCGGTGAACATTACCAACTCAGGGATATCCGGATGCTTGCCGAGGCCAGCAAGTACCGCGTTGGCAATGTTTCCCACTCCTGCTTGAATTGGCAGCATGTCTGGCGGGATTCGGCCGCTGGTCATTTCCTCCAACAGGAAGCGGACGACGTGTCGCGCGATGGCACTACTGGCGGCGTTGGGAGGGGTGAAATCGTTCAACTCGTCGGGCGCGTTGGTTTCCACAATGCCGACGATTTTTTCCGGATCGACTCGGGCGTACGTCTTGCCGATCCGTTGCAGTGGGAAATCGAGGTCGATGGCCGGACGAAACGGCGGCGGCTTGGGGATCACGATATCCGCCATCTCGCTGATCTTGGCCGACGCGCCGCGATTGAGCTCAATGATCACCTTGTCCGCGGCTTGCAAGAACGTCGGCGACGCACCCACCGAGGTAGTCAAGAAAACCCGTCCGTCGGAGGTGACTCGGCTGGCTTCGATCACAGCAAAGTCAATCTTGCCGAAAAACCCGAACAACACAGACTGCGGCACATGCGAAAGATGCATGTCGACAAAATCCACTCGACCGTCGTTGATCCGTTCCCGCAGCGGAACAGACGATTGATAGGGTGCCCGCCAACTAATGGCATCGGCTTCGGCAAGTGCATCATCCAGGCTGCGACCGGTCGAGGCACCAGTCAGCACGCGAATTTGAAATGGCTGTCCGCTAGCATGTAGTTCGCGAGCACGCCCTGCGAGTGCCAGCGGTACAGCCTTGACCGCACCGGCTGGCGTAAAGCCACTAAATGCGACCAGCGAGTTGTGACCGATTAATTGTGCCGCTTCCTCGGCCGAAAGTTGCGGAAATGCCTCTTTCTTGGTCATCGCCAAATTCTCCCAGGTGTTGGTCAGCCTCCATTTCCGCCACAGGAGCGCTTATTGACTAGTTTCGACAAAACTCCAGTCCTTCGATTATATATTCAATACCAACTCCGGAATAGACGTGATCTGGTCTAGCGCGGCAGTTCGCTGTCTTCACAATATCTACTAATCCACACCATCCACAGTGACAGTGTGCATGAATGACACGGGTGTGCGATTTCGTAACGCGTCACTGATGCGCGGATTAGGTCCACTTATGCCAGAAGTGTGGGGTCTCCATCGACCCTGTGTTGTGAAGCGCGACCGTCGTGCTCAATGCTCAGCGGTGACGCAAGGACCTCGAAATAGATCCAACCATTCCGCCTGCCAATAGCGGGCTGCAACCAGCGGCGTGCTGAGCAACGTTTCCGCAAGATCAGCGTTGGACAGGCGCGTAGGAAAAGATCGTGCAGTCGGCGCCGCTATCCAGCGACCAGGCCATTCGCAACTGAGATGGCTAACGAACTCGAAAAGCAGCGTGCCCTCCAGGTTGAATCCTTCAGCACCCAATTCGCCAATCACGCCCTCAAGCATGTGCAGCGATTTGCGGAAGAGCATCATGTCGGGCGCGACTCGAAGTCGGGCATGTTGGGTTGCATCGTCGAGTAGTCCTGTCAGCCAGCTCATTCCGGGAAGTTGACCGTGCCGAATTCGGCGCAGCCAGCGATCGGCTACGTTAATCAACACTGAGCGGTCTACCGTTCCTCGTTCGTCAAGTTGTTCTAAAAGTTTGACGAGCCTTTCGGCGTGCAGTGTGATGGCAGCCAACACGATCTGTCCGAGCGCAATTCGCTCTGCTTCGCCGAGGTGTCCGACCAAGCTCCAATCGAGGATCGCTAACCGACCGTCGTGCGTATACAGCAGATTTCCGGCGTGTGGGTCGCTGTGAAACATCGCCCGGTTTGCCCGCGAGAACATCGGCAGAACCAGCATCGCTCGTGTGACCAACCATGCCAGCCGGAGTTTATCGCCGCTTGAATCGAGCGAGTGATCGGTGACTTTTTCACCAAGAATGCGCTCCATCGCCGTTACACGAGGCGAGCAGTATTGGTAGAGCGTAGGTATGTGAACTTTGCGCTCGCCGGCATAGAATTCCTTGGCTTCCGACAGATAGTGCTGCTCTTGGTCCAAGCGAACCTCCACGCTCAATTTGGTGCGGACCTGATCAAAGGTTTCACGATAGTCGAGGTGAGGTATTGAGAGTTCTTTGCAGCGCGCATCCAGATACGAGCCTACTTGCCCAAGTAGATCTAACTCAAGCTCCATCCGTTCTTCGATTCCGGGCTTGAGAATCTTAAACACGCCGTCGCGCGCTGTAGGGTTGCGATCGTCTCGGTACGGAATTACGACCGCTACGCTGGCTTCCGCGATCGCCGGCGGCAATAAGGTGATTCCCAGCTGCTCGAGCGGTCCGAATTCGGCGGCTAAGATTGCGCGAATGGTAGCCAAATCGATCGTTGGCGGCAGCGATTCGAGTTGACGAAACTCGTGTCGCAATTCCGGGGCTAGCTGCGGATCCCGGGCCAACACTTGTCCAAGCTTGTGCAGCACAGGGCAATTGCGTGCCAGTGAGCCGAGCCGCTCCGAGACGGTTGCTTCGGATGAAAGGGTCGCTTGATCGGCGAGTATCTGCTGCTGTCCAGAGGCTGGCAAAGCACTCAGAAACACAACCAGCGCATCCTTCACCGGCCGAGCAAAGCGCGAATAGGCAGGCGGAAGAAGTTGAGTCAGCGCACCCTCGTCGATCAGATAATCCCAACTCACAGCGAATTGCTCGATTCGTCGCTGGCCACTAATCCAATCGACTTGTGCGACATCAAATCGTTGGCGCTTCCGTACCTCAGTTCGAACGGGCGCCCAGCCACGTATCGATATGCGGCCAGGTCGACTTCTCCGCGCCGCGTCCGGCCATGATGCCGATGTGGCCGCCTTGGACGCGGAAAACTTCCTTGTCTTGGCTGCCCACCAGATCAATTACGCGTTCCGATTGGCATGGCGGCGTGATGTGGTCGGCTTCTGCAATTACGTTGAACAAACTCGCCCGCAATTTTCCAAGTTCGACCCGCTCCCCGCGGATGGTGAGCGTACCTTCCATCAGTCGATTCTCTTTGTAGAACTCGTTGATCAACTGTCGGTATGCGGCACCTGACATCGGGATAATGTCACGAACCCAAGTATTCATTGCATGCCAAGCCTCGACGCGACCAGTGTCCTCAATGTTGTCCCACAGATTGACGTAAGTGCCCAAATAGTTTTCCACGGGTTTGAGCATCTTTGCACCGGCGTCGATCATCTCGCCCGGCACGTTTCCGAAGGCCTCGGCCAACTTGTCTGGATTGAACGCCGGTTCACTCACCCAGCGGCTGAATCCGCCAGAACTCTTGTCTGCGAAGTCGAGCGGCGCCGTGAGCAGCACCAAGTTCTTGAGGCCGTCGTCCGGACGCAGGCAGGCATAGATCGTGCTGATTAGCGCACCGAGACACCAACCGAGCATGGAAAATTCTGCAGCGCCCGTCACCGATTTAAGCTTGCGAATAACTCGCGGCAAGTATTCGAGCGCGTAGTCGTCGTACTTAAGTTCGCAATCTTCCGGACCTGGGATTCCCCAATCGAGTAGATAAATGTCGTAGCCATGTTTGAGCATGTATTCCACAAAGCTGTGCCCGGGACGCAGATCGAGCACGTGCGGGCGATTCATGATGGCGAACACCAACAGCAGAGGAATCTTATGTCGCCGATCGTCCGGCAAAACCGGCGTGTAGCGGTAGAGCTTCGCCTTGTTGAGCGTCCAAATTACTTGTTTCGGCGTCTGGGCGACTTTGGCATCGGTTGTGAGCAGGCGATTAAACGTTCGCAGATGGTCGGCCGCTTGATGCCACTGCTCACATAGGTCCTCAAACGTCACCACTCCGCCATTGCCGTTTTGTGTTGCGCTCATATCACAGATCCCTCAACCTTGGTTCGGTCCAACTTGCCGACGCAGTAACTCGTCCAACTTGGCGTCCATATCGTCCAGCCGCATTTCCACGTTCGTCAGCCGCTCGGCCAGTCGCGTGTAATCGTCCCGCGAAGCGAGATTGAGGGCTGAGAGCGACTGATTCACCGCCGTTTCCATCGACTTACGGAATGGGGCCGAGCTAGTCAGCCAGGCGTTGAGCATCTCAGCATTCGCCTCAGCATAGGCGTCGCTGCTGACCAACTCGGTCATCATCTTCGACCAGTGCTCGATACCGGAGTCGCGCATGCTCTTGATCATGCCTGTCGGATCGAAAATATTCATCCGTTCATTTTGTTCACTCATGGAATTACCCCGTGTGAGACCAAGTGTCTGAAAACCGCTTTGTCTGACGATGGCGACGAGCTCACATGTAGGCCCCGCCATTCACGTTAATCTGTTGACCGGTAATGTAGTCGCCGTCGACCGAGAGGAAGATCACCGCCTTGGCGATTTCTTCTGGCTTGGCGAAGCGACCGATCGGTATTCTGGTCTTGATTTGATCCTGAATTTTTTCAGGAATCTCGGCGAACATGTCGGTCTCGGTGAAACCGGGCGCTACCGTGTTGACCGTGATGCCGCTCTTCGCCAACTCCAGCGCAGCCGTCTTGGTAAAGGCAATGATACCGCCTTTGCTAGCGCTATAATTCGCCTGGCCGAAGGCGGCGATCTGCCCGTTCATCGAACTGATGTTGATAATCCGGCCAAATTTCTGCTCCATCATCACGGGAATCGCCGCCGACGTGCAGTAGAAGTAGCTGTTCAGGTTCGTACGGATTACCTCTTCCCATTGCTCGTCGGTCATTTTCTTCAACGAAGTGTCGCGTGTTATACCGGCATTGTTCACGAGCACATCCAGTCGGCCAAACTCTTCGGCCACCTGCTTGACCATCGCCCTCGCATCCGGCCCCACCCCCACGTTTGCCTTGGCGAGCAATACCGAACCGCCGAACGCCGCGACTTCGTCGGCTACCGCTTGCGCCTTCGCATCGCTCGATTGATAGTTCAGTGCCACACGGGCCCCTGCGCGGGCCAACTCCACAACAATCGCGCGGCCGATTCCGCGCGATCCGCCAGTCACTAAAGCCGTTTTGCCTTCCAGCCGAGTCATTTGTTGGCACCTTTCTTTCAATAGTTTTGTAATTGATGTTGAGTCGGTTGTTGCAAACTCGGGCGAACTGCGTCACTCGCGCTCAAAAATTGCCGCGATTCCTTGGCCACCGCCAATGCACATTGTTACCAGCGCCCGCTTGCCGCCGGTCCGTTTCAGTTCGTAGAGGGCCTTCAGCGTGAGAATCGCCCCAGTCGCACCGATCGGATGCCCGAGCGAAATGCCGCTGCCGTTCGGGTTCGTCCGGTTTTCCGGCAACTTCAGTTCGCGGGTCACCGCCAGGGCTTGGGCGGCAAACGCCTCGTTCACTTCGAACACGTCGATGTCGTCAAGCTTCAAGCCAGTCTTCTCAAGCAGCGAACGGACCGCCGGTACGGGGCCGATGCCCATGTACTTCGGATCGACAGCGGCGTAGCTGTAGGCAGCCAGTCGTCCGAGCGGACGCAGGCCGCGTTTCTTGGCCAGTTCGCGCTCCATCAGTACCACTGCAACCGCGGCGTCGTTGATGCTCGAAGAGTTGCCGGCCGTCACCGTGCCTTCCTTGTCGAACACCGGCTTGAGCGTGGCGAGCTTCTCTACGCTGCTATCCGCCCGCACAGTTTCGTCCACGGCAAAGGCGATCGTCTCGCGTTTCACTTTGATTTCGACGGGCAGGATTTGCTCTTTAAAATGCCCTTTCTCAATGGCGATGGCCGCACGTTGGTGGCTCTCCACTGCTAACTTGTCCTGATCTTCACGGGAGATATTCCACTTCTTAGCGACGTTCTCGGCTGTGACGCCCATGTGGCAGTCATCGAAGGGATCGCTTAGCGCGCCAACCATCACGTCGATTAGCGAGGTGTCGTTCATCCGCGCGCCCCAACGCATGGCCGGAGATAAATAGGGGCTGCGGCTCATGTTCTCCGCGCCGCCGGCCACTGTCACGTCGGCGTCACCGAGCATGATCGCTTGTGCCGCGGTGATGATTGCTTGCAATCCACTTCCGCAAAGTCGATTCAGGGTCAGCGCCGGCGTTTCCACCGGCAGACCACCCTTTACGCCCGCCACGCGGGCGAGATAGTGGTCATGCACGTCGGTGTGAATGACATTGCCGAAGACCACGTGACCGACCGACTCCGGTTCGACGTGGGACCGCCGGACTGCTTCCCGTACGCAAAGCGCCGCCAAGTCGCTCGGCGGAATGTCTTTCAAACTGCCGCCGTAGCCGCCGATCGGTGTCCGTGCGCCGCTGAGTATGACGACCTCGCGTGTCATAATGAGTTCCTCCTGGACTAGTTTCGGTTCAGATTGAAGGCCCGTCAAAAAAATTCGACGTGCCGCTATTCGTGGTCCTAATACACCTCTTATCCCGTCCGCTCCAATGAGTGCCGTTAAGACAGGAGTGTGCCGCAATGGCACCTATTTTGATCAATCCGTGCGAAAGGGCACATTCGGCTTTCTCTCGCGATCAGCATTTGCTGGGCGTCAGGCGAAAGCCGCTGCTGCCAACTTCCGTAAAGCAAGGGACGTGCCAATGAGCTCGCAGCACGCAGGAAGCCTCGCAAAGAAACAGAGGAGATACGATTCAACGCGCAGCAGCAAAACTTGCAGCGACGCAGTGGACAATTTAGTCCATTTGTTTTGGCTGCGCCGCTGCACATTGATTTGCCGATCGTCAACCTTTGACTTTGATCTTATGTGCCTTCGATTCTTCCGACTTCGGAAGAGTCACATTCAGCACTCCGTCACGATAATCGGCAACGACCTCGTCTTGCGATACAGCGCAGGGAAGGGTCAGCACACGAGAAAAACTGCCCGTTCGCCGCTCGATGCGGTGATACGTTTTGCCTTTTTCTTCCTGTTCCTCGTCGCGTTGACCGCGGATCGTGAGGATGTTGCCGTTTAGTTGAATGTCGATGTCCTTGGCTTTGACACCCGGCACATCCATTCGAATTTCCAGAGCATGATCCGATTCAGTCATGTCCAGCGAGGGAACTGGAGTTCCCGCCAGCCAACTCTCGTCTTCATCGCCCCACAGTCGTGTGCGTAGCTCGTTCATCTCGTCGCGGAGCGCCGAGATCGGGTCCCTTCGCCAATTTGAGAGTACACCGGGCCTGCGAGTTATTAGAGACGTTGCCATGGCCAGCCTCCTTTCACGTAGATTCGGGGATTGAGAAATTGGCGAAATCGCTGCCCCCCAGATGCAGCGAATGTCGCCGCCAGCGCTTCTTATTATTGCCTCTTCGAGTGCAAAGAAAAGCAGAGCGACGTCAGTAATTTCCGAACGCAAATAGTGAATGACCGCACTCACAAATTTTCTCAAGCTCATGTTCAGCGGCTCCCTGCGAACAGCAAGATGCGAGTGTGCCACTACGGCACACCTGAGCTACTTTAGCGGCACTATCACCAGCGGATACCTCTGTTACCGGCGACAACGCACGAGGGAACTGCGAATGGCACAGGTCTTGCACAGATAGCTCTTGACGTTGCCTGATTTTTGCAGTTCCCCAATTGTTCGAGAACATTTGGAGGTCCGCCATGAACATTGCATCTTTTCTCGAGAATCAGAAATGCTGGTTTGAACAGGTCTCCCATCAACCGACTTACAGCGCTCAGCGAATGGCTGGGACGTTGCACGTGCCCGGTCGTGAAGTGGCCAAGACGGTTCTGTTGCGAGTACGACCGAAACAAGACTATGTCGTGGCTGTGCTGCCAGCGAACATGGAACTCGATTTGAATCGTGCAGCGGATTTGCTGGAGGTGAAGCGGGTGGAGTTGGCGACGGAGTCGGAGATTGCCACCTTCTGCGCTGACTGCGAGTTCGGTGCCTTGCCACCGTTCGGTTCGCGCTACGGGCTCAAGACGATCGTCGACGCGAGCCTGGCAGAAGATGACGTAATCGTCTTTGAAGGGAACACACACCACGAAGCGATTCGCATGAAGTACGACGATTACTGCCAGCTCGAGAAACCGTTGGTTGCTTCGTTTGCTGTCGTCCCGTCGATGTAAACTGCGGTATCGATGATTGCGGTTCGGCAGTGAGTGTATTGAAGGCGAGGCAGAGAAGATTTCGTGTGCATGCGTTGGTTCGGTGCTGCAAGTTAGCACCGCGAGGATTCCGTCATGAAACCCCGAGTACTCTCGGACGAAGAGGAGTCGCCTCGCAATCTCGACAGGGATTGGTACGAGAAACTCCAGAGCCTGCTTCCTCCGGTGTCAATTCGGCCTCTGCAGCTAGGTTACGATCCCATTCCCTATGCTTCCGCCGGGCTTTGGCAGGGCGGGCTGGCGGGCTGTACCAGCCTGTTGTTCAACATTATCGGCAGTGTGATGTGGCCGGCGATAAACGGCCAACAGCAGCACGCGTTGCGGTTGATCCAGGTGTACTTGACGTTCCCACTCGGCGAATCGGCCCTACAGCTCGACAGCGGCATGCTCCTCGCGCTTGGCTGCCTGATGTATTTGGCGATCGGCATGATTTACGGGATGCTATTCGTTTTGGTGATTTCCTATTTCCTGCCACATGCGGGAATTGGCTCTCGGCTCTTGGTGTGCAGCGTGCTGGCCGTCGTGGTTTGGATCAGCAATTTCTACGGCATTTTGCTCTGGCTGCAGCCGTTACTCCTGGGTGGTCGCTGGATCATTGAACTTGTGCCTTGGTGGGTCGCGGCATTAACTCATTTGGCATTTGGTTGGACGATGGCGATCATCTACCCGTTAGGAACCACAAGTGCAAGCCGCGATCA
The DNA here is from genome assembly GCA_041753435.1 of Pirellulales bacterium. Lineage (GTDB taxonomy): Bacteria > Planctomycetota > Planctomycetia > Pirellulales > Lacipirellulaceae > DASYDU01. The sequence continues at coordinate 3,322 of JBGSUJ010000140.1, read as the reverse complement.
ACTGGTTGTCGAGCACTAACAATATTGTGGGCCCTCAAGCCGCACGGGAAGTATGGCGAGAACTTGGTTGTATGCGGGCGACAATTGCAGCGGCTCGCTCTGGGGCAACCACGCGGAGATAATCGCGCGCTTCGCGTCCATTATCGCTGGAATGGATTACGTTGCAGTGCTCGCTCGCAGCCCGGTTGCTGTTGAAAGCGTCGCGGATCGCCTCCTTCTTGAGCAGCCGCGCGTTCGCCAGGAAGGGAAATCGCCGCTGTTGACGACGTGTGGGGCGGATTGGCGCTGCGTCGTAGACGACAATCGCCGCCACGGGCGGGCCGCCGGACATCGGCCATGGCCCAGGTCCCCAGTTGCCGCCGCGAATGCTGTTGGCCACAGTTTCGATTCGCTGCGGATCAATTGGGATCGTTTCTAGAATCTCGAAACCGTGCTGCACAACGAGCTTAACGGCACGTTGAACCCCGCCCCGCGCCAATGCGCCGTGGCGTACCAAAAACACTGCCAGACCCGCATCGACATCGTCGGCCGAATCGTGTTTAAGCAGGGTATGCAGCCAGGTATTTTTCCGCGCGAGCCGTACCAGCATGTCATGCGGCGGTCGCCAGCCTTGCGCATCCAGAAAGGCGTCGAAGTCCTCGAGTGTGTCTGCAAGCGAGATCCCATGCCGTTGCGCCATGCGCCGGAGAATTGCCGGGTAATCATGTTCGGGGTGTCTGTTGGCCGACTTTGATCGGTCGCGGCTCTGCAGTCCGGAAGCAAGTCCTTTGTGATAGAGCGCGTGGTACGCGAGGCTGAGGAAGTAATCGCGTGGCGAAGGCACGTGGCACAAATCGTGGTACATTACCGAATGATCGAGTAACTCTTCCGCAAGGTAGGGTGGGTAATAGGGCAGCTTCTGATAGTCGGCGCCCGGCGCACCACAGACGGAATACAAATCGACTGCCTGTAACCCAGGGCCGCTCCCGAAGATCATTCGCACCGCGGAGAGCGACTCATCGCCGACCAACAAGTCGAGATCCTCGCCGGCAGGCACCTGAGGCAGCGACTCAAACCAGCGGAGCACCACGTGCCGCAAGTTGGACTCGCATAGCAGTCGAAAGAATCCCTCGATGCCCAGCCGATGGGGAATGAACTGTCGCGTGGCGCTGGATGACTTCGGCCGGCGGACGCGGAACTCAATTAGCCGCATCTGGCCCACCTGCACGAGTCGCGGCAAGGCCAGTCGGCCGAGTAAGAACTGGCCCAACCAGAACAGCATCGCCCACAGTAAGACCGGACCATTTCGAGCAGGTGAGACAACGAAGCTGGCATGACGGATGTCGCGGAAACACCGTATTCGGGCGGCTAACCCGCCGTTGAGAATCAGCACCTCGGCATTATTCTGCCGAATACGCTTCGGTTCTCGACAAGCGACGACATGGGTTTCGAGACTTGGGTTCCCACGCTGGAGGCGTTCGGCTTGCCGTTTGGTTTCGGAAACGCCCAGGTACTGAAAACCGGCTCCGAGCAACTCCCTCGCCAGCGTACCATTGCGCGGATTGAATTCGATAATCCGCGCACCAGCGGGCCAGTTCACATGAACAGTTTTTCTCTTCATTCGTTCGACTGGGGTTGGTGCGGTTTTCATTTTCTGACCTGCGAATGCGAACACTTTTTGCAGCGCGTCGTTGCCGACGCCGGCAACCCCCGCGGCTCAGCATGCCGCTTTGCATTTCTGATCTCGTAACACGAACTTGTCGACTGCGTTAGGCGGCTCGGCGGACCGATTGTTTTTGTTTTTTCAATTCGGCTTGCAAGCGTTGTGCTTCGGTGAAGTCGATGGTGTCGGTTGCCAGATCGGTGGCGAGTGCCCGCTCCAATTCTGGATCCGGCTGCTCGATGGCGTGTCGCATTTCCCAAAGCTTGGCCTGTTTGAGGAACGAATAGAAAGCGGTAAACATGCAGACCTGCAAGCCCGGTATGCCATCGAGAAAACCGAGCCGGAATACGTAGAGTTGCAGGAACCGCAGCGGCGCGCGCGAGATCATCGGCAGTAGACCGGCGGTTTTCCACCCTTTTTCGTCGCGAAAATTGAGCGCGCCCCAGGCAGCGTAGCGATTCATCTTGAACAGATAGTCGTCGGTGTTCCAAGTGGTGTAATGGAGAAAAGCCGTGTTGAGCCGCTGGGTACGGTGGGCCTCGATTTCGACTTCGGCATGGACCCAGCGCGTTTGATAGTGGCCTTGGTGGCGACGAAAAAGACGCAGCACGTCGTCCGAGTTCCAACCGCAGTGGCGAATTCGGTGGCCCAAGTAATGATTGTCGCGGCCAATCCAGTAGCCATCGATTTCTGGCGGTGGATTGCGGAGCACCTGACGTATCTCATCCGCCAATTCGGGCGGCACGCGCTCGTCGGCGTCGACGACCAGGACCCACTCGTGCTTGGCCTGGGGGATGGCCCAGTTTTTGAAATCGGCTGAGTTTACGTACTCGCGTTCGATCAAGCGACAGTCGCCGTCGGTGTGGCTGAACATCTCCTGTACGATGTCGAGCGTTCCATCCGTCGAGCCAGAATCGGCGACGAGCAGTTCATCGGCAATCGAACGGACCGACTCGATGCAGGGCCGGATATTGCGCTGCTCATCCTTGCACGGAATCAGCACGGAAAGCTTGGCTGTCATGGTTCTCCCCTCTCGAAGCCAAATCAAGAGCTGGCATCTGCGAGATGCCTTAAGTGCAATATCGGCAAATTGAGAGGAAGAAGTTGGTCGTAACCATTGTATGGCCGGCAAGAACTCGCTGATTTTCCCCTTGCTGGCAGCGACAGCAATCGTCCGGCTGACTGGTTGATTCATCGAAACGGCCTTATTTATTCGAAGATGACAGGGCAGCATTTCAAAAGCGCCTTGTTTTTTCGAAGATGACACGCAGGCGTCGTCGGTGGAGTCGAGACGTGGCGCGGTGGTTTAGGTGTGGGCTTGGGCGGTTGCCGGCCCTTTCGGTTGCCGGTGCCCTCAGGTCCTTCACCAGGCTCGGTTTCCACGTCCCGCTCGTCCAACCGGGCGTGCGGATTTCCAATATCGCCGGGCGAGTTTCTTACTTCGATCTTATATTGCCCGTCAGCTTGAAGCGGAAAGAAAATATGTTCGAGATTCATGTCAGCAGAATTTGATTGCGCAACTACCGTTCCATCGAGTTTCACTAGTGCCCGGTCACAGCTAGAAGTTCGGGTTGGTGAAGATTGAAGAATGTGGGAGACTTCCGGCAACACGGAGGTGTCCCATGAACAAGAAGTATATTGTGCGGCTGACGGCGAAGGAACGCCGGATTTTGCGTGAGG
>JBGSUJ010000139.1:0-8694 GCA_041753435.1 Pirellulales bacterium | reverse complement strand
TAGCACGATTGGAGCGGCTGGTAGCGCTACTGAACTTCCCAACGCCCCTCCAACGCCGTCTGCTGAGTCGGTAATCGACAGGAGCATGTCGACGGAATTTACCCCGACTCAGCCGAAAGAGGATTTATCAGGGACGACTAGCTAACGGCTGCTACACAGAGCACGGCGGCTTGGCCTTGGGGGGTGACGCTGAGGTTCAAGAAACTGCGGCCGGCGGGGGTTTTGTCGTCGCGGGTGACCGCTAAGCCGCAAGCGGGATCGGGGGTTTCGTAGTTGAGGGTGCGCGGAAGGTGGTCTGCTTTCAAGGCCAGCACGCTGGCGATCAGTTCGACAGCACCACTGCCCGCGCCGAGGTTGCCGAAGTAACTTTTCAGCGCTGCGACGGGGACTTTGTCGGCGGCGGGACCGAAGACTTCGTGGATCGCGCGGGCTTCTTCAGCGTCGCGGTCGGTGGTCGCCAAACCGTGGGCGTTGATGTGGCCAATTTCAGCGGGAGCCCGGCCCGCCTCGCGGAGGGCGGCACGCATCGCGTGGGCAAGTGCGAGATCGCACTTGCCAACAAGGCTCTCATCCGCGACGGACGAGCTACCAAAACCAATTATCTCCGCCAGGATCGTCGCGCCGCGGGCCTGGGCGGCTTCATATTCTTCCAGCACCACCAGGCCCGCGCCTTCGCCGGCGACCATGCCGGTGCGGTTTTTATCGAACGGCCGACTGGCTTTGGTGGGGTCGCCATTCTCGGCGGCCATTTGTTCGGTCTGCATTGCATGGATCGCCTGCATCGGCAGAATGCGGGTGCCGGTGGCGCCGGCCACCATGGCGTTGGCGTGGCCGCGCTGAATGGTGCGGAAGGCTTCGCCAATGGCGAGGTTCGAGGCGGCCTCTCGCATGGTGAGCGAATTATTCGGCCCGCGCAGGTCGTTGTAGATGGCGATGTGACTAGCCGGCATGTTCGGCAGATATTTGAGCATCCACAGTGGTGTCATCTGATCAAGGCCGTCGTGGCCCCAGCGGGAAAACTCAAAGTCGCCCACCTCGGCACACTTTTTTATGCCGCCTTCGTAGTCCTCCGGCATCGTGAGCATGTAGTCGCTGCCCAACACCACGCCCGACGCTTCGGGCTCGAGCGGCCGCTCGGCGATGCCGGCGTCGGCCAGCGCCAACTGGGCCGCAGCAACGGCCATCCGCGTTTCGCGGCACATTACCTTAAGGCCCTTCTTAATGGCCTTCTTGCGATCGCTTGCGAGCGGGCCAAAGTCGTCAATTTCGCCCGTGAACTGCTTGGCCTCGCCCACATATTTGAGCGGCTGGCGGTCAGCAGGAAGCAGCGAAACGAGCGAGACACCGCTCGTGCCGGCGGCCAGCGCAGACCACATCTCGGCAGGCGTGCTCCCCAGCGGCGAGATCACGCCCAGTCCGGTGATAACCACGCGCCGACAATTCAAAGATTCGCTACTCATAGATGCATCAGCATAACAAAGACTGCGAGACGAGGAGAGGGGGAGACAGGGAGACTTCTCGAACACCGTATTCTTCCAAGTCTCTTTGTCTGCTTCTAGTACCGCCCGTGGAACGATTTAGCAGGAAGCGTCGCGTTGCGGTCGGTCACCGGCGCCGCCGTGTGCGCTGGCGTCACCTGGCCGCGACTTTCTATGAACAAGAGCGCATCGGCTCGCGGGGGGTCTTTGAACATGGGCAGCGCACTATTGATGGTATCGGTAAGCGGGTTGTCTTTCGTGGGGGCCGGGGTCGCCACCACTCCCATCGAGAGCAACAACACTTGATCCGTCGGCCAGCGGAAACGCTCGTGTATGTTGGCCATGGTCAATTGTGGCACCTCCACCTCCACACGCTGATTCGGTGCGACGACTGTCGGCAAGTCGAGTTTGACCGGCAACATTTTTTCTACCTGGTTAAGCCGTAGCTTCACCACCGCATCGGCCGAAGCCAAATCAAGCGACATCAGCGGACTGAACTCCAGCAAGAAGCCTTCTTCGATGGTGCCCATCTCGGGCTGATAGCCAGGCCATTGGGTTTGCGTAGCAATCGCACCTTTCACATACTGCCGGGGCCGCATGGTCGAGAGCACAATCGATTGGCCGCTGACAACCAATTGCTGTGGCGAATTGAATTCGCGGTAGTCGGTCCGCCGCTCGAGTTCCGAAACCAGCAGCCGCGCATCCTCTTTGTGCAGCAGCCAGCCCTGGATGCCGGGCGTCTGCACGGGAATCGGTGCCATCATCGGCAACGCCTTGGCACGCCAATTCGGGTTCACCACCGTGGCTACGCGCAAGGAAAAAGCGAATGCATCGGCCTGGGTGTTGACATAGCGATCGACAATGTCAGCGACAACTGCTTGAATTTCCGGCGTGTGGTAGCAGCGGAGTGAATTTCGGTTGGCGGAGAGCAAGCCCACCGGCTCCGAGTGCCAGGTTTCGTAACCTGTTTCACGGAGGATCCAATCGACAATCGCCTGCTCGGGCCGATTCGTGCTGGTCACGCGCTCGGTGTAAGGTGAGATATCGTACTCGCGCCACACCTGGCCGCCATCACTCGGCAGCGCGCCGGAACCCTTGCTGACGCGCGCCCGCGTAGGGGCGGGGCCGCCGCCAATCGGCGTAATCGGTGCCCCGCTGGCGGGATAACTGTTCGGTGCGGTGGCCGTGCCGGGAACCGGGTTCGCTGCACCGTATCGGCTGGCGCCATCGGCGGGCGCACGCCAATTGCCAGCCTGCTGCGCAACGAGGTCGCTGGTCCCAACACACCAATGAACCGCTGAGAACATGAGGACAGCGCGGGGAATACTCGAGCGCATCGGCAAATCTCCTGCGAACGCGGCCCAAGTTCCAGCAGGCCGCTTGAAGGGAAGGTCGCGGAGTATAGAAGTGGCGTCGCCGCGCAGCAAGACGAGCGACGCACGTGCTAGCTGCCGCCGATCCGCCCACCAGTGACTCGTGGAGATAGCTGCGTCGCACGCCCTGGGCGTGTACGGCATAGGAAAGCAGCAATCCGCGGATGAACTGCCGCTTGTCGCCCAGCCGTTCGCACAATTGCCACCAATGCGGTATCGATCGGCGGCAAAAACGGAGAGCTTGGTAGCAACGGCAGACAAAACTTGGTCAAATACAATCACGAAGCATGCAGCACTTTATCAAAAAGCGTATGGTCGATGAGCAGCCCAACTCGTGTAACATCTTGGCATGCCCTGCCGCTAGACGAGGCGTTCCGCGCGCTGAACGCCGATGAACACGGCCTGACCGAGGCCGAGGCCCGCCAGCGGCTTGAGAAATATGGCCCCAACCGGCTTCCAGAGCAACCGCTACCTGCCTGGTGGCAGATTCTGCTGCGGCAGTTTCAAAGCCCGCTAATCTATATTCTGCTAGCAGCCGCGATCGTGGCTCTGGCCACCGGCGACTTCAAAGACGCCGGTTTTATTGCCGCCGTGCTGGCCATCAACGCTGCGATCGGCGGCTATCAGGAATGGCGGGCCGAGCAAAGCAGCCGCGCGTTGCAGCAACTGCTCCATATCCGAGCCGCCGTCTTACGCGATGGCGAGGTCGTCGAGACCGACGCCGAGAATGTCGTGCCTGGCGATGTCGTGCTGCTCGAGTCGGGCAATCGGGTGCCAGCCGATTTGCGACTCCAAGCGACGCAAGGCTTCGAAGTAGACGAATCGCTGCTCACCGGCGAGTCGCTGGCAGTTACCAAAGATTCCGGCCGGGAATGTGCCGCCGACATGGCCGTCGCCGACAGAATCAATATGGCGTATGCCGGTTCAATTATCGTCCGCGGCCGCGGCAAGGGAATTGTCATCGCCACCGCCACCGAGACGGTCGTTGGTCAGCTGGCACTCGACGTGCTCGATACCGCTGGCGGCAAGTCACCGCTGCTCGAGCGGATGGAACGCTTCGCCACCACAGTGGCCTATGCCGTGCTCGCGGCGGTGGCGATTGTCGCGGTGATGGGAATCGTAATCCACGGGCATACTGTCAAGGAAATGTTTATGCTGGGCGTGGCCCTGGCGGTCTCCGCAATTCCGGAAGGGTTGCCTGCCGCACTTACCGTAGCGCTAGCCATCGCCACCACGCGGATGGCCAAGCGGGGCGTGATCGTCCGGCGGCTGGCGGCCGTCGAAGGGCTAGGCAGCTGCACTTTCATCGCCAGCGATAAAACTGGCACACTGACTTGCAACGAACTGACGGTGCGCGAAGTACGCCTGCCGGATGGCAGACGGCTCGCTGTGAGCGGCGAAGGGTTTATACCCCGGGGCGAAGTGCTGCTCGACGGAGTCCCCGTCGAGGCAACCTACGACGACGAGCTGGCCGCACTCGTTCGCGCGGCAGTGCTCTGCAACGAAGCTGATCTGCATCGCCGCAATGGCGACTGGATCTGGCGCGGCGATCCGACGGATGTTGCCCTGTTGGCGCTGGGAATGAAGCTCGGCGTCCAGCGTGAGGCCGTACTGGAGCGGTATCCACAGGTCAATGAAATCCCCTTCGAGTCGGAGCACCAGTTCGCCGCCACCTATCACAAAGCCTCCGCTAGTGCGCTAGTGTGTGTCAAAGGTGCTCCAGAACGGATCATGCAGATGTGCGATTGGTCCCGCGACCCGTCGCAGCAAGCGAAGCTGCAAGCAACCGCTGAAGCGATGGCCGCAGCGGGCTACCGTGTGCTGGCCCTTGCAGAAGGCCCAGTACCGAGCAAGCTCACGCCCAACCAGGCACCGCCGCAGCCCGAAGATTTGCGATTCCTAGGCTTCGTTGGCATGATCGATCCGCTGCGAACGGGGGTCCGCGAGGCGGTCGACCAGTGCCAACAGGCGGGCATCATCGTGGCCATGGTCACCGGCGACCACCCAGTCACCGCCCTGGCAATCTCCCGCGACCTCGGGCTGGCCAGCGAGCCAGACCAAGTGGTCACCGGCAGCGAACTCAGCAACATGTCGCCCGATCAGTTGCGGGCGACAATCCGTCACGGACGCGTGTTTGCCCGCGTCACACCCCGGCAAAAACTAGAGCTAGTCGAAGCAGCGCGTGCTGAGGGTCACTACGTAGCGGTGACTGGCGACGGCGTGAACGATGCCCCCGCACTTCGCGCCGCCAACATTGGCATCGCCATGGGCAAAGCCGGCACCGACGTCGCTCGCGAAGCCGCTGAACTGGTGATTAGCGATGACAACTTTGCCACGATCGTTGCTGGAGTAGAGGAAGGCCGCGTCGCCTACGATAACATTCGCAAAGTAATCTACCTGCTCGTTTCGACTGGGGCGGCCGAGGTACTGGTGATTGCGGCGGCATTTGCGGCGGGCGCCTACTTACCATTGCCGCTCTGGCCCGTGCAACTGCTCTGGTTGAATCTGGTCACCAACGGCATTCAAGGCGTCGCACTGGCGTTCGAGCCGGGCGAAGCGGGTGTGCTGCGGCGCAAACCGCGGCGGCCCAGCCAACCGATTTTTAGCCAACTGATGGTCGAGCGCACCGTGGTGGCGGCAATCGTCATGGCCACGGTTGGTGTGGCCGCCTTCTGGTGGATGATCCGCGCTGGCTGGAACGACGACTCGGCCCGCAATGCCCTGCTGCTCTTGCTCGTACTATTTGAGAACATCCACATCGGCAATTGCCGATCGGAAACCCAATCGGCCCTCTCGATTTCGCCCTTCCGCAGCCCGTTTCTTGTGCTGGGCGCTGGCGCCGCCTTTTTAATCCACCTGTTTTCGATGTACTTTCCGCCCCTGCAAAACATCCTGCGAACCGAGCCTGTCAGCCTGCAGACCTGGGCGGTCATGATCGGCTTGTCGCTGACGATCTTTGTGGCGCTGGAAATCCACAAATGGAGCTGGCGCCTCCGCGGACATGTACAGTAATCATTTACTCACCTCTCACTCTGGGGAGATCAGCCATGATCAAACGCATTCTCGTCGGACTCTCAGGCACCAGTTACACGCCGGTCGCCATTCGATATGCCGTGGAACTGGCAACTCGACATGATGCGGAGCTTACCGGGGTAACCGTAATCGACATCTCGCAATTGGAAAATGTGGGGCCCATCCCGCTGGGCGGCAGTCAGTGGGCCATCGAATTGCGCGAGCATCGCATCGTCGTCGCCCGCGTGCACATCGAGCAGGCGGTTCAAGAATTTGAGCAGGCCTGCCAGGTCGCCGGGCTGAAGTACACCGTTCAACACGAGGAAGCTGCGCCGTTCAGCCAGATCACCTCCGTCAGCCGCTACCACGACTTGATGATCTTCAGCTTGAAGGGCTTGTTCGATCACGAGGTCGTCGAAGAACCGCAAGATACAATGATTCAATTGGTCTCGGCCGGCGTGAGGCCAATTCTGGCTGTCGGACCAGAGTACCGCGACATTCGCCGGGTGCTGGTCCCTTACAGTGGCTCGGTCGAGTCAGCTAAAACCTTGAAACGGTTTGCCCAGTTGCGGCTGTGGCCCGAGGTCACCGTCCGCGTGGTGCATTTTTCCGAATCCAGCGAAGATGGCGCCGCACTGGCCCACGATGCGGCCGAGTACTTCCGCATCCATGGCTACACCGTCGAAGATGATTGCCTGAACGATTCGCCCAAGAGCCGGCTGCTGCCCTACGCCGCCGAATGGAATGCCGACTTGATCGTCCTCGGCAACAGCGCACGGAGCATGATCATGCGGCGCGTCTTCGGCGAAACTGCGCTTAACACGATCAGACACTCTATGCTCCCGCTGTTCCTGAGCCAGTAGCAGACTGCATCGCTGAGCGCCAAGCGAACTCGACCCTTTATTCGGCCGGCGCGACGCGCAAATCTTGGCAGGCGTCGATCGTCGAACCAGGAATCGGCCCTAACCCAAGCAGCGACAAGGCCAGGTTGCCGCTTTCCCCATTGCGGATCGGCTGCTCCGCGGCGGTGTAATCGGGCCGCGAATCCCCAGGCTCGGCCCGCGTGCGTGCATTCATCGCGTACAGATCGCCGTGGCCGACCCCCGCACCCCAGACAACTAGCGGAACCATGTAGTTCTCTAATAGCTCCGAATCGCCGTGATTCGCATCGATCCCACCGTGATCGGCAGTTATCACCAACGCCGTCTTGCCACGCAACTTCGGGTCACTCTCGACCAACTGCACCACTTTGGCCAAATAGCCGTCGATCGTGGCGAGCGCCTGCAAATACGGCCGGCTGCCCCAACCGAACGCATGCCCGGCCGAATCGGTATCGCGGTAGTGAACGAAGGCGTAGTTGAAATGGTTGGCCGCCATGTCGGTGAGGAAGCGGCGGTTCATCGTATCCGAGTAGGCCGGCGGCCCATCGTCCTGGTAGAAATAGACATCGATCTTGTCGCGGCCATGTGCGTTGGCCGCACCGTTTCGCTCGTCGTAACTGCGGTCGAAAATGATGAACTTGTCTTTCGAGGCGTACATCGCGGTCGACAGGCCGGCATCGTGTACCACGTCGAACGTGCTGGCAACGTACTTGGCAGCGGGATTGCCGGTGTTGTGCAGCGTGGCTCCCAGCTTCGGCACATCGTTGATCGTCCAGCCATGAAACACCGTCGGCGGCATCCCCACCGGCTGCAGCACCGGCCGGCCGGTGAGCATCGACGTGTGATTGGGCAGGGTCACCGTGTGGGTGAAATCGGTGCGCGCGTTGGCCGTCGCAGCCCCTTCCTCCCGCAACCGCTTGAGCGTGGGCGCATGGCCGGCCTCAATCACCTGCTCGAGAAAAGGCGGACTGAGACCGTCAATACTGATGTGAATCACATGCTCGGCAGCGAGGGCGGTAAAGCCCGCACTGGCAACCGCCAGCCCAAGCAGGATCACAAAGCCAAGGCGGGCAGAGACGCCGCAAAGAGGCATCAACATGGGTGGGGTTCCCGGGGACAATCGACGGACGGCTAGCGACGCCGCCGTACTACAATTCCTAGTATACCGCCTGTTGCGACAAGCACGAGGGTCCCGGGTTCCGGTACACGAATCAAAACCACCTCAAAAATATGATTCGATGCACCAGAAAGCTGGCCAGGATTGCCACGCACATGCGGGGCACTGGCCATGATACCGCCGTAGATATAGCCCACCGTGGTACGGTTGCCTAAGGATTAATCGATATTGATCCGTGGAAATACACTTTGGACGGGACTGACATAATCGGATTGCTCAATCCGCTTCACTCTTCTTGTCTCGGTCGGACGCCCTTGTCTTTCTTCTGCCGTCAAGTTTCTCGCCCCACGCGTGCATCGCGTAAAGGACCGGTTCAAGTTCACGGCCGAGGGGCGTCAGGGAATATTCCACCTTCCGCGGAATCTGCCGATGAACATGCCGGCGGATAATTCCACTATCTTCCTTCTAACTCGCGCAGTTGGCGTGTCAGCGTTCGGGCAGAGATGCCTCCCAGCAATCTCGCGAGCTCGCCAAATCGATGCGAGCCGTGCAACAGGTGATGGATCACGAGCACCTTCCACCGCCCTCCGATGGCCGCGATGGTGCTTTCAACCGGGCAGCTTATGGCTTTCTTGCCATTCCTGCGAGCAACCGTCATGGCCATGTATCACTCAATCTACGAAGACAAATACTTAGAGTCTATCCGAATACTGGCATCGCCATAAGTCGTGATTTGATTGTATGTTGGGGCTTTCCCTCGTTCCCCAGGAGAGCACTCCCATGCGGTTCAAAGCTTCGCCTCGCAAGTCCTATCCTTCGGACCTGATGGACGA
>JBGSUJ010000138.1:0-39207 GCA_041753435.1 Pirellulales bacterium | reverse complement strand
TAGCACGATTGGAGCGGCTGGTAGCGCTACTGAACTTCCCAACGCCCCTCCAACGCCGTCTGCTGAGTCGGTAATCGACAGGAGCATGTCGACGGAATTTACCCCGACTCAGCCGAAAGAGGATTTATCAGGGACGACTAGGTACCCTTTATTCCCAAGACTCACAAGACATTTTCAAACACGCTCTTATGCCCAAGCACGCGATAGCAGGCCCAATGATCTGGACACTCCTCGCCTTGTGCGACTAAACTCCGCCCGCGATTTTTCCATTCTGGGGCTCCGAGGTCCACGACAGTCATGCCCACCACTCTGACCGTACTGATTCCCTGCAAGAACGAAATTGAACAGATCGCGGCCTGCATTCGTTCGGCAAAGAAAGTTGCCGACGAAGTGCTGGTAGCCGACAGCGGATCGACCGATGGCTCGCTAGAAATCGCGCGCTCGTTAGGTTGCCGAGTGATCGAGCGCGAGTTCCGCACCTATGGCGACTTTCAGAATTGGGCCATTCCACAGGCCACCCATCCTTGGGTACTGGTGCTCGACAGTGACGAGCGCGTGACACCACAACTGGCGGCAGAAATTCGCGGCGTACTCCAACAGCCACAGCACGACGGCTATTTGATGCCGCGTCGCAATCACTTTCTCGGTCACCCGATCCGCTTCGGCCCGTGGAAGAACGACAACTGCCTGCGGCTGTTCCGCCGCAATGTGGGTCGCTATGTGGGCGACACCGACCACGCACACGCCAAACTGGGAAGCGGGACGGTGGGCCAACTGCGCGAATACTTGGTGCATTACACCTGCACGTCCTACGAACAGTACCTGCCCAAGCTGCAGCGCTACGCCGCTTTGCAAGCTCGGGTCTGGCATCGTCAAGGCCGACGGACCAACGTCTTGCAGATGCTGTTTCGGGCACCATTTCGTTTCTTGCAAGGCTACCTCGTCCGGCTCGGATTTTTGGATGGGTTGCCAGGGTTACAGGTCTGCGCTCTGATTGCCTATATGTCGTACCTGAAGCACGCCCGGTTGTGGGAATTGCAGCACGCCAGCTCGCGTCATCGGCGGCAAGAGCTCGTCGGCGAGCCGGCGGCATCACGGCTTACCCCTGGCGATACCGCACTTATCAGCCTCTCAGCAACTTCGTAAGCAACCTCGAGTCGAATCACTTTACCAGTATTCTACACCCAGCGTCATCTTTCTATGGATCAGTCACTCACGATCATCATCCCCTGCAAGAACGAACGCGAGCACCTCGCGGCGTGCATCGCTTCGGCGAAACAGCTGGCAGCCGATGTGCTGGTGGCTGACAGCGGCTCGACCGATGGCTCGCTAGAAATTGCGCGTGCGCTGGGCTGCCAGATTGTTGAGCGGGAGTATCGCACGTCGGGCGACTTCAAGAACTGGGCCATCCCGCAGGCGGCCAATCCCTGGGTGCTGATTCTCGATGCCGACGAGCGGATTACTCCAGAACTCGCCGTTGAGATTTCGCGCACTCTGGAGCGGCCCCAGTACGACGGCTACCGCATCCGCCGCCGCAATCATTTTTTGGGCCACCCAATCCGCTTCGGGCCGTGGCGCAACGACGATTGCTTGCGACTGTTTCGTTGCGACGCGGGCCGTTATGTTGGCCCCACCGATCATGCCGAGGTGGCGATCCGCAGCGGTCAGGTCGGATGGCTGCGTGAGCGGCTGATTCACTACACCTGTACGTCCTACGATCAGTACCTACCCAAATTGCAACGGTATGCCGCGGTGCAGGCCGCGGTCTGGCATGAGCAAGGGCGGCAGGCGAGCACTCTGCAGTTGCACCTCCGCGGCCCGCTGCGATTCATCCAGGGTTACTTCTGGCGGCTGGGCTTTCTGGATGGACTCGCAGGACTGCAAGTGTGTGTGGTCGTCGCGTATCTCTCCTATCTCAAGCACGCACGGTTGTGGGAACTCACATACGCCAAGCCGCTCCACCTCGCCCCGGCGCCCAACGCCGAGATCGCGCCAATCCACTCCGCAGCATAGCCAGCGCGTTGGGCAAGACTCGAGTCGATGTGACACGCTGCTGTCACCAAGCCGTACGCTTTCGACCATCTGGCAATAAACTGCAGAAAATGCATTGCAATACCCTCCCTCCCCCCACGTATGGTATGCTCCTGCCTTGAACGATGTCCCACGGAGGTGACTCATGAAACGGATGTTCATTGCGATGCTCGCGCTATTCGCGCTGCCGGCGGCCAATCTCTGTCGGGCCGACACGTTTGGCAGCGGGGCGAATTCGTTTGAGATCGAGTTTGTGACAATTGGCGATCCGGGTAACCCGCCCGACACGACCGGCGATCCGAACCCAGCCGGCGCGGTGCCGTATGAGTATCGCATCGGCAAGTACGAAATCTCCGAAGCGATGATCGACAAGGCGAATGCGCTGGGGGGCTTGAGCCTGACGCACGATGGCCGCGGACCGAACAAGCCGGCCACCAGCTTGAGCTGGTTCGAGGCCGCGAAATTCGTCAACTGGCTCAACACGAGCACAGGCAATGCGCCAGCCTACAAGTTTATTCCCGTTCCTGACGATTCGCCGCCGGAGGAGGTTTTTGGGCTGATGGGGTTTCAATTGTGGCAGCTCGGCGACGCGGGGTACGACCCGGCCAACCCGTTCCGCAACACGCAGGCCCGCTACTTCCTGCCCAGTGCCGACGAATGGTACAAGGCCGCGTTTTACGATCCTGTCGCAGGCCACTATTGGGACTATCCGACGGGCAGCGATGACGCACCGATACCGGTCGCGTTCGGAACGGCGCCTGGCACCACCGTCTGGAACCAGCCCTTTGAGCAAGGGCCTGCTGACGCGTACTTGGCTGGAGGAGCTAGCCCCTATGGCACGGTTGGTCAGGCGGGAAATGTTTGGGAATGGGAGGAGTCAGAGAGTAACTTGGTCAACGATACTCCTGCTGCACAACGTGGCCTTCGCGGCGGGGATTGGATTCCAAGTTTGAGCGCATTAGGAATGTCGTCGACATTCCGAAACCGCTTTCTTCCGGAAAATAATCCGATCAATGTCGGTTTTCGCGTAGCAAGCGTTCCTGAACCGGGCGCCTTATGGCTTCTGACGTTCGGCGCTTCGACGTTAGCGCTATTTCGCAACATAGTTCGCAAATGCCGATTGCTGCGGCATCGGTCTGACAGACTATTTGCATAGATTATTTTGCGGACAGACAGCAATCGAACGGGAGTATTTCTATGTTTCGGCGCCTTCTGAAGCCCCTCTGTTTGAATCGGAGGAGAAATAGTCGCAAATCACAACAGCGATACGGCGGTCGAAGTCGACAACTCCGCCATGAGCAACTTGAGGACCGCTCGATGCTGGCGACCCTGACGGTGAACCTCACCGCCGACACTGTTCCAACGAATGATGGCAACCTGTCGCTGCGCGAAGCGATTGCCTACGTTAGCGGTACTGCAGCACCAGGCAACCTAGATCTAGCCAGCGGTAGGATCCAAGGCAATTTGGGCCAGAACGACACCATCCAATTCGCCTCGAACCTCATCAATGATACCATTACGATCACCGGCGGAAGCCTTGTGGTGAAGAAGCACGTCTCCATCAACGTCCTAGGCAGGACATTAACAATCGCCGGCTTCAGCTCACCAGCGGCAGCGTTCGACTTCGATATAGACGCTGTCGCGCCGCAAGGAGCGAGTTCCGTCAGCGGACTCGTCATCACCGGGTTCGGTTCAGCGATTCGCGTGTCCAATATGAGAGCCAACGACTCGCTGACCGTCGCGGGTAATGAACTCCGAAACAACACGAATGGTGTCGAGATTATCGATACGACGTTCTCCAGTGTGACGATCAATGGCAACAATCAAATCCACGATAACCAATATGGAATCCAGGTGAATGGTCCAGCGGGGGCCGCTGATCCATTTGGAGTTTCGGTGAACATTACAGGCAACAACGTAATTCATGACAATGCACTCTCGGGAATTTATGCTCACGAAGTCGGCACTTCCGCGACGGAGCCGCGGATGACCATTACCAACAATTTCATTTTCGGGAACGGGATCGGCTCGACGTCCGACGGGGGCATTCGAATACAGTCAAGCCAGATACCACTGACAATCTCCAACAACGGAATCGGACGTTACGAACCCGTCCCCGGCGGCGGTTCGGCCAACAGGCATGGCATCATTATTGCCGATAACGATACCAATGCGTCATCGACCATATCGGGCAATAATGTTTCGGGAAACCAGTTATCCGGAATCTTCTTGGCTTCGTCGAATATGCCAAACCTTGAGATCGTAAGTAACCGGATTGGCACCAATCTGCTCGGCAGCGTGGGTGATGTGCTGCCGAATGCGACGGGCATAGAAATCGTTCAAGGTTCTGTGTTCGAGTTCATCAGGAACAACACGATCGCAGTGAACACGATTTCGGGAATCGCATTTCATAGTGGTGTGAACGGCGGTATCGTTCAGTCGAACTTGATCACTCGTAATGGCGGCAACGGAATATTGGTCGGCAACCTGGTCAACGATCTGCTGATCGAGGCAAACGTGTTTACACTCAACGGCGGCGCCGGCGTCTTCGTGGAGGACTCCGCCGGCATCACCAATTCAATTATCACAAATTCATTTTCGGGAAACAGCGGGCAGCCGGTGGACCTTGAAGACCCGCTCCATCCAGGGCCGGGCTTCACCCCCAACGATGCGGGGGATTTGGATAATGGACCGAATCGTCTCATTAACTATCCGCAAATACTGACTTCGGCGCGCCTCGCGAATGGAGACTGGCGAGTTGATTTCGCTATCGATGTCGATCAGCCAGGGGAATATTTGATTCAGTTAGGTGAGTACGATCCAAGTTCCGCGACGATTGTTCCCCTGGTGGATTCTGCGACGTTCGAGATTGCCAGTTTTATTGTTGAAGTTGATTCAGTAGGTGCGGGTTTTGATTTCGTTGGGCACTCAAACATTGAGCAGCGCTTTGTAAGCTCCGCTCTTGGTACTCTCGACCCCGGCAACGCTCTCACCGCGAATCTAACTGGTTACAGCGGCGCAAACGCGGGAAACACGTCGGATTTTTCGCCGGCAATTGTACTCGACGTTGCCGCGCCGCGGATCACCGATGTGCGGCTCGACAGCACGTTGTGGTCGGCGTCGAACCTGATGTATTCCTACGCGTCCATTGTGCCGACGGGCAAGCAGCTTGCGCCGATTTACTCACAGAACATCAATCAGCTCCAGGTGGTGTTCAACGAGGAGGTGCAGCAAAGTCAACTGACCACCGCGAATGTGAAGCTGTTCGGCACGAATGGCGAGATTTTGACATCAAGAACCCTCAGCTACTCCACGGCGACTCACACCGCGACCTGGACGTTCGCGAGCCTGTTGGCAGCCGACAAGTATCGCCTGGAAATCTCAACCGCGGTGATCGACCTGGCGGGAAAGCCGCTCGACGGGGAATGGATGAATCAGACGGCCGGGACGCCCGACAATTTCGCCGATGATCCGGTCGGCCGAACATTCACCAGCGGCGACGGCAATCCCGGCAGCACGAACAATCGCTTCGAGTTTTGGTTCTCAATTTTGCCCGGCGACCGCAACCAAGATGGTGTCGTGGACAGCGCCGACTTGAGCGTTGCCGGAGACGTAAACGGCGATGGTCAAAGCGACTCGACCGACACCAACCTCGTGCAGTCGATCATCAATGCCGGCGGTGTAGTTGTGTCGCTGCCCGGCCGCAACCGTTTGGGATACTATTCCAGTCGCGGGGACTACAACGATGACGAAATCGTCAATCAGTTGGATTACATTGTCTGGAAAATGACCTTCGGAACGAGCACGCCGCAACCGGATACCGGCTGGTACGCCGACGGAAGCGGCAATAGTTTTGTCGACGCCGCCGACTACTCGCCGTGGCGCGACAACCTGGGCGACTATAGTGCCTGGTACACGGGTACGCCGCCGGGTGGCGGTGGCGGTTCGGGCGGTGGTATCCCGGTGTTCGATCCCGACCACGTGCCGCGCGTGGCCAATGTCACGATCAGCGGCTCGCAGTCGACGCATCCACCGTTCTCCTTCAACGGCCCGGACGACAACACCGACTTCGACGGCTTCGGCATTCAGCTCCAGACGGTACCCATCGGCGGGGCCGATACGATCTCGATTACGTTTACTGAGGATGTGAACATCGTTGCGGGCGACTTGCAGCTCGTCGGAATGCGCACAGCCAACCGGCCCACGCTGGCCGAGTTCAGCTACGACCTCGGCACGATGACCGCGAGTTGGCGATTTGAGGGCTGGGCGCTCGGCGACCAATACCTGATTTCGCTGAGCGACGCGGTGACCGACGTCGAAGGCAACGCACTCGACGGCGAATGGACAAATCCGGCAAGCTTCTCGACGTCGAATGTTGCCGTCAGCGAGTTCCCGTCCGGCGATGGCTACGCCGGCGGCGATTTCAATTTCGTCGCCACACTCCTGCCCGGCGACGCCAATCTCGACCTGGTCGTGAATTCGCCCGACTACACAATTTGGACTTCTCACTATGGTCCGAATGACATCTTCGAATACGGAGACTTTGACGGTAACGGAGTCGTTGACACTACGGACGTGATCCTGTTGTACTCCAATTTCTCAATGGATCTGCAGGAGCTTGAAATGCTGGCCGACCTGAACGGCGATTGGACCGTGGACGAGCTGGACAGTGACGTTCTCTACAACAACTGGCTAACGAATCTACCAAACCCAACCCAGACCGACGGCGACCTGGATGCCGACGGCGACATCGACATCCACGATTTGGACACGATGTTCGCCCAGTTTGGCCTCGAACTTGACGTCGTGAGTTAAGCTTGCGCGCGTGTTGCCGCGTAGGGTTCTATCCATATTGTCTGTGATGTCTCCAGTTGGCGGCCAAAGGATCATACCGCAGAATTGCCCCCGCACAGCTTGCCTAATTGCGGTAACTCTAAGCGCCGCAACAGCTTCTTGGCCGACGTGGACGGGACTCGGTTTACGGACGCCCGTTAAGTTGCTCAAATAGAGGATTCGACCGGCGGCGGCTGAGCGAACGGCTGGCCCTGGGTGTCATTTTGCGCATTCGAGGCAATTCGGGCCATTTATCCATCAGCCCTCGTGAGGCCGTGTTCCGATTCATGAGTGATTTGTCCCAACGACTATCAGGCCTCTCGGCCGCCCAACGCAAGTTACTTGAGCAGCGATTGGCGGCGAAAAAGCCGCAGGCCATCTCGCTGCCTGGCGCAGAACCGATTGCGATCATCGGCATGGCCTGCCGCTTTCCTGGTGCGCCAAACCTCGACGCGTTTTGGCAGTTGATTCGCGCTGGAATGAGCGCGGTGACGGAGGTGCCGGCTGATCGCTGGGATTCGGATGAGTTTTACGATCCGACGGGAGAGTCACCAGGAAAGATGTCGGTTCGCTGGGCAGCCCTAGTCGATTCGCCGGGAGACTTCGACCCGCAGTTTTTCGGCATCACGCCGCGCGAAGCTGCTCGGATGGATCCGCAGCAACGGCTGTTGCTAGAAGTTGCCTGGGAGGCGCTGGAAAACGCCGGCCGACCGGCCGACCAAATGGCCGGCTCGAAGACGGGTGTGTACATCGGCATCGGTGCTACAGACTACTCGAAAATTGGCGTCTGTTACGACGACTATTACCAGCGGATCGATGCCCACATGGGCACTGGTAATGCGCTATCGATCGCGGCCAACCGGCTCTCGTATATCTTCGATTTTCACGGCCCCAGCGCAGCGGTCGATACGGCTTGCAGTAGTTCGTCGTTGGCGATTCATTTTGCGGTGGAAAGCTTGCGCCGCCACGAGTCGGACGCAGCGCTGGCCGGCGGCGTGAATATGATTCTCACGCCGGAGACAACGATCGCCTTTTCAAAGGCTCGCATGCTCTCGCCTGAAGGGAAATGTCGCCCGTTCGACGCGGGGGCGAACGGCTACGTCCGCGGAGAAGGGTGCGGATTGGTGCTGTTGAAGCGGCTTGCCGATGCTGAGCGCGACGGCGACAACATCCTGGCGGTGCTCCGCGCGACGAGCGTCAATCAAGATGGACGCACCTCCGGAATCAGCGCGCCGAATAGCCAATCGCAAATCGCCTGCATCCGCGCGGCGCACCTGCAGGCCGGTGTGAAGCCCGATGACGTCGGGTACATCGAAGCCCATGGCACGGGCACCCCGCTGGGCGATCCGATCGAAATGCAGGCCCTCGGTGAGATTTTCCGCGCGGGGAATCATGCCGCGCCACCATGTCACGTGGCGAGCGTGAAAGCCAATGTCGGACACATGGAGACGGTTTCCGGCGTGGCGGGGCTGATCAAGGTCGTGCTCATGATGGAACATGACACGATCGCACCGCAGACGCATTTCGAAACGCTCAATCCGCACATCAATCTGGCGGGCACGCGGCTGGTAATACCCACGGAACCCACTCCCTGGCCTCACGAGGGCAAGCCGCGAATCGCCGGTGTCAGTTCGTTTGGCTTCGGTGGTACGAATACCCATCTAGTGGTCGAGGCTCCCGGCGGGGCACGCACTCCGGCCTCTGCGAAAATCGATCGCTCGCTCCACCTGCTGAAGCTTTCCGGAAAAACCGAGACCGCCCTCACCCGTCAAGCCGAGCAACTTGCCGCGTACCTCGCCGACCACCCCGATACCAGAGTGGCCGACCTCGCGTACAGTGTTAACACGAGCCGGGCAGAGTTCAATCATCGGGCTGCTCTGGTCGTTGCCGACGCGCAGCAATTGCGCGAACAGCTCACCAGCATGGCTGAGGGCAAACTGCCGGTCGGTGGTAAACAAGGCACGATGCGTTCGATCGCGCGCCCGAAAGTGGCGTTTCTGTTCACGGGGCAGGGTCTGCAATATACTGGCATGGGGCGCGGGCTCTACGATTCGCACCCCGTTTTCCGCCATGCGATCGACACTTGCGACGACATATTAAGCAGTCTCTGGGACGGCGAATCGCTGATCGACATTCTCTATCCAAATCAGGCTGCAGCCGACGATCCACAATCGCCGATTCATCAAACCGAGTTCACTCAGGCGGCGCTGTTTGCCTTGGAGTATGCGTTGGCTGAACTGTGGCAAACGTGGGGCGTGGTGCCCGACATTGTGCTGGGGCACAGTGTGGGTGAGTATGCGGCCGCCTGTGTCGCGGGCGCGATGAGCCTCGCAGACGGTCTCACCTTGATCGCCGAGCGAGCACGTCTGATGCAAGGCGTAAAGCAACCAGGCAAGATGGCGGTTGTCTTCGCGGCGGCCGACAAGATCGCCCCCGCGCTGGCCAAGTATGGCGGCAAGGTGGTGGTGGCTGTGCTCAATGGGCCCGAGAACACCGTTGTTTCGGGTGATGCGGCGGGGGTCGAATCGCTCGTCGGCGAACTTGCTGCGGGTGGCGTCCAAGCGAAGTTGCTGAATGTGTCGCATGCCTTCCATTCGTCCCTGATGGACGAAATGCTCGACGAGTTTGAGAAGTTTGCTGCAAGTATCGAGTTTCACTCGCCCCAGATACCTTTGGCCGCAAACCTCACCGGCCAATTGATGACCGAGGCGCCCACGCCGCGATACTGGCGCGATCACTTGCGAAACACAGTGCGTTTTGCCGAAGGCATGGCCCGCGTCGCCGAAGCCGCCCCAACCACAATTATTGAGATTGGCCCGACTGCCAGTTTACTCGGCATGGGCCGCCGCTGTGTACCGGCGCTCGACTCCGCGTGGTTGCCATCGCTTCGACAGGGGCAAGATGATTGGCACACGATCGAGATGAGCATTGCTGAACACTACGCACGGGGTGGTCAATTCGATTGGCGCGGGTGGGACGAGCCTTGGTCGCGTCGGCGTTTGCGCGTACCCAACTACCCGTTCGAGCGAGCGCGGCACTGGTTGCCCCTCGACGAATCCAGGCGTCGCTCGTTCCAAGGCGACGGCCCGCGAGTGTCCGCTCGCGGAGAAGCGAGCGGCAATCCGCTACTCGGATCCCGGCTCTCCACAGTCTGGGCAAATATCCTGTTCGAAGCATCGCTCAGTTCGCGCTCGCCGGCGTACCTGGCCGACCACCAAGTGCAAGGTTCGCCGGTGACGTCCGCGGCCGCCTATGTCGAACAGGCGTTAGCCGCGGCCGACCAGGTGTTCGGAGCTGGTCTGCACGGCTTGGACAATCTCGTGGTCAAGCAAGCGATGTTTTTGCCCGAAGGCACCCGCCGCCGCGTACAAACCTCAATTTCGCCGGAATCTGGTGGTGAAGCGACGTTCGAAATCTACAGTCGCCTCGCTGATGGCGAAAGCACGCCGGCGGCCTGGTCGATGCATGCCAATGGGTCGCTCGTGCATGCGTCGCACCAGAGCGAGTCGCCCGAGCAAATTGACCTGGCGGCCGTCCGCGAAAGAACCGTCGGCGTAACTTCGCATGAAGACTTCTACCACTTAATGAGCGCACGCGGGCTTGTCTACGGGCCGACCCTCCGAGTACTGCACGATCTCCATCGCTGTCAGCAGGAAGCGGCGATCGAAGTCAAGCTGCCGGAGTCCGTCGTCCGCGAAGCTCCGCGATACCACCTGCATCCGGCCCTGGGCGATGCAATGCTACAATCGATGTCGGGTGCTGTTCCAATCGAACAGGATGGCTCGTTCAGCCCGTTCACTTACATGCCGGTCGGCATTCGCCGGGTTCGCATCGTACAGCCGCTCGACGACTTCACGCAGCCGCTCTATACCTACACGTTGCGCACGTCGAGCGACTCGAGTCCTAGTCCCGAGCGCGTAGAAGCCAACGTGCTGTTGGTGAATGCCGAGGGCGATGTGCTCGTGGCGATGGAAGGCGTCGCCGTGCAGCGCTTAGGACGCAGCGGAAATGCAGACGAAACCATCGACACCAGCCGCTGGCTCTATCAAGTGAACTGGCAGCCGAGCGAACTCGCCGCAACAGGTGGCGAAGTTGCAAGTCCTTCGTTTACCCAAGCCTGGCTGATCTTTGCCGATTCGTGTGGAGTTGGCGCCGCACTTGCCGATCGGCTTGCGGAGCGTGGGCAGTTGAGTATTCTCGTCTCGCCTGGTACCGATTTCACGCTGAGGAATGGAAGTTTTGCGAACGGAAAACCGGCTCGGCAGACGTCGGCCACGATCGACCCGCTCGATTCCGACCACTATCAACGGTTGCTGGTCGAAGGGTTTGCCGCGCGGAGCCGGCAGTGCCTGGGCATCGTGCATTTGTGGTCGCTCGATATTCCGGCTGCTGATTTTACGGCGGCGCGACGACTAGGCACGGCGAGCGCACTGCAACTCGCGCGAACGCTGGCTCGATCGCCGCTGTCATCGACACCCGGCGTTTGCCTGGTGACAAGCGGTGCGCAGGTTCTAGGCACCGCAGCCACCGTCCCGATTGCCGTCGAGCAGTCGCCGATTTTGGGCTTTGGCCGGGTTGCCGCGATGGAACTTGCTGATTTCAAGCCGCGGTTGGTCGACCTGGATCCTACTAGCGGGCCTGAACAGGTCGACAAGGCGGCTGCGGAGATCGTCAACGAGTTGTTGTCCGATACGAAAGAAACAGAAGTTGCCTACCGCGCAGGCCAACGATACGTGTCCCGCCTTGCGCGCGATGCCTCACTGGCGACCACTGCGGCCGAGGCGAAGGCGACTTCACTAAGTGTTCCCGCCGGTCGGCCATTTCAATTGCGGATCACTCAGTCTGGCTCGTTCGACGCCTTGCGATTCGTGCCCGTCGATCGTCAGCCACCACAAGTGGGGCAAGTCGAAATCGAAGTTCGCGCCACGGGGCTCAACTTCAGCGACGTGCTCAAGGCCTTGGGGCTGTATCCCGGCATCAAGGATACGATCGTGCCTCTGGGCATCGAAGCGTCTGGGGTCGTCACCGGGGTGGGTGAGGGTGTGACGCGGTTCCAGGTTGGCGACGAGGTCGTGGGGGTCGTGCCGTATGCGTTCGCGTCGCACGCCCGCACAGCCGAGTACGCGCTTGTGCGGAAGCCGGCTAACGTGGATCACGATGAAGCGTGTACCATCCCCATCACGTTCCTGACTGCCTATTACGGTTTGGTTCGACTGGCTCAACTGCAGCCGGGCGAACGAGTCTTGATTCATGCCGGCGCGGGCGGCGTCGGTATGGCGGCGATTCAAATCGCCCAATATCTCGGTGCAGAAGTGTTTGCCACCGCGGGCAGCGACGAAAAGCGCAAGTTCCTGCGATCGCTGGGTGTGAAGCACGTGTATAGCAGTCGGTCGACCGCTTTCGCGGAAGAGATCCTCGCGGAAACAAACCGTGAGGGCATGGATGTGGTGCTCAACTCACTGCCGGGCGAGGCGATTACAAAGAGCCTCTCGATTCTGCGGGCCTACGGCCGGTTTCTCGAGATCGGCAAGATCGACATCTACCAAAACCGGATGATCGGTCTCTTGCCCTTCCAAGATAATCTCTCCTATTTTGCGATCGACCTCGACCGCATGCTCCGTCAGCGGCCCGACTACATTCGCACTCTGTTTGCGGAGGTGATGGAGCACTTTGAGACAGGCCACTACACGCCGCTAATGTTTACGCGGTTCGAAGCGACGGGGACGATCGATGCCTTTCGCTATATGTCGCAACGGAAGAATATCGGCAAAGTCGTCGTCGCGATGGACGCCAGCAGGGAGCAGGTAGCAGGGACTGGCCAGGAGGATTCTGGTACGGTCTCCATTCGGCAGGATGGCACGTATCTGGTGACGGGTGGCCTGGGTGCGCTGGGGCTGACGGTCGCTGGATGGCTTGCCGAACAGCGGGCGGGCACCATCGCACTCCTTGCCCGTCGGTTGCCGTCGGCAGCAATTGAACAGCAACTCGCCGGTATCCGCGACAAAGGCGTTCGCGTAGTAACGCTGCAGGGCGACGTAACCGATGCAGCATCGCTAAAGCAGGCGCTGCAACAGCTGCCCAAAGATGCTCCGTTGCGCGGCGTGATCCACGCGGCTGGGGTTCTGGCTGATGGCATCATCGCCGACATGACGCTCGAACAACTCGACCGTGCCATGTTGCCAAAAGTCCAAGGTACGTGGAATTTGCACACGGCAACGCTCGCTGCGCCGCTCGATTTCTTCGTGATGTTCTCCTCCGTGGCCAGCATTCTCGGGTCGCCTGGGCAAGCCAACTACGCGGCAGGTAACGCGCTGCTCGATGCGCTCGCTCATGCCCGGCAGGCGGCCGGACTGCCGGCGACCACAATCAACTGGGGGCCTTGGGCCGGCTCGGGGATGGCGGCCGAAGCAGGGGTCAGCGAAGCGGTCAAACAACGCGGAATGTCGCTCATCGCTCCGCAACATGGTCTCGATTTACTCGGCAAGTTGATCGCAGCTGGTAGCCCACAAATCGCTGTTATGGATGCCCAGTGGAGCGACATGCTCAAGCTCTTGGGTTCGCGGCGGCCTGTGCTACTGACCGACATTGCCGCCGAAACTCGGGGTGCCGCCGGGATCGAGACCGGCAGCCGTGTCGACCACGCGTTTCGCCAGCAACTCACCGCCGCTGTTGGTGATGCGCGGCAAACGCTGGTCAGCGGATACATTCAACAAGAGCTGGCCCGCATTATAGGCGTGGCGTCCGAAACCCTTGAGACCGACCGGCCACTGAGCACATTCGGGCTCGATTCTCTCTTGGCCTTGGAACTCAAAAACAACTTGGAAAGCCGCCTCGATTTCACTTTGCCGATGGCGAAATTGATGGACAGCCCAACCATCGCGTCGCTGGCATCAGCCACGGTGGAGTTGATTTTTGGTGACGCGGAGAATGCCGTCG
Organism: Pirellulales bacterium; assembly: GCA_041753435.1. Taxonomy (GTDB): domain Bacteria; phylum Planctomycetota; class Planctomycetia; order Pirellulales; family Lacipirellulaceae; genus DASYDU01. The sequence continues at coordinate 25,407 of JBGSUJ010000138.1, read as the reverse complement.
GCCAGCCGCAGGTAGACGTAGCGAGTTCATTGGATGAACCATGGGCCCCGTTGGTAGCGCTGCAGCATCGTGGTGAGAGGCCGCCGTTACTGTTCCTACCCGCGCTGGGTGGCGACGCGCATTACTACGCCGACCTTGCCAGTCGGCTGGGAGAAGACCAACCGCAGTACGCCTTCCGTCCACGTGGTCTGGATCAAGATCTACCGCCACACCAATCGATGGAAGCCATGGTCACCGACTATGCGGCTGCTCTCCGCGAACTGCAACCCACCGGGCCCTACTATCTTGCGGGTTGGTCGACAGGTGGCATCTACGCTTTTGCCCTGGCTCAAGCGCTAGAAAGCTTAGGCGACGATGTGGCGCTGGTGGCAATGTTCGGCGCTCCGTTACCTTCGATCTGCGACGACGTGGATCTCGAGGACGAAGCGCAGTTCCTCTGCATTTTGGTAAATTTTGCCAACTGTTTTTCAGGGACCAAATCGCGGGTCGATTACCACGAGCTTCTCGCTTTGCCGCCTGCCGAGCGGTTTCAGGCGGCGTTTGCCGAGGCGAAGCGACAAGGCACGCTCCCTTCATCCGCCCCGGAGGACCACATTCGTCGATTGGTGCGGGTTGGCGAGGCAAATGTCCAAGCAATTCAAACTTGTGAGCCACGGCCGATCCAGGCACCCGTGCATTTCTTCATTCCGACCATTGCTGGTGGATTAGAGCAAGTTTCTGGCCGCGCCTGGGACGAAAGTGGCGACCACGGCTGGGGTCGCGAAGTCGGCCAGCCGCTCACGTTGCACAAAGTGGCGGGCGACCATTTTACGATGATGGTCGGCACAGGGGCCTCCCAAATTGCGGAGCAACTCAAAAAGCTTCTCGTCCCGCAAATCGCATTAAAGAAATAGGTGCCGTTTTCTTATCACAAGCCGAGCAAACCATGAAGGTTAGCGTATTGGGGGCAGGTGCGATCGGTTCGATGTTCGGTGGATTGCTTGCACGCGATGCACCCGACGTGGAAGTCGTGCTCATTGTCCGGGGCGAACATGGCCGCACGATAGGTGAACGGGGCACCATCGTCTTGGAAGGACCGTGGGGTACGAGCGAAGTGCCGATCGCTACGAGCGCCGACCCGGCCGCCGTTGCCGGCTCGCAGATTGTTTTCGTGACCGTCAAGTCGCAGGATACCGCCTCGGCCGCCGCGGCTGCCACACCTCATTGGGGCAACGCCGCGATTGTCTCCATCCAGAATGGCATGAACGACGGGCGGCTGGCCCCCTTTGTTTCACCGCATCAACTAGTGATGGGCATGACAGCGACCAATATTGCCCTGCCCGAGCCGGGAAGAGTGAGTTTGCAGTTGGGCGGGGCCACTGTGTTCGGTCCGGCTGCGGGCAAGTCAGCCGCCACTGACATGACTGCGGCCGATGCGGTGGTCGCCCTGCTTCGCCGGATTGACTGCCGACGCAAACTGCAGTTTTTGGCCCATCCCAACGCGGTCGGTGTTCGCTACAACAAGTTAGCGATCAACGCGGTCGGCTACGCATCTTGCCTCTCCGCCTCGAACTTCATCACCGAGGCGCTCGCTCACCCCGAGTGGCGACAGATTGTTGGCTTGCCCATCGTAAGGGAATGTGGTCGGGTGTTTCACCTCGCGGGGATCACACTCGAGCGGATTCCCGCTGTGCCGAGCCTGCCCAAGTTGCAACGCCGGCTCGAACTGATGAACGCCCCGATCGTGGGCCCGATGATTGCACGGGTCGCTCGGCGGTTGTTCAATCGCCGGCCAATTATTTTTTCGTTGCAACAGGATTTGCAGCGTGGCAAGCCGACGGAGGTCGACTATATCAATGGCGAAATCGTCCGTCTGGCAGAGTCACTCGGGTCATCGGCACCCGCCAATGCTTTGGTGGTCCAACTGGTACGCGAGCTGGAAGCACGAGGCGATGGCAGTTTTCTCTCGCGCGACGAGGTGATTGGCCGATTTGTCGCCTTGCCCTCTGGGTCCTGAGCCGCTTCTGTGATCTATGCCACAGTTCCGGATACCGATAAGGTCTCTAATTCGTCTACTTAAACTCTCGACAACTGCCAATAATTTTGTACCGTAGAAGATAGACGCTCGCAGTTGTTCCCAAGTTCCAGGCGATTTCTTTTTCTACGATTCCGGAGAATAATAGTGTCGGAGAGGCCGACATGGTGGATCGCCTGGGGAAGCGGGTGGTCAATCGGATTAACGGTCAGAATTGTCACAAAGTGGACGTCTCGATTACCTCTGCATGCGGTAGCGCGCACCGACAATCGATACCAGTTGCAACTTGCTGGTGTGGTGGCGGAGTGCGGCCGATAGAGATTATGAACTGCCCGAATCTAACGGCTCTCGTGCGAGATGAACTCGTTCGTCGACTGACGACTCGGACGGGCCGAAACCGTTGCGGATCGATCCATGATTGTGCGTTACGCCTACATTGCTGCATTGCGGATGCGATTGAAGCGATTTCGCTTTGACGCGCGCCGGGCGAAAGAGGTCCAGCAGCGCACGCTGCTGGCAAAGATTCGCCGCCATGCCAATAGCGACTTTGGCCGCGACCATGCTTTTTCGCAGATTAACTCAGTGGCCGACTTCCGCCGCCATCTGCACGTTGCCACCTACGACGACCACCATCCGTACATTGAACGTGTGTTGCATGGCGACGTGACCGCAATGTTCGCCCCCGGCTCCCAAATTTTGATGTTTGCGATGACCTCCGGCACAACGGGCCAGCCCAAACGTCTGCCAATCACGGCCGAGTTGTTTCGCGAGTACAGTGCAGGTTGGCGGATGTGGGCAGCGGGTGTCTATGGCGATCACTTCGATTTATTGCTCAAACAGACGCTGCAACTGACCAGCGACTGGCAACAGTATCGCGCGCCGAGCGGCGTTCCGTGCGGCCAGATCAGCGGACTGGCGGCAATGACCAGGCCCTGGTTTGCTCAGTACATCTTTACGCTGCCGCCCATCCTCTCGCGGATTCACGATCCTGCCGCGCGGCACTACACCTCGCTGCGATTTGCATTGTCTTCGAGCCGCGTCGGTATGATCATTACCGCCAACCCCAGTACGCTCATCGAGTTTGCCCATCGCGCAAACCGCGAGAAGGAAGCTTTAATCCGCGATATCCACGATGGCACGCTCTCTTGCGATTTGCCTCATGAGTTACGCAGTATGCTTGCCCGGCGGATTCTGCGGCGCAACCCCGAGCGAGCTCGGGAACTCGCTCGATTTGCGGAAGAACATGGCAGCTTGCTGCCAAAACATGCCTGGCCAAAATTGTCGATGCTGGCGGTGTGGACCGGTGGCTCGGTGAATGTGTACTTGTCGCAGTTGCCGGCTTTGTATGGTGACACGGCGATCCGTGATCACGGACTTTCCGCGAGCGAGGGCCGAATGACCATTCCGCTCTCTGATGGCTCGCCCGCGGGATTGCTCGACTTTTACCACCACTATTTCGAGTTTATTCCCGTCGAGGAACACGACCAAGCCCGGCCAAACGTTCTCGAAGGCCATGAATTAGAAGTAGGCAAGGATTATTACATCCTGCTCACCACATCAGGCGGGCTCTATCGCTACGACATTCACGATGTCGTCCGCTGTGTCGGGTTCGAGGGACAGGCTCCGCTGGTCGAGTTTCTCAACAAAGGCAAACATTTCTGCAGTCTTACCGGCGAGAAGCTCAGCGAGTATCAGGCGGTTCAGGCTGTGAAAACTAGCTTCGCCGAATTACAGTTGCCGCTCGAAACTTTCACGCTGGCCCCGATTATTGGCACACAACCGCGATATGTATTGCTGGTCGAGCCGTCTGCGCATCGTGGGCGTGCGGCAGAGCTCGCGCACCGGGTGCAGGTCAACCTAGAAAGCTTGAATGAGGAGTACGGCTCAAAATGTGGCAGTGGCCGGCTGCTGCCAGTGCAGGTGCAGGAGGTTGCACCGGGCACTTGGAACACTCTCCGCAAAGAACGGATTGGCGAGCGGGGCAACTTCGAAGAGTACAAGCACCCCTGCCTGGTCGGCGATTTGGAATTCATCGACCGGCTGAGATTGCTGCCGACGATGAAAGTGAAAACAGCATGAAAGCGACCATTTTGGTAACAGGCGCCACCGGCATGGTTGGAAGCGCCTTTGCCCGCCGTGCGGCGCAGGCAGGCTATCGCGTTCAGGCGATGGTCCGCCGTGATTCGAATCGTGCCGTACTCGCAGAATTGCCAATCGAATATATCGAGGGCGATCTTTCGAAACCGGAGTCGCTGCCTGCGGCACTCGCCGGTGCAGAGATTGTCGTTCATACTGCCGCTCACGTCGGCGACTGGGGGCCGGCCGAGAAGTATCGTGCAATTAACGTGATTGCACTCGAACACATGATTCATGCGGCCTCTCGCTCACCGCAGTTGCAGCGGTGGGTACAAGTCAGCTCGCTCGGCGTTTATCCGGCCCGTCATCACTACGGCACCGACGAAACCACTCCTGCCGATGCCACTGGCCTCGACGGCTACACTCGCACTAAGGCTGAGGCCGAGTTCTTGCTGAATCACCACATGCGCGAGCACCAGTTTCCAGCAGTTGTGATCCGGCCGGGTATTATCTACGGCCCCGGCGACCGCCACGTGCTGCCGAGATTTGTCGAAAAAATTACCAATGGAAAAATGAAGATTCCGGGCAAAGGCGACCGGCTGATCAACAATACGTATGTCGAAAACCTGGTCGATGCACTACTGCTGGCGGTGGAAAAGCCAGACATCCTTGGCGAAACCTTCAACATTCGCGACGAGCGGTTAGTCACGCGTGAAGAGTTCGTCAACACCATCGCCGACTACCTTGGCCAGCCGCACCCCCGGCACGTGCCGGAGATCATTCCGCGGCTACTGGTCGGGCCAATTGAACGGATCGCGAAACTACGTGGCCGGCAGGATCCACCGTTTCTCACGCGAGCACAAATGAAATTCATGACGCTCAACCTCGATTATTCGATCGCCAAGGCTAAGCGTGTGCTGGGCTACGCGCCGCAGGTCGATTTCCGCGACGGCATTCGCATCGCGCTCGATGACCTGATGGGCAAGTCGCCGCGGCAGGCAACCGAAGTTGCAGAAGCGGTAACCGTTTAGTTGCAGTTTGACGACTCGCAAGCGGGCTGTTTGTTCCCGGCTACCGAATGAATTGCGAGACGGTTTGGCTGCCATGCACATCCGCCATATCACCGCGTCGATCGTTCAATTGCCCTTAAAACGACGCTTTGTCCATGCGACAGCGACACGCCGAGAGAGCGAGAACATCTTCATCCGCTGCGAACTGGCCGATGGTTCTATCGGTTGGGGCGAAGGGGTGCCGCGGAGTTATGTCACCGGCGAGACGGCCACGGGCTGCTTGGAACAACTCGCTGCCACGCCAGTCGCCGCACAACTTGCGGATGATTGCAGTGGCTGGGCCGATGTGATTCGCCTCTGCGAACAGTTCCAGCCAGCGGCCATCAACGGCAACCCACGTGGCTGCTATGGTAATGCCTTGCGTTGTGCAGTGGAGTTGAGCATCCTGGATGCGTTCGGCCAGGCGATTGGCGAGCCGGTGAGTGCGGTGACTCAACACTTCGAGCCGGCGACACCGATTCGTGCGACCAACCCCATTGTCGAATACAGTGCCGTGATCGACGCGGGTGGCCGCCGCTTGCGTTTCAAATCGCTCCTCCGGCGGCTGTACGGCTTTCGTCATTGCAAGGTGAAGGTCGGCCGCCAGGGGGACGACGACCCACAGCGGCTGCGTACGATCCGCCGCTGGATCGGGCCAACCGTCGATTTGCGGATCGATGCCAACGGTGCTTGGCGGGCGGCCGAAGCTCGGCAGCGACTTCAGTCATTGGTAGAGTCGCGACTCAGTTGCGTCGAGCAACCACTGCCCCACGAGGAGGTTGCCGCGCTGGCAGATTTGCGTCGTCAAACTGCCATGCCGGTGATGCTCGATGAATCGCTCACCAGCATCATCGACGCCCAGGCTGCCGTTGCCCAAGACGCCTGCGATCTGTTCAATATTCGCCTCTCGAAGTGTGGCGGATTCCTGGCTAGTTTACGACTCGCGGCGTTTGCGCGGGAGCATCGACTAGGCTACCAACTCGGTTGCCATCCGGGGGAAACGGGCATTCTCTCGGCAGCCGGTCGGCACTGGGCGGTCAGCGTCGCCGACATTCGCTATCTCGAAGGCTCGTACGATCGGCACCTGTTCCAGCAACTTGTCACTAACGAAGATATCACATTCGGCTACGGCGGCCGCGCCCCGGCGCTTAACAATTCTGGCCTGGGTGTTACCATCGCTAAAGCCGGCCTGACAGACGTCACCACGACGGAACGCCGATTCCCAATCACCTAAAAATCGCGGCCAATCAATCCCTTGGTGGCCGGCAAGTGTTATCTTTCTAGAGCGATTTCGAACAGCTTGAGGATTTGTGTTCGGGGTGGCTGAGGTCGAGCGAGAGCGAGCCCCCAGAACCTGTCGAACCACCCTTATGCATTGTCTCCCACCACGAATGGGTAACTCGCGTGTCTGCCTGCCTACCGCGTATTGAATTTTACACAACCCGCGACGGGCGACGGCTAGCGGTTCGCATGTGGGATGGGCTCGAGCCACCACGCGCCCGGATTGTCATGCTGCACGGCATCACCAGCCACGGCGGTTGGTACGATCGCAGTTGCCGGCACCTGTGCGACTGCGGATTTGAAGTTCACTTCCTCGATCGCCGCGGCTCGGGACTCAATCTCGAGGGCCGGGGCGATGTGGAGCATCACGCCATTTGGCTGGCCGACGTCACCTCCTACCTCGAACAAATTCGCGGCACTCAACCGGTGGTGCTGTGCGGCATCAGTTGGGGTGGAAAGTTGGCGGCAGCACTTGCCCGGCGCCAACCCGGATTGATCGATGGCCTCACCCTGGTGACGCCCGGCATCTATTCGCGGTTCGAGCCAGGACCACTCAAGCGGCTAATGCTGCGGCTACCAAAGCGCGAACGGATGCTAAGTCGCCAACTCACGATCCCACTGCTGCCAGCTTCGCTCTTTACCGAGACCCCCGCTTGGCACGAATATGTTGATACCGACCCGCTCTCGCTCCGCAACGTGACGCTCCGATTCGTCCAAGCCGATCTGCAATTAACGCGGTACGCCCAACAAGGCGCACCCTACATCCACACGCCTACACTGATGATGCTCGCCGGCCGCGACCGCATCCTCAGCAACTCCCGCTGCCGGTCCTACCTGGGCCGCATCGGCGCCGCTCACAAAACACTCATCGAATACCCCAATGCGGTCCACACTCTCGAATTCGAGTCCAGCCCCGAGCGCTACTTCGCCGACCTCGCCGACTGGATCGGCCAAACCGTGACGGGGTGAGTTTCAATGTCGTTTTCCAAGGCCGCATGCGCGTATCCCGTCGCTCTGGCTCCCAATCTCGCTGTCTTTCCGTGCCCCATCCGTGCATGACGCAACGTTATACTGATGGCAGTTCTCGTAGTCAGTTCGCCTCCTTTCGCTCACAATCGTGATTCCATGAACCATGTACTTGCCGCTGTTGACCTCTCGGGTATCTCCGACGCCGTGATTCGCGAAGCAGAATTCTTTGCCCAGGCTCTTTCCGCCCGACTTACACTGCTGCACGTTGCCGCGCCCAACCCGGAGGATTTCGTCGGCTACGAAGCCGGACCGCAAGCAGTCCGCGACAGCCGCGCTCATAAGCTCCGCCAGGAGCACGCCAATCTTCAATCGCGAGCCGCTGATATCTCAACCCGTGGTCTCGACACCAGCGCGCTACTAGTCGAAGGCCCCACTGTCGAAACCATCCTTAAACAAGCCGATCGTTTCGACTCGAAGTTGATCGTAATCGGCTCCCACGGCCACGGCATGCTCTACCATGCCCTGGTAGGCAGCACCAGTGCCGGCGTCGTGAAAGAATCTCACCGCCCGATACTGATCGTTCCCGATTCCCGCCTCGCGCGCCGCAGGTGAACTTTCAATCGGATGGGAAACGATGTCAGGTCATAAAAAAGTGGCCATTCGTGTCAGGAACCGTTTATCGATACGGTGGTCGTTTCTGCTCCGGTTCGATCCTAGAGAGTAGGACGCCCTATCATGCCGGAGGGCGCACGGCCTGATGTTGAGGCATGCATCTCCTGCCGAATAGGCGAAGAATGTCTGCTTCACGACCCTGGATTGATGCTGAATCGAGTGCGGAGGGCGTATCCAAACTGAATCAACTCGCGAACGCTCAAGCCTATTGTCTCCGTCAAGCACTGAACTAGGCGACATATTACTGTCGAACGAACTAGGGCTGTACACAACGACTGTTCAAGCCGCCGCTTCGACTGCCGCTCGGTCAGCCAAGGCCACTACCGCAAGTTTGTGCTCGGCCGCATACGCGCGGAACTCGGCATCGTCGAGCAAGATCGTGCGGGCCGCTTCGATGGCCAGCACCTTGGCCCCTGCGGCCACCATCGTCCGCAGCGTCCGTACGCCCACCGTCGGCACGTCGAATCGCATGTCTTGTTGCGGCTTGGCAACTTTCACAATGGTGAAACCGCCCGCTTCGCACAGCGATCCGGCGCGGTGGATACAAGCGTCGGTGCCTTCGATCGCTTCGACCGCCAGCACCGCGCGGTCTTTCACACAGATGCTTTGGCCGATATCGAGGCGACCCATTTGCTTGGCGATTTCCCAACCGAACTCAATGTCGTTTTGTTGGCTAGCCGTTGGCGGCCGGCCGGCGATTTGACCTGGTTTCACAAGCAGCTCCGGAGCGTAGTCGGTCGCAGGATGAAACGTAATGCCATGGTCGGCAAACGCATCGGTCAGCGTGCCGAGCAGCGTGTCATCCTTGCGGTCGCGCTGTTTCGTGACAAAGAAATGCCAGAAAGTTTTGATGAACGTAAAATCGGGCAGGTGCCGCCACCACAGGCTCGGCTGATAGAGGAACACTTTTTGAAACTTGCCTGCCATCGTCGCCTGGCTGACTCCCATGCGGCGGAAATAGCGAATGGCCCCGCCCAGGCTACCCCAGCCGATCCACTGGAAGTCGTTGCAGATCTCCTTCAGGTATGGATCGGCATGGCCAATCACACCCAGGCAACTCACATGATACCCCTGTCGCCGCAATTCTTCGGCGACCAGCACCGGCAGCCGTCCCCAGGCGGCCAACAGGCCGATGCGGCGATCGCAGGAGTCGGATGGTGCAAGGGATAACATGGTCGTTGTCGCCGCAGTTGTTGTCGTAGGGTGGGTCGAGGAATGAGACCCACCAGTAAGCAACGGTGGGTCTTGTTCCTTTCGACCCGCTCTAGTTCTCACGCGGCCTTTTCTGCATGACGCAGCAAGCTTGGTGGAAGTCCGGCTGCCTTTTCCAAATCGGCGATCGCCCGTCGCATGGCTTTGAATTCTTTCCGCATTTCGGGCAGCTTGGCGAAGGCTGCCTGTTTGAGTTTTTGTTCTCTCTCGGGGGTGGCAGGCACACCGAGCATCACCACACCGTCGGGCACGTGATTGGTGATGCCGGCCATCGCGCACAATATCGCGCGGCTACCAATGTGCACGTGATCGCGGACGCCCGCCTGCCCGCCCATTACCACGTAGTCGCCTGTGGATGTGCTGCCGGCGACGCCGACTTGCGAACAGATCAGATTGTGCTTGCCGATCTGGCAGTTGTGAGCGATCTGTACCAGATTGTCGATCTTCGTGCCGTCGCCGATAGTCGTCGCGCCGTAGGTGCCGCGATCGATCGTGGCCGCCGCGCCGATTTCGACGTCGCAGCCAATCCGCACATAGCCCAGTTGTGCTGCCGGCAGGTGCTTGCCACCCACTTGCGAGTAGCCGAAGCCATGGGCCCCAATCACTGCTCCGCCGTGGATGATTGAGCGATCGCCGACGATCGTGTTCTCGTAAACGATCGCCCCCGGGCCGATGAGCACCTCAGCCCCGATCGTACATCCGGGCAAAATTTGTGCGCCCGGCAAGATGGTCGTGCCCTCGCCGACGCAGCAATCATCGCCAATCGTCGCGCCGGGGTGGACGTTTACGTTATTGCCGAGCTGGGCCGTGCGGGCCACGATAGCTTGTGGACTGACGCCGATCGACGCTTTCGTCCGCGGCGGGCGGAAATAGGAGACGATCTTGGCAAACGCGACGTGTACATCCTGCACACGGATCGCCCTTGGCCAGCGAGCCGCGTCGACTCCGACCCCGGTCGTATCCCATGCGATTTGCTCTGGTACGACCACGGCCGAGGCCTGCGTCGTAGCGAGCAACTTGAGTCGCTCTGGCTGGTCGATGAAGGTGATTTCACCCGGTGACACTTCGCCGAGCACTGCTGCTCCGCGAATTATCGTGGCTGCGTCGCCGACGCATTGCCCGCCTACCAACTCTGTCAACATGCCAAGTGTAATTGAACGATCCATCATCGAGGGCTTCCTTGCCGAGCAAACGAAGGGAAGAATGGACGACACACCGTGGAACCGGTGCGGAGGCGAATAGTAGCGGATGCCAGCATGCCGGACAAGGTGAGGTCTGCCGCGAGTGCTAGCGTGCGATGAGTTGACCGGAGCTGGCCTGCATCAGCGACCAAAACTCACGAAGACTCTCGGCCGCGGCGGGCGAGATATGGCCCGAGGCGTAGGCGACTTCGCTGTAGAGCCGCGTCATACGGCGGGCTGCTTCAGCCAGCGGTGTCTGCGGCTCCACGGCGTTGCGAACCAATTCGGCCGGGGTTTGGTCGAGCGAGCGTGGGTAGCCGGCGTCGTGGGCCCAGGCTTCGAATGCCTCGAATGTGTAACGCACGAGTTCTTCGGGCGGCACGCGGCGATGGTCGCCGGTGGCGAACGGATTGCGGTATTCGGCGAAGGTGCGATGACGCGGTTGCGACTTTGTCGCTTGCTCTTCCATTGTTTCAGCAGTCGTTGTGCCGCCGCCAAACAGGCGTGCGAGCAGCTCCTGCAACTGTCGCAGAATGTCGCGCACCGCTTGGGCCAGTGCGTGGCGATTCCGCCAAACAAATACTGCGACGAAAATTGCACCGGCAGCATACAAGATCAGCTTGAGGGCACCGGTGAGAATACCCAAATCGAGCGGCGGAATCTGCGGTAGTGTGAAGGGGCGTTCGTCTGCGGAGTGCTCGGGCAGCGTAGCTTTCGCGGGGCGACCGGATGGCGCGTCCTCGTTTTCTTCTGTTTCATCTAGTTCGTTGGCGGCCTGCTCACCGCTGCTGTTTGAACTTGCTTCCTTGCCAGAATCGTCGGTTGGTTGCTGACCGGCTTCGCTGTTGCTTTCTGCGGAATTAGTCCGATCCTCTGGAGAAAATTCTGCTTTGCCCGATTTGCCCTCTGCTTCCGTTTCGCCGCCGGGATTGCCGGAAGATTTTCCTTCGTCCGAGTCGACCGGGTCGCCCTTGGCATCTTTCTGAACCGCGTCGCCTGGGGGTGCGTCTTCCTTAATTGCGCTGCCTGCGGGGTCGTATTCGTCGGAACCGCCGTTACCTGAGCCGAAACGCGCGGATGACATGCCGCCAGGCGATGTCGCCTGCCACGGCACTTGTGAAATGGCGTACTCAGCGTGGGGCCGGGGAATCAGGGCGGCCAGCAGCATCACGAGCACAATCAACACCGCGCCAATGCCGACCCAAGTTGCCGCCATCGGGGCGGGCATCTCCACGTGCCGCTGCCGCAAATAGCGCCGCAGACCGAGGAAGCTCGTGGTCACCAGCAGCGCCAAGGCCGAGGCGACGTAGACCAACAGCAGTGAAAACACAAAGCGGCGGCGACCCACTTCAGACGGCGGCACCCAGTGTTGTCCGATGCCGAACAGCGGCAGGGCGGCGAGCGAAAAGTAGAGCACCCACACGCCCGGCGTGTGCTTGACTTTCTTCGGCTTCACAATCAGCTGCCACCAGGGAGCCGCGTCGCTCTTGTCGGCCATCCATTCGCTGTCAACGGTCAGCGATTCCTGCCGGCCGTCTGCTTCCTCGACGCCGATCCGCTGCATCAGGCCCTCGCCGGAGGAGTCCTCCTTGTCGTCGATGAGCGTGCAATCCCAAGTGAGTTTGTGAGCGCACCACCAAACAATGACCATCAGCACGATGTTGATCAGCGCGCTGAATGGGCTCGGATGCTCGACAAACTTCCAGAGCACAAAGAACGTCGCTAGCCCCAGCGGCAACGCAAAGAGCGAGGCGTATTCTGTGCCCTCTTCGATCGAGATCCGGGCAATTAACACAGCCGCGAAAACAAACAACGCGAATACGTACATCAGCCGGGCCCGGTACTCGCCCACATACAGCACTTCGATCAGGAAATAGACCAAGCTGCCGACCATCGCCATAACCAGCGCAGGACTGACTGCGATGGTCACATAATCGGCGGTCGTCATGTAAAGGCGTTTGGCCATGAAATTTGATAGCGTTTATCGGCCGGGTGGCACATCCCTGAGTCTCGACGAAGCGCGTGGTAGTGCCGGCAAGTGCTCAACCACGCCCATCGCTGGAAGCTCCTGGCGCGCCACCCGAGGTTTCTATCGCAGCACCAGCCGCTGGCACATGCGGGCGATACCCGCCCGGTCGCGGAGCTGGCGGACTTCGATCCGCTCGGCCACCAGCGGGCCGGCAACGCGGGCGAAGTCGTATTCATCGTACACATTCACAATTGCGGTCACTGCCATGCCGCGTCGCCGCAAGTTTCCGAGCGCCAGGGCCGCTTCGACCGTGACACTCGTGAGCAGGGCGATCACCGTGGCACTGTGCGGCATGCGGCTTGCCGATTCGTGGACCGTCTGCGGAAACGGCAGGCCGTCGGACTTCTCGAGGCGGGCCAGCGTTTCGAGGATTTGCCGCAATTGAATGTTGCTCCGCCGCGTCGGCACGATCACCGGCCGGAGGCGGTGGTGCTCCTGCTCCTCGCCGGCGGCCTGGGCCTCGCGGCGGGTGCGGACTTGCTCGTGGCTCCAACCTTCGCGGCGAATCCGTTCGGCGGCGTCGCGGCCGTTGGTGATCAGGCCGACCTGCTGCCCTATCTGCGACAGCGCTCCTGCGAGCGACGCGGCCGCCGTCACTGCCAGTTCCGAACGCACCGGCTCGTCCGCGGTGGCAAACGACTGCTGGTGAAAATCGAGCAGGATCGTCGCCCCGGCCACCGTCGACGGTTCGTAGATCTTGCTATGCAGCAAGCCCGTGCATGCGGTAGCCCGCCAGTGAATACGGTTGAGTGGGTCGCCCAATTGGTATTCGCGGACTCCCGCGATTCGCGTCGGGTCCTCGAACAATCGGTGGGTCATCCGCACTTCGCCAATCGGCCGGCGCGAGGCGATGTCGAAGCCGGCGAGCGGAATTACATCCGGCAGCACCAGCACGAAGCTCGGCTCGCTCAACACGCGGTAGCGACGGTATAGGCCAAACACGTCGCCCGTCTCCGCCACGAGCGGGCCGAGCTGGTAGTAGCCGCGGCAGTTGCATTTGAGCTGGTAGCTGATTGTCTTGCGACCGCGGCCGCGAAACGAAACCAGTTGCAACCGTCGACCGGCGATCTGCAAATTAGGCGGATTGTGGATGAGCGCCCGTCGCGGCAGCAGGTCCTCCAGCAGCAGCCACGGGATCGGCAACCACCCACGATTGTCAATCACGGTGACCACCGCCACACTATCGCCGATCTTCACATGGTCGCGGTTGATCGAGCGCGACGCGGTGAGCTCGGCAGACCAGCGATCGGCGAGCGTGCGACTGAGCACGATCACGCCCAGCAGCGCGTACATTGCGTAAGCCAACAGACCTAGGTTGAGCGCGAGGGCCACCAACAGGAATGCAATGGTGACAACCAACCAGCGCATGGGTTTACCATCAAGTTAAGCGATCAAGTTAAGCGATCAAGTTAAACTACGCCTCGCGGGCGGCGGGGGCAGTGCCGCGGCTCTCGAGTAGCGGCACCTTTACGTTGTCCAAAATATCGGTGAGAATCTCGCCGACGCTCACATTCTGCAGCCGTGCCTCGGGACGCAGGATGATGCGGTGGGCAAGGACCGCGGGCACGATACTCTTCGCATCATCAGGTTCGACGTAGTTGCGGCCGCGGATAGCGGCGATGGCTTGCGACGTGCGGTACAGCGCGATCGACGCCCGCGGGCTGCCGCCCAGGCTGACGTCGTGGTGGCCGCGAGTGGCATGCACGATTTCGGTAATGTAGCGGCGAATCTTCGGGTCGACGTGCACCGTCCGCACTGCCCGCTGGCAGAGCACCAGTTGCTCGGCTGTAAGCACCGGTTGCAGCTTCTCAAGCGGATGCTCGCCCTTAAGCATTTCGAGCATCTGCGTCTCTTCGTCGAGCGATGGATAACCGAGCGAGAGCTTCAGCAGGAAGCGATCGAGCTGTGCCTCCGGCAGCGGAAATGTGCCTTCGTGGTCGATCGGATTCTGTGTGGCGATGATCAAAAACGGTGGCGCGAGCTTATGGCTCGTGCCGTCGATCGTCACCGAACTCTCGGCCATCGCTTCGAGCAACGCAGCCTGGGTCCGCGGCGTCGCGCGATTGATTTCGTCGACCAGCACCAGCTGTGCGAAGATCGGGCCTTGGCGAAATTCAAACTCGCTCGTCTTCTGGTTGAAGATCGAGCCTCCGGAGACGTCGGTCGGCAGCAAGTCGGGCGTACACTGGATGCGGCGGAACGTGCAGCCGACGCTGCGGGCAAACGCCCGGGCCATCATCGTCTTGGCCACACCGGGCACGTCTTCGAGCAGCACGTGCCCTTCACAAAACCAGGCGACGAGCACCTTCACAATCTGTTGCCGTTTGCCGACGACGACCTGCTCGACATTGGCAATAATCCGCCGGCTGACAGCACCAATGTCGACGGGTGTACGAGGTTTGTCGCTCACAGTTCAATGTTCCGGTAGGGAGAAGCGGAGAGCACCCTCCTCCAGCTTAACTGCTGCCGCGGCAAATAGATACTACTGGAAGGCTTGTTGGCCGGCGAACCGCGGCCACTGGTTAGTTGTCACTCTTCCGGTGTGACGGTAGATTGGGCGTGGTTTGATGGAGCGGGGCAGGGGCAGGAAATCTATGGTTCAGGAAGCAATTGCTAGCGATGCGAATCGCTCTCAGCGCCGCGAACGGATGGTGCTGTTCATCCTGGCGGCCGTTCAGTTCACGACGATCGTCGACTTCATGATTGTCATGCCGCTGGGGCCGCAATTGATGCGGACGCTCCATTGGGCCCACCCAGTTTGGCTTGATCGTTTCCTCGTATACCTTCGCGGCTGGTGCGGCCGGGCTTGTCGCATCCTCGATCGTCGACCGCTTCGCGCGACGCACGACGTTCATCGTCCTTTACGCCGGATTTCTGTTGGGGACGCTGTTTTGTGCGCTCGCGCCCAACTATTACGCGCTGTTGGCGGCTCGAGTTGCCACCGGAGCCTTCGGCGGCATCCTCGGTGGCATGGCGATGGCGATTATCGGCGACGTATTTCCCGAAAACCGCCGCGGCCGGGCTACCGGCTCGCTGATGACCGGCTTCGCGTTGGCGTCGGTCGCCGGCGTGCCTTTTGGGTTGTACCTGGGGACCAACTTTGGATGGCACGTTCCGTTTGTCGTGCTGGCAGTCGGCGGCCTGCCAGCGCTGGCACTTGCGCCGTTTGGCTTGCCGCCGCTCAATGCGCACATCAAGAAGTTGCACGCGCATCCGCTGCGATCGCTCGTGGAAACTTTCTCCCACTCCAGCCACTTCAATGCGTTCGCGTTGATGATCCTGTTGATGGTGGGCAGCTTCACCGTGTTTCCGTACCTCAGCCCGTATCTGGTAGGTAACGTGGGCATGACTGAGCAGCAGTTGCCGCTGGTGTACATTGCTGGGGGCGGGCTCACGTTCTTTGCTGCACCGATTATTGGCCGCCTCGCCGATCGCCATGGCAAGCTGACAGTCTTCCGGTTGATTATTCCGTTCTCCGTGCTATTGTTGCTGGTGATCACGCACTTGCCGCCGGTGCCGGTGCCGGTCGCGGTGTTCGGGACGCTGATGGTATGCAATGTGGGCCGGATGATTGCCGCGATGGCGATGGTCACTGGCAGCGTCGAGCCGCGACGACGCGGCGCGTTCCTGAGCGCGAACTCGTCGGTGCAACACATTGCCAGCGGATTGGGCGCGTACTTGGGTGGCCTCGTCGTCTCACAATCCCCGACAGGCGCGATCGAACACTTCGGCACCGTGGGCTGGATCGCCGCGGCGTCGACACTCGCCAGTTTGTGGGTCGCCGCTCGGGTGCGGATCGTCGATCAAGGGCCAGTCACCGCCGAAGCGGTCAGTCTCGCCGCGGCCGCCGAAGCCTCTGTCGACGCCGGAGAACCGCTCCTCGGCAGCGAGATCGGCACCTGACCGTCCCGACTCGAAAACGGCACAATCGCCGTCTATTTTCCTTTCGACAAACCTGATCACTTGCAGTGATGTCAAACTTCAAATGCAACAGTTTTGAGAACTGGTATTGGTGAAAGGATCGCTGGGTCGATTGAATGTCGCGGTTGTTTAGGCAAGCGACGTTCGCACGGAGGCCCAGCGATGGCTAGTCATCTTAGGT
This sequence comes from Pirellulales bacterium, assembly GCA_041753435.1. Lineage (GTDB taxonomy): Bacteria > Planctomycetota > Planctomycetia > Pirellulales > Lacipirellulaceae > DASYDU01. Next base: position 8,822 of record JBGSUJ010000138.1, on the reverse strand, counting down.
TTGAGGAGCGACGGCTCCTATACCGGTTGAAGCAACAGGGAAAGTCGAGCACGGAGATTGTGGAGGTGTTGGGTCGTGACCGTAGCACGATTTACTGTGAGCTCCGCCGCAACTCGGGGCAGCGAGGTTGCCGACCGAAGCAGGTCCAGCGCCTGGCCGACGAGCGTCGTCTGGCGAGCCGCCGACCGCACAAAATGACAGACCCCGAGGTGCATTAATACGCGCAAGGCAGACTGGAAAAATATTGGTTGCCGGACCAGATCGCCGGTCGAGCACGGAACGACTTCCCGCGTACACTAGCACGCTGGCTGTCGCGGCAAACCATTTATGATTGGATCAACAACCGCAGACCCGAGTGGCAGGCGCTGTTGCGTCGCGGCGGTCGGCCGCCGGAAAAAAGGGGGAAACTGACGGATTGTGTTCGCATCGACGGGCGGCCCGAAGTGATCAATGGACGATGGCGCTATGGTGACTGGAAAGGTGATACCCTGGTGGGCAAAGGCCGACACAGCGAGCTGGTCACCTTGGTCGAGCGGAAAATCGGCTATGTCCGCATCGGCCGCGTGGACAGCATGAAGTCGGACATGACGATGCATGTGGCGACGAGGCGTATGAAAGACCTTCCGCCCTCCCTCTGGCGGAGCGCAACCTTCGACAACGGCAAGAAGTTCGCAGAGCATCAAAAAACTGACCCGTGGATTGGGGCTGGATGTTTACTTCGCCGGCACTCGTCGCCGCAAGTTCTTTTACTGACGATTATTCGGGCCGCACGATTTCAAAACTCATGCCATCAAACAAAGTGCTATCAAACGTCAAATCCAGAGCTTGGTGGTGTCGCAAACCTTTGGCTTCGGGCTTCTCACGGGGAGCGGCTTCGGCACCGTCCGGTAAGTCAGAATTCTGTCCGATGTCGGCTGAACTGTGTCGTCCTGCCGCAGGTCCGCAGCAGCAATTGTCATCTATTCTCGACAAACGCCATCGCCTGTTCGAAGTGGGCCTGCAGGCGGAGGAATTCGCGACGGTCGCCGCCGCGGTCGGGGTGGAGCTGCTTTACCTTGCGGCGATATGCGGCCAACACGTCGTCTGTCGTACAGGGCATCACTAGATCGAGTGCCAGAATGCACCGCGGCGTGTTCTTCCGCATCCACTCTGGCAGATCGGTGCGATAGCCGGTTACCACCATGATCGCCCGCCGCAGCGACCGCAAATACGCCCGGTAGTCGAGCACCATAAAAACGTAGCCGAGCATCGGCACGCCGAAGGCGATCGCAGCGTACCAGGCGATGACGGCAAAATCGATTCCGTCCGGCCAGGGCTTGACAATGGCTTCGGCGAATAGGGCTACAAGAGAACGCATAGCTACATTGTAGCAGGCTCATGGTAGGAGTTTGCTGCCTACTACGCCGCGCCGTGCAGGCTCACGTCCATGCCTTCGCCGAAGTAGTATTTACGGGCTTCCGGGTTGCTGAGCACTTCGCGGGGGCGGCCGTGGCAAAGAACCTGGCCGGCGCGGATCACGTAGCTGCGGTCGGTAATTTCCAGCGTCTCACGAACCTGGTGATCGGTGATCAGAATCGCAATGCCTCGGTCGCGCAAGTCACGAATAATGCCTTGGATGTTGTCGATCGTCACGGGGTCGATGCCCGTGAAGGGTTCGTCCAAGAGAATGATTTGCGGATCGGAGACCAGGCAGCGGGCGATTTCCAGCCGCCGCCGCTCGCCGCCGGAGAGGGAGAGCGCCTTGGCGCGGCGGAGCTTGGTGATGCCGAATTGTTCGAGCAGTTCCTCGCAGCGGCGATTGCGGGTGCGACGATCGATGCCCAGCATTTCCATCACACCCAGCAGGTTCTTTGCTACGGAGAGCTTGCGGAAAACGCTCGATTCCTGGGCGAGGTAACCCATCCCGCCTTCCTTTGCGCGGCGGTACATCGGCCAATTCGTGACATCCTGGCCGCCCAGCACAACCTTGCCCGCATCGGGATCGATCATCCCGCACGCCATGCGGAAGGTTGTCGTCTTGCCAGCGCCATTCGGGCCTAACAGGCCGACGATCTCGCCCGGCTCAACCTCAAAATCGACGCCGTCCACAACACGTCGGCTGCCGAACGATTTCACCAAGCCGCGAACTTTTAGTAATGACACAGGGACGTCCTCCATGACGGGGAGCTGTCGGCTTTCGGCTGTCAGCAATCGGCAAGAATTTCTGGCTGATAGCCGAGAGCTGACAATTTTACCTTACCAATCTCATATCCTCGAAATTGGGAAACAGCGGGAAGGGGATGGGGGTGCCGGGGATGCGGTTCCAGGAATGGGGCCAATAGACGCAGAGTGCTTTGCCAATCAACAGTTGCCGCTCCAAGTAATGACCGCCGGGCCGGCCGGAGGATGGCCGCGAGGGGCCCAGCCACAACCGGGCGTCGGAACTTTCGGGACTGTTGTCGCCCATCACGAAAAACTGATTCTCGTCGAGCGGAAACTCCACTTTCTGTCGTTCGCTAAACCGTGGCCACAAGGCAGGTTCGTACGGTAAGCTGAGCAACTCGCGATCGAGCGGGTGCGGAAAATCAGTCACGACGCCATCGGGAATCTGCGAACGATCCGAACTGTCGGCCACATAATAAATGTCGCGCCAGACTTGCAGGCGGTCGACCGAAAGTTTGGTACCGCGGGCTCCGATGCCCACGGGGGCCAGATCGCCAGGATCCGAGTCACTCGTTTGCGGGATAATCTCGCCGCGGCTGCCAAACACGGCGTCCCCATCGTATTCGGTTGAGGTCTCGAAATCGATCAACTTGCCGTCGACCCACAGCCGCAACTGATCGTCAACATTGGCCAGTGCGACGCGGTAATTGCCCGGCTTGCGAAGCGACGTGACTGCCGTGGGAGAGAATCCGTCGAGCCCTTCCGCACCGAGCACCACGCGGCCAGTGGCGAGATCGATGGTGGCGGTGAAATGCTTGCCGGCTTCGACCAAGTCAACGATCAATTCGCCTTTGGCCTCTTCCATCTCGATATCGGCTTCCACCATCAGATCGCCGACCCAATGCAAGCCGAGCTTATGCGGCTCGACGCGCAGGTCGCTATTGCGTTCGATCGAGGCCAGCGATACACGGGTGTTATAGGCATTGAAATCGGTGATCAGTTGCGGCACCGCGTTCGCACCGAGCGAGGGTGTATCGGGGGGTCCATTCTGGGCGGCGATGGTGAAATCTTCGACCTGCCGCCATTGGTCGTAGGATGGGATCAAGTGTTGGTAGCGAAGCCACACTGTTTCATCGGTGGGGGCCTTCACGTGGTAGCGCTGACGGACGACTTGGTCTTCAGTTTCGGCTTCGACTTGCCAAGTAGCATCGTCGCCCTCTGCTTGCCACCGCAGCGGCCAGCCAGCAGCATAGAGCTCCGCGGGATCGTAGTTCGTGTCATGTACTAATTGCCTCATCGCCAGCAGTTCGGCAGGAGGCTTGCGGGCAATCGAAAACTCAGGGCTTGCGCTGCCGTCGTTGGCCGCTGTAAATAAGTCGCCCTGGAACACACGGACAATCTCGCCGGGCAGTCCGACCAACCGCTTGATGTAGTTCATCTGCGCGTTGCCAGGGAACTTGAAGACCACGACATCCCACCGCACAGGGTCGCTGACCGTGTAGATGTACTTGTTAACGAGTATTCGGTCGCCAGCGTAGGGCTTCTGATTTTTCACGTCGCCAGCATCTTCCTGTTCGGCGAGGTCGATGGGTAAGTCAGGCCGCATTGGGTTGACGTACCGGCAGTTGGGGCACATTCCGCCCAGGCAGCTCGTCGTGGCGATCTCGCGCCGCAACTGCTCTTGCTGCAGCGGACTCAAACCGGGCTGCCGCAGTCGGGCCATCATGGCGAGCGCTTCTTCGCCATCCTCCTCGCTCGAGTTAACCTGAAAGCGATGGCCGCACTTCAGGCAATCGACATCTTTATGGGCGCCCATCAAGGTCGGTGCCATCGAACCTGTCGGTATGACAAATGCCTCGGCTTCGAACGTGCGGAACAAGAAAGCGAGCACAAACGCGATCACGATCGACTCGATCGTTTCGCGCACCGCATGGGCCGTCGAATGCTGGACCGGCGACGACTTCGTCGACGCAGGCAGCTTGGGGTAGGCAGCAGGCGGCTTAGGTGAATTCTTAGTCTTAGCCATTATAATGGATTGTTATTTTGCCCAGGCAGGCTGAAAATCATGGCAGCGCTGTCACCCAGCGCATTAGATGCTGCGTGGACGCGAATATAGCGGATGTTTCGCTCGGAGGAAACGCAGGCTGGCTCCCCGAGGTGCTGCATTTCGAACGCTAGCGGACACCCAGGGGCCGACCTAGCAGCATTTTCGCATCGATTCCCGGGCCGGCAACCCAATTGCGACTATCCTGGGAGATCTCCGCATTGTCGCCCAGGACAAAGTACTCGTTCGGACTAAGTTGCCAACCGGACGAGAGTTTTTGATTGTCGCCGTAACGAATTTCGTAGCGGATGCCGTGGGGCGGAGCAATTGGCTTGCCCTGGATGCATATTTTACCTTCTTGGAGTGAGATCAATTCGCCCGGCAGACCCACGATGCGCTTCACACACAGTTCCTGTGGATTGTCAGGTAAGTGTAGCACGACTACTTGCCAGCGTTGCGGCGCGCGGAACGCGAAAGCCGTGCGGTCGATAAACAGGCGGTCGCCGCGGAGGACGTCGGAAGTTGCCGCGGCCGACCAGATTCGGCAATCGGGACAAACGGTCATGGAATCAGCGGGCAATACATCGAGCCCAATAGCGAAGTGCAATTGGCACGCTGAGCAGCGGTAGTTGCGATGAGGGCCTTGGAGCGTAGGTGCCATCGAGCTACCGGAGACCGTCACCGGCACGATCAGTCCCATCACCAGCCAGGTGTGCGATAGCAGTGCGACGATAGCTACACCTAAGGCGAGACGGCAAACAGTTTGGAGAAAAGACTTCGGCATTTGTGATTAGAATAGAATTCTGTCCGGCAATTGCAAGCGTCACGCGCCCGAAAATGGCGTGCTCTATGCGGGTCGAATTCCCTGCATCCGCCCGCTACAATGGGGTTAGTTGTGAAACGTTCGCCAGGAGGGCGCTCGGACCATTCTACCACTTCCTCCTTTCCTGACGAACCGAAAACGACCATATGAAGAGCGTAGCCAAGCATATTTGTACGGCAATGGTGTCGCTGAATTGGGGGTTCGCCTCGATGGCAGCGCCTGCCGCGAGTGCCACCGCAACCGATACTCCGCCGCCGGCTACCGAGGTGGTCAAAGTTCACTCGCCTGATGGCAAGATCGAAGCGACGATTCATGTCGAAGGCCCGCTCACCTATTCTGTCACCGTTGACGAACAGCCCGTGATCGAAAATGCACGGCTTGGTTTGAAGCTGCGCGAAGGCACGACCTTTGGCAAAGATGTCGAATTGCTCAGTTCCTCGAGCCGCAGTGAAGATTCTACTTGGGAAAATCTACTCGGCAAACGGCGCGAAGTACGAAATCATTACCGCGAGTTAAGCATTCTGCTCCGCGAGAGATCGGCTAAAGACCGGACATTTCAATTACTGTTTCGTGCGTTTGACGATGGCATTGCGTTTCGGTATGTGCTGCTATCGCAGCCTGGGGTGCGCGACTTCGTACTCGACGAGGAGCTGACCGAGTTCCGTTTTTCCGCCGATGCTGACTGCTATGCCGGCGAACACGAAAGCGGGTTTCGTTCGCCGCAGGAATGGGAATTTCGCCGGCAACGGCTTTCGGGAATTACGCCCGAAGCCGTCAAAGGGCTGCCCGTGCTGGTGGATACGCCCGCCGCTTGGGTCGCCATTGCCGAGGCCGATTTACTCGATTGGTCTGGCATGTGGATCGGCGGAAAACCAACCGAAGCTGCGGACCATCCAGCGACTGCGGCCGAGCCAGACAAGCCAGCCCCAGCAGCCCAAACGGCAGCTAACTCCCCCATCACGCTCGTCGCCAAACTCGCGCCAAGAATCGATAATGAAGGGCTGGTAAAGGCCGAGACGCCGCACTTTTCTTCCTGGCGGGTACTGATGATTGGCCGCGAACCAGGGCGGCTCGTCGAGAGCGAGATCATCCGCAACCTGAGCACTCCTTCCAAGCTCGCCGACTCCAACTGGGTGCAGCCCGGCATGATGGCCTGGGACCATTGGTGGACCGGCGACACCATCATGGACACGGCCACCATCAAGTCGTACATCCAGCTCGCCGCCGAGATGGGCTGGGAATATCAACTCATCGATTGGCAGTGGTATGGCAAGCCGGAACAGGAAGATGCCGACATCACGAAGGTGATCCCCGAGCTCGATATGGAGGAAGTCCGCCGGTTTGCCGCCGAGCGGGGTGTGCGTCTGTGGCTCTGGCTCCACTGGACCGATCTCGATCGCAACGATGCCTATCAGCAGGCGTTCCCGCTGTACGAAGAGTGGGGCATCGCCGGCGTGAAAATCGACTTCATGGATCGCGACGATCAGGAAATGGTCCAGTGGTACGAAAAAATCACCGCCGCCGCGGCCGAGCACCAGTTGATGGTCAACTTCCACGGTGCCTTCAAAACCAGCGGCTTCGACCGCACCTATCCGAACCAGGTGACCCGCGAAGGCATCCTGGGCAACGAATACAACAAATGGAGCGGCCGCGTGACGCCGGAGCACAAGCTCGTGTTGCCGTTTACGCGATTTCTCGTGGGGCCAGCCGACTTCACGCCCGGCGGCTTCCTCAACCGGCAACCCAGTGCCTTCAAAACCAGCATCAAGCCAACCCAGGTCCAGGGCACACGGGCAGCGGAATTAGCGCTCTTCGTCTGCTACGACAGCCCGGTCTGCTGCGTGTGCGATCACCCCGATCACATCCGTAACCAGCCTGGAGCCGATTTCCTGAAGATCGTGCCCACCGTGTGGGACGATACTAAGGTGCTCGTCGGGGCGCCAGGTGATCGGCTGGTGATGGCCCGCCAGTCGGGCGACGACTGGTATCTCGGCGCGATGACGAACCACGAGCCGCGCGAAGTTACCGTCAAGCTTGATTTCCTCGGCGGCGGCCGCTGGCGCCTCAAACTCTGGCGCGATGCACCCGATAGCGGCGAGCATGCCGAGCACTTGGCAATCGACGAGCGGACCGTTGCGGCAGGCGAAACCATTACCATCAAGCTCGCTCCGGCGGGCGGCTTCGTCGGCCGTCTCGAACGCGAATAGAGAGTGCTACCCATCCTCTTTAGACTCGCGTGGTGGATGCCAAATGGCTGAGGCCCAGCGGGGAAAAATCTTCTTCTGAAGAATTTCTCCCGGATAGATCGGGGGCAGTTTCTTGGTTCGTGCCATGTCAATTTCCTAATGATCGTCGACGATCTCCACGTCGTGCGCGTCGCCATCTTGCCAGCGGAAGCGAATCCGCTACTGGTCGTTTACTCGAATGCTTTGTTGGCCGGTGCGATGGCTGGAGAGTTTCTCCAGCCGATTCCCTGACGGAACCCGCAAGTCGGTGAGTGTATCAGCCGCGTTTAGGAGCATCAGCTTTCGCAATGCGGCCCGCGCAACCGCTTGAGCGAACCTGGTCCGCGGTTCGCGCCGAAACACTTTCTCGGCCTCGCGATCGCTGTAACACTCCCACCACCGCTCCGTAGAAGGAAGGTGTAATTGGTCGAGTGGCCCGCAATACTAAACCCACTCTTGAGGAGAAAGGTCAGTCAGCGCCTTCCGCAAATTCCGTGTCCTGGCCCTGGTTGGATTGTTCACTGTCGTGGTGTTCGGCCTCGGTGCTGCAACTGCCGAAGTCGGTGGCTTCCACCGCGGTGGTGGCTTCGGCTACAGATCGAACTACTGCTACAGTCTTTCGTACTACAAGACTAACTACTGCAGCTATCCGAGCTACAACTACTGCAACTACGACTACGGCTGCTACCCATACACGTGCAACTATCCGGTGACGACCTTCGATTGTTACGGTCGGCCGTACACTGTCTGGCAAACTGGCTACGGCAGCACGTCGGCTGCGATCCTGCCCTAATCGGCCGGAAGCCTTCGACCAACTGCTGTCCCAAACGGCGGCGGGGAGAATTCCCCGCCGCTTTTTCTGCGCGCAGTGCTGCCGCGTCGGTTGCATGCACCATGAACATGAATCATTCTTTCCGTGAGCATTTTGCTTTCGCAATCCTTAGCCACGGCATTTCGGAGATCAGAATAGGTGCAATTTCATTGCTGCCGCGTTTGCACTTGCTAAGCCAGCGTGTACGGTTGAGTGGCGAACTCGCGCGCGGTGCAGAGCGTAACAATCTTGCCGCTCAGCACGGCAGGTCGCGGTGGATTGCCGCAAACGATCGACATTTGTCGTTCCCTGTTCCCACGAACGGGCAGTATGGAGACAGAACCATGAATAAGTTCTTGATGCTGTTGGCAGTCGCGACGCTGACGGCTAGCGCTACGGGCTGTGGTTGTTGCGGCCGATGTTTCCGCCCAGCCGCCCCGGCTGTCGTCGCAGCCCCCGTCCCAGCCTGCTCACCTGTTGCCGCCGATCCCTGCAGCGTGCCACCGGTCACCTATGGCTACGCGCCGCAGGCCGGCTGGTAAGCAATTGGAGCAACTCGTCATCGAATCGTTCAGCAGCCTCAGAGCCTGAGCAGCTCTTTTTGAAGATTCAGCCGCTCGGCCGCAGGGGGCCAGTGGCTAGTGCTCTGTCACAGCTTGATTTTCGGGTAGAGAGACTTGAGTTTACCGCGGGCGTCGCGGACTTTCATTTGCCAGTCGACGCCGCGTTGGGTGGCGTTGGCGTCGGTTGACCAGGCAGCCAGTTCCGACTGTAAGG
>JBGSUJ010000137.1:0-69146 GCA_041753435.1 Pirellulales bacterium | reverse complement strand
TAGCACGATTGGAGCGGCTGGTAGCGCTACTGAACTTCCCAACGCCCCTCCAACGCCGTCTGCTGAGTCGGTAATCGACAGGAGCATGTCGACGGAATTTACCCCGACTCAGCCGAAAGAGGATTTATCAGGGACGACTATGATAAGGGGTTAGGGGTCGGGGGGCAGGGGTCAGGATGGAATGTCCGATAAAACGACCCACTGCCCATGGATCGATGCTTGCTGCCGCTACGCCAGTAGTAGCGACGTATCGATGGCCGTCTGCAATTTCTCGATTGCCGCGCAACTCGGAGTCGCCGTACTGCAATTGTCGATTTTGCTCAAGAGCAACAACTTGTTGAGGCCATCGAGTGCGGCCACTTTGTAGCACTCGGCCATGGTCGGATAATTGAATACGGCATCGCGAAAGTATTCGATCGTTCCGTCGAAGCTCATCACGGTTTGTCCGATGTGGACAATTTCGGTTGCTGCTTCGCCAATCACATGCACACCCAACAGCTTAAGCGTATCGCGATGGAACAGGAGTTTCAGCATACCGGTGCGATCACCGTTGATTTGCCCCCGCGCAATCTCATCGTATCGTGCCATGCCGACTTCATATGGGACATGCTCCGCCGTAAGTTCTTCCTCGCTCTTGCCGACGGTTGAAATCTCAGGAATCGTAAATAGCCCGTAGGGCATGCAGGGGGACGTTCGGAAGGTCTGCCCCAGCATGTGACACACGGCCCGTCGACCTTGCTCCATCGACGCGCTGGCCAGTGCCGGGAATCCGACCACATCACCGACTGCATAAATATGCGGGACATCGGTCTGGAAATTCTCGTCACACTTAAGCCGGCCGCGTTTGTCGGCGCAGAGTCCGGCTCGTTCCAAATGCAAACACTCCGTATCGCCGCTGCGTCCGACACTAAACAGCACTGTTTCGCCCAGCAGCCGCTTGCCGCTCTCGAGTTCAACCGCAACCAACCCCGGCCTCGGCTGGCGGATGTCGACCACGCTTTCGCCCAGCCGGAACACCATGCCCAGCGAACGGGCATGGTAAAGCAATGTGTCGATGATCTCGCGATCGCAAAACTCGAGCAGTTGATGGCGCCCATCAACCAGGGTTACTTTCACGCCCAAGGTGGCAAACATGATCGCATATTCAATGCCAATTACACCTCCACCCACGACAACCATCGACCGCGGAATATGATCGAGATTGAGAATTTCATCCGAATCGAACACGGTGCAGCCATCGAACGGAATATGATCTGGCCGTGACGGTTTAGTGCCAGTGGCAATCAGGACGTTTGTCGCTGAGAGCAACTGGCGTTCGTCGTCACAGCCTACCGCGATCGTGTGAGGATCGACAAACTTCGCCTCGCCACAGACTACGTGAATACGGTTCCGGGCGAATTGATCTTGGATCACGTGCCATTCGTTCTGGCTGACTTGCATCATCTTGCGGCGCAGGTCGTCCATAGTGATCTCGCGCTTGCGACGATAGAGCTCATCGTATACGTCTCGATGACGATAGCCAGTGAGATGTAGGATTGCTTCGCGAATCGTTTTCGAAGGGACCGTACCTGTGTGCAAGCAAACGCCGCCCAGGAGTCCCCGCTCGCGTTCGATCACAGCCACACGGCGACTCAGCTTAGCCGCAGCGATCGCGGCTTTCTGCCCTGCGGGGCCACTACCAAGAACGACCAAATCGTACTGCATGGAAGACCTCTTCTGGGCACTGCGAGGCGCAAAAAATAAACCGTAAGAAAGACGTTTGTCGCCCCCGGCAAGAATAGGTGACAAGGAACCAGTCGCGCGACGGAAACCTGATTCAAATGCGTGAACACCGAATTTGATTCCGATTGCAACGATTGTGTCGCACATGCCAATTCGCGATCAGTCGACCGAGACGCTATCGCCGACCTCGATCCGCCCCGGCCCCTGGTCGGCAGCGAATCGCGTATTGACCGCCAGACGATAGAAATGGTCAAAACGGTCGCGCGGTGCCCAGGCAGGAAGCTGACTCTTACGCGCCGACGAAAATATGTGCTGGAAGCCGTGCGTCGGCTCACTGGTGGCCGCATCCCGTGTCGGTACTACGCATCGTTGACACGGGTTCACACCCAACCAGCGCAAGTCACCAATCTGAAAAGGCACTTCGCCGAGACCCGAACCTACCAGGCCATCTTCCCAAAAAGGTTCCACCCCAGCAACTTCAAGATTCGCACGGAAGCGACGGCGAGTCTCGGCAAGCCTCAGGTTCGGAAACCAAGTCGTCACTTGGTCGAGCGTAGCGGTGCTGACAAGCGTGGGACCCGGGGCACTGGTGTCGTCGGGAAAGCCCTCGTACGGATTTTCCACTAGTCCGCACGCAATGCCAAGCAGTCTGCTCAGCATCCTGCCGATTTCACTCCGTTCGTGGAGCAAAGAGAGCTCCGCCGCTTGATTAAGCCGGACCGTCATTTGCTCCAGGTCATATACAGTGCGGATGCGATGGATAGCTGCGGTCCGCTTGCCGGTGACGTAGCGGCCACCGGCATCAAGGAGCGCGAAGCGACGGTCATTTTCCAGCGCGCCCCCCGCCAGTACCTGGACCGCCGGCACATCGATGCCATCGAGCGATTTGATCGGGAAGATCGTGATCCGGCTCAGCACGGCTGACATTTTAATTGTCGCTTAGCAACTGGAGAATCGGCTCGATATCTTCTAATGTCTCGACAAGCACGTCGGGCTCTGCGGCCCGCAGTACGTCGATTGAAATGTTGCCCGTAGGTACCGCCACACAGCGGGCGCCAATCGAGCGACCGCAACGGATGTCGTTTGGCGTATCGCCAATCACTACCAGCTCGCGGTGTGGAGATCCATGAAGATGCGTTTGTCCAGCTTCGAGCGCTGCCGCTGCAATGTCGCAGCGATCCGTATGCTCGTCGCCGAAGCCGCCGAAACAAAACCAATCCCACAGTTCGTAATGCCGCAACTTGTGCTCCGCCGCCTGATACACATTGCCTGTCAGCAACCCCAGAGCAGTATCTCCACGATCTGAGAGCGTCTGGAGCAGCGATGCCACGCCAGGCAGCACACGGCCTTGGTACTCCGGCAATACTTCCGCCAGCCGCCCCACGTAGGCTGTGCGAAAACGCTGCCAAGTTTCAATCGTCGGATCGATGCCATAAAGTGCGAACAAATCCATGGCGATCGCTCGATCGCTGCGGCCGGCGAACGATACCCTGGAAGATTTGGCATCGTGGATACCAAAATCTTTGTCGAGTGTTACGACAAAAGCAGCCTGCCCAGCGCCACCAGTCGATACTAACGTACCATCGATATCGAGAAAGCAAATATGCATGACGTTAGTGTAATGGCCGCAGGCCGCGCTGGCGACGCCCCTCGCACACGCTGCCCCAGGCCGCCGGCCCTTTCTTTAGGAATTTGATTAACTGCGACATGCTAATCTCCAACAACTCCGCCGTCCGACTCAGGTCAAATCTCTCCTCCACCATCACATCCATCGCCTCAGCCAATATCGTGGGAAAATCATCGTGCTTAGGATTGATCGCCAATCGCCCGCCGACCATGCGTGATTGCCAAAGACTGCCCCTTCCACCGCGGGTTCCCGCCGACCGCACTTCCACCGCCAGTCGCACCCGCAGTCGGCGCACCGCTTCCACGAGGTTCTCCGCTTGGTGGCGCCGTTCGTTGGCTTCGGCTCGCATTCCCGTCGGCCGGTGTATGAGCACTACGGCAGTCGCCACCTTGTTACGATGCTGCCCACCCGGACCGCTCCGCCGCTCGTGTCGCACTTCGCACTGAGTAAGCAGCGTTTCTAAGGGTAAACTGGCCGGATGTGCGTCGCTCATCACCCGAACATACCGCACCAACGAGCCCTAGCCAAACGTCCCCTGGTTTGCTAATTTCTACGATGTCTGAGGGCTTGCTGGCTCTCGAGACCTTTAACCCTCGACGCTCCACTGCTGTCATGAAACAAGCCATCGCCGGCGTTGCACCTGCGCAAATTTCCGAAGTCACCAATATGATCGTTTGGCCGTCGCTTTCGGCGACCGCCTTCGGCCGCTTTTGGGGCCGGTTGTTTGGTTTGGAATACGGTCCGCACATATTCGGCGTGCCAGTAACGATTGGCCGGTTGTTTGCCTTGGCTTCGATTCCTTTCATGCTCGCCTTATACTTCCTAATGCGGTTACCGCGGTTTCCCGGCGTGCTGGTGGGCATTCAGAATCCGTGGTGCTGGCAATATCGCCTCACGAACCGCCGCGTGATCATGGAGAATCCATTCGGCCGCGTGCTTAAGAGTGTCGCCTTAGACCGTTTTGATGCGATCGATGTCGTCGTCGAACCAGGTCAGGCGTGGTACAAGGCGGGCGATTTGGTGTTCTGTCAGGGTGCGGTTGAAACGTTTCGCATCTGGGCTGTGCCGCGGCCGGAAACATTCCGCCGCACATGCCTGAAATCGCAAATGTCGTTTGCTGGCGTCCAAAAAGCTCGCGCAGCGGGTGCGGCAGTCTGAAGTTTACCCTTCCTCGGTTTTCGCGGGCGCCTTACCATCCCGCAGGTTGTGCCCCAACTCGACACGGAGCTCATCATCGCCGCTTTTGACAATAATGGATCTCGGCTCGATCGCTACGATCTGACCGTCGAACTGACCGACTTTCACCGCGTCGCCTGCAAACACGCGTAGCGTTTCGTTCGTCGTGCGGACATGGATCCAGGCTTGGCACCGACCGTCGACTTGAATTGTCGCCGTGAAGTAAGCGTGCCTCGCATCGTCGAACTGTGGCCTTGTCCGCGGTGGGCGAGCCGCCGTTGGTGCTGGCTCGGGTCGCGGTGGCTTGTACACCGCAAACAAGTTTCGGCCTTCGATAGTCGCCACGTAATCGGCAGCCTTAGATTTTCTCGAACGACCGGCGACGCCCTCCGGAATGGCTTCGTTAGTGGTACCCGGCAAAATTAGCGCCTCAGTTTGTAGGGAAATATTGAGATGTGCAGGATTGGTGTCAGGCCGCAACTGAAGCCGCGTGATTTGCTGCATCAATGTGCTGCGATAATAGGCATCGAGGAAATTCGTGAGCGATTTGAGCGACCCGCGGGCATTGATCGTATAGCCAACGGCCGAAAAACCGGCCGCCGGCGCGACTCGCTGGGCCGGCTGAAACTCATCGACCGAGAGCCCGGCATCCTTCAGCCTCGCTTCCAGCCAGATCCGGTAGAGCGATGGAGCCGCCTCGCGGTCGGCCGGCAGCGAACGCGCCTGCCAAGCGTCAAGTTGCTCCATAGCGAACTGGCCCATTTGAAGATTTGTCTCTGCCTCACTAAGCCGTTCACGCGCTGCATAGAGCTGTGCCCGCTTCGCCGCGAGTGAATTGTTGTATTTCGCCCACAATCTGTTGCCGCCCCAAAGGAGCATCAGAGCCGCCACCGCCGCCGCCAGCAATTTCTCGCGTGTCGTTGTCATCGTCATGGCGACACCTCGGCGACAGCTTCATCGGCTGCGACGTTGATCGTGAGCGGGAACGACCAGGCGTAGCCCGGCACATTGCGGTCTTGCTTGCCGCCACCGGCACTGATTTCGTGCGACTTGTCCCGCAGCCGTTGCTCAAGCGTCGCCAATACCTGCGGGTTCCGTGCCACCGCCTGCACCACGATGCGGCCACCTGTCGCGTCGTTGCCAGGCGGACGAAACGCCGTGAGCTGCGTCACCACGGCATCGTCGGCCACGGGAAACGCTGTGGAATCGAGCGGCTCCGGTCTCCACTGAACACTCAGGCGATCGAATTCATCCAGCCAATTCACGTCGGTAGCCAGCCACCGCTCGATGGACGTGGCCTCGGCGATCGTTCTGTCGAGTTGCTCTTGTTTAAATTGATCTTGCAGCCGGGCTGTTTCCAAATTGACTTTAGCGAACTCGCGGCTAAACGATGCCGACCGCTGCCAAAGCACCAGGCTGACCAATAACAGCGCAAGCCCACCAGCCGTCGCGGCTAGTGCCTGTTGCCGGGTAAACTTTCGCGTTTCCACACGGCGTCGGACGTTAAGAAAATCGACCACAGGCGGCCGACGGTCTGCTTCGTCCAAGGCCATGCCCATCACTGCGGCAAAGCGCGCGAGACTTTCGGGCGGCACCCCCGACTTTGCTATACCAGGAGGTGCGTTTTCTGCCACATCGAACACTTCTACCGCCAAACCTAAATCGCCAGCCAACGCCGTTGCATCGCCGGCTTCAGATGAGATCCCGCAGAGGATTACTCTGCCCACTTGCTCTTCGCCAAGTTGCTGTCGAACCGCGGCAATCGTCCGCCGGATTTCGCCAGCCAAGGCGCGCTCGCGACCATTCGTTGTACCCTGCACCGGGAGCCGCACCGTGCGCACGAGCACTACCTGGTCACCCACCAACACGGTAAGATCAGCCTCGTCGGTGAGTCGATTCACAACCAGCGAGACTTCGCTTGTAGCGACTGCCATCCGTCGCACGACGAACGAAGCTGCCGCGGTTGCCCGCAGCGTGATTCGCTCCGGCTCGACTCCCACCGCCTCGCACAGTTGTTGCACCTCGGCAATACCTATCCCCGAAAGCGCAGCCGCCAGCACCTGATGCGGTGCCGTTGAATCGCCCGCAAGGGGAATGAAATCGAGGGCCGCGTCGTCGCCGAGCGACGTGAAACTACGCTCGGCTTGGAAGCGCACCAAGTCCGGCAATTCCTCTGGCGGGGCAGGGGGGAGCGTTAACAGCACCATCTGCACCTGGTCGCGTCCGACTCCGACGATGGTCGTCGCTTTGCCACTTACCGCGCGGCCAATCACTTCTACAAGCCGCGTGCCAAGCTCGCGCGGAGTAGGTGGCGTATTCTCCGCCGCGAGCGACGTAGTCCAAGCTCCGACGACCGACGACCCAGTCGGCCCCACGTGCATCAGCAACGCTCGCGCCTCAAGTCGGTCCCAATCAATGGCAAGAATACGTGGCATCAGTGACAACTGCTCAAACGTGAGCGATGCAATAATTGATTTCGGATTAAGGAATTCGAATAGAAAATCCTTGTGATACTATCTGCAATCCAAAGTCCCATTTCCGCAAACTCCATTGTAGTCAGCCGGTTTACGGTTCGCTCTCCACTGTCGTCCCCAGCACGTCGAGCGAGTATCCCGGCCCTTGATCGACCAGATCCCGCCGCCGCTTGACCACGGGAGGTACCTGGGTGGCATCTACTATCACCTCAGTGCGGAAGGCTGGCCCCTCCTCGTCAAAATAGCCGACGATTTGGGCTCGATAGACGCTGCCGCCCGCGGTGACCAGCGGCATCAGTTGCTTCATTGTTTCCAGGTCGACGATGCCGTCCACCAGTGGCCAGGTTTCGTAGGCCTGCTCGGGCCGTTCGCCGTTCTGGTCTGGCAAGCGGCTGGCGATGATTTGGTCGATCGCCGTGGAGTCTAACCCGGGAATTCCCGACAGCAACACGCGGGGAGCTTGGTTGATATTGATCCTGCCGGGAATGGTCGTCGCGGAATTCACCGAGAAATTTTCGAACAGCTTGGGCAAATAGCTGCGCATCGACGAGGGTTCGTCGGTGAAAGGCGATTGAGTTGTCGGCGGCTGACTGCCTTGTCCGCTCTGCCCACTCTGCTCCTGCTCAGCGACCTGTGTTTTCACGCCAATCAGGTCCAGCAAATTCGATAGCCGCACGCGCCCTGGCAAAGTGAAATCGAGCTGTAGACTCCCGGCGTCGACCGTTCGTCCGCCCTGTTGATTGTTGCTCGCCACGCCCCCTTGGCGAAAGGCGACGATGAAGTTGGCCATCGGCTGGTCGAGCACAGCTAGCGCCTGAGTATGTAGCTCTTGCAAGTCGCTCGTGTTGATATCGATCTTCGCCGTGCCGTCGGGCTTTGTGTTGGCTTCGGCACTATCGAGCGTGAGGTAGGCCGACCAACCTCGATTTAAGAGGCCCGCCGAGTTGTCGACGCCTTCGATGGTTGTATAGGGCTGTTCGTTAGCCTCGATCAGCCCATTGCGATTGAGGTCTGCCCCGAACAACAGCGCCGGCGTCACGTCGCGCACCAACAGTAATTCTTCGATAGACCCCAGCGGCCCATTGCGCGGCGCGTAGGGCGGCGAGAGCGCCGAATAGTATTCCTGCTCTGCTCCGAGCATCCGCTGGTCGCTGTCGGAATCGATCCAATCGAGAATCGCATCGGCAATTGGCTCCGTCATGCCGGGGAGCGTCATCAGCAGTTTTTGCGCTCCATTTTCCAGATAATTGTCGGCCAGCAGCACCGTATTGAGGTTCAGCCGTGCCGACTCATTTTCCAGGCCATAACGGATACCGGAGTAGTAGCCGGCCCCGCTTGTAGCCGGGGAAATCACGACAAACCGCCCACGAAAAGCCGCCAGCTCGTCGTCAATCACCAGATTGCTCCGAAACAGAGCCGGATTGCTGTAGACGCCGCCTGACTGAATAAGGATTTGCGGATCCTGCATTGTCAACGTGCGAATAAATTCGATGCCGGACTCGGCCAGGTAACGGGCCTGTGTTTGCCGGAGGTGGGCCCGCGAAGCCTGATGTTCGACAAACATTCGCTCGAAGAAAGTTACAGCACCCAACGTCAAGAGCACGATCACTATCAGCGCGAGCAGCAATACGCTGCCTCGACGCCTGATTGACTGCGACGATGGTGTGTGAATCTGCGCCATTAATTCCCTGACGCCCCCACACCGAATCCGGTGCCTGTACTAGTACCCGTGCTGCCAGTCTCGCTTCCAGCCGACTCTTCGTCGGTGACTGTCGAGGCTGTGGTCGCCCCCGCCACCTGTGCGAGCGGAAGATCGATTGTCTGGCTGTACATGCGCGTTTGCGACAAGCGCGAGGACGCTGCCGACGACGATTGCTGCTGCTCGGACAATGCCTGCGACATCAACCAAATCCGCACTTCGATCGCCGTGGGCATGCTGCTCCGCTCTTGCATATTCCACGATTCGACGGCGGTAGTGCCATCGAAATAACGGAACTGGATCTGGGTCACTTCCGGCGCGAGTAGCACCTGCCCCGACTCCAGCAATTGCGAGTTACCCGCCTGTTCGGCCATTTGCCGGACAGAACGGTCGACCGTCTGTCGCACCAGCCCGCCGACAACTTGCTGCGCTGCCGACGCAAGACCTGTAGCAGAAGCATCGCTCGGATCGATCGTGTTGCCTTGACGAATAAAAAATCTCACCGTCTTCATATCGCTCGGTCGCGACAGGTTGGCCCGCGCCGCATTGGCCGAATTGGAGAGCGTTGATTGGGGAGTGGTGGGAAACAACTCGTCGAGCCGCGGCAAGCGGGCTACGTCCAACATTAACTCGTTGAGCAGCCCATTGAGGCCCGGCACCAGGGCAGTTGTGGAGAGAGCCCCATCGGTCGACAACCCGGTAGACGTGGAACTCGACTGGTCACTTGCGGCGCTGGACGTGGTTCCCGCACCCGTGCCACTCGACGAACCCAACGCACCAGCAGAAAAAGCCGCGGCACTATCGATATCATCGACGTTAAAGGCCGCCGCACTTACGGCCAATTGCGCGACCGTCGAAATGTCTTGCGTTTGATAGGGCGTTGCTGCCCGCACATCGGCAGCAATCGTCGCCAAAATACTCCGCGCGAGTTGCGCTTCTTCGATTCGCATGCGGCTTGTATCGATCCGCATCAAATACAAATTCACGGCGGTGCCAATGAGCGACAACAGCGTTGCCGACAGAGCGATCGCCAGAATCAACTCAAACAGAGTGAAGGCGGAGCGGCCTTTCATAGTTGCCCTCCTCCCAGGCCTTGGCCGCTACTAGCGTCTGCTCCGGTTCCCGTACCGGCGCCGCTTCCAGCCTGTTGCGGTTGCGACGCGATAGTTGGCAAATAATCTGGATTCGGCAACCAGCGGACTAAATCGCACCGCGCCGGCTGCAACTCGGGCGCCAACTGCTGCATCACACTTACTCGAACCGCCACCAGTTCTTGGTAATCTGTCGGTTGAATTTCGATGCTCATGGCCCACTGTGGATCGTCGTCAAACGGCAGCACTGTGTCTCTCACATTGGCCAAAGGACGAGCGCCCACCAGGACTTCCGACATCACCGAAGCAGCCAGCAATCCCGCCTGCGATTCGTCGGCCGCAAGTGCCGCGTTTTGGTCGCCTAGCCGCATTACTTCCCCCAGAGCGGCCAGCGCTCCGGCCAGAATCGCCAGCGCCAGAATCACCTCCAATAGTGAAAAACCATCAACGGGGCCAGAACTATTTTTCTGCCCCTCAAATTCGGCGCAACGGATGCGATCAAAAATAGTTCTGACTCCTTGATGTCGCATGTTCATGGCGCTACCTCGCTGCCGATTTCGCTCGCACGCGAGATGCCGGTCAGACCTCGTAGCGTGATGCGAATCGTTTCGCCACTGGCGTTGGCCACTAAGACCGTTGCGTCGGCTGTCGTGCCATCAGAATAAAACATGATCGGCGAGGACCAGCCACCTGCCGATCCTTGCGCCGTGGCGGTCATCTGCGGCGCCGACGAGGTTTCGCCCGCAGAAAACACGATGCCCTCCGGCAGCCGGTTTTTTGCCAGCCGCAACATGTCGGCCTCAGCGTACTCGGCAGCCGCTTCGTCCTCGGGTGGAA
Source organism: Pirellulales bacterium (assembly GCA_041753435.1). GTDB lineage: Bacteria > Planctomycetota > Planctomycetia > Pirellulales > Lacipirellulaceae > DASYDU01. Next base: position 58,520 of record JBGSUJ010000137.1, on the reverse strand, counting down.
TCACGTTCACTTCGCCGACCTCATCGGCTATCGTCGCCGACAGCAAGACGATTTGGTATCGACTCCCTTTGGGCTCGTAATGGAATACATATGGCTCACCCGCCTGCATCGCCGCTAGCCGGGCTTTTCCCCACGCAGCTCGTACCAGTTCTCCGCTATTCTGCAGCCTTGCGCGCGACAGCGATTCCGATAGCAAGGGCATTGTCACCGCACTGATCACCACCAACAGCGCTAGCACGAGCAGTATTTCAAAGAGCGTTAGCCCTGTGCGGCGACAAGGGGGGGCAAAACTATTCTCTTGTCGCCTCGGATTCAGCGTGGGCACAAGACGTAAAATAGCCCTGTCCCTTTTTATCATCGCTGCTCCCAGTTGCCGATATCGTCGGCCGTGCCGTCTTGGCCATCGGGCCCCATCGACCAGACGTCGAACGACTCAGTATTGTGCTTGCCCGGAGCAGCAACCTTGTACTCATTATCCCAGGGGTCAATCGGCGATTTGTCGAGATACGGTCCACGCCACCGTTCGGCGGCCTTGCTATCGCTCGGCTTATCGGTGAGATCCTTTAGGCTCGATGGGTAGTTCTTAGTGTGAAACTTGTAAAGATTGATCGCGCTTTTGAACACGCCCACCTCACCCTTGGCCGCATCCTTCAGAGCCTGGTCTTGCGTGCCGCCAAAGATCGTCACCGCCATCGAAGCGAGCACGACCAGGATCATCAGCACCAGCAGCACTTCCATCAACGTGAAGCCTCGTCGGCAAGGCACATTTCGCTTGCGATTCATTGTTTACTCCTCACTTTTTTAGGCAATGTTTCCGTCCAGGCGTTTCCAGGCGTTGTCCGCCAAAATCTATTGTATGCGAACTCACAGCGCGGCACTTCCCTTCAGTACGGGAACTAGCAGCGCGACGACCACCATCAACACGACACCCGCTAACAGCAATAGCATCAAGGGTTCCAGTAGCCGGACGAACAAATCCAGCCGCCGCCAGGTATCCCGCTCTAGCGAGTCGGCCACCTGCGGCAACACCGTTTCCAAGCTGTTGGCCTGTTCTGCCACGGCAATCATTTCCACCACATCGGCCGGAAAATGCCCGCTCGCCGCGAGCGGCTGGGCCAGCGTTTGGCCCGCAGAGATGTTCTCGGCCGCGTCGCGAACCGCTTCAGCCAGGATGCGATTCCCGGTCGAGTCAGCACTAATCTCCAGCGACCTCACGATCGGTACGCCGCCCGTTAGCAAGGTGCCGAGCACGCGACAAAACCGCGACACCGCCAAACTTAAATAGATCGAACTCACCACCGGCAACTTCAGCCGCCAATGGTCTAGCCAAACCCGACCTGCTTCGGACAGCAGTTTCTTGCGCACCAAAATGCCAGCCATCACCAAGCCGGCCAGTATAAACAATCCGTAATCTTGCAGCGTGTGGCTCAGCCACAACAGCCATTCGGTGAGGGCCGGCAACTCGCCGCGCGCTTTCAAGCGGGCAAACAGCGTTTCAAACTTCGGCACGAAAAAGATCACCAGCACGTTGACAACAATTGTGCCGACGATGAACAGCACCGCGGGATAAGCGAGGGCTCCGATCACGCGACTCTTGAGTTCATCTTGCTGCTCGGTAAAGCGGGCCAACCGCTCGAGCGCTTCTTCCAAGAAACCACCTTCACCACCGGCGCGGACAATGCTCGTGCCCAGTTCGCCAAACGCACGCGGGTGCTTGGCCATCGCATCGGCCAGAGTCGCTCCCTCCTGCACCCGAGAGTAAACGTCATCCAGTACCGTCTTGAGATTCTTATGCGGTGTTTGCTGGCGGATCACCTCGAGCGCCCGCAACAGAGGCACGCCGCTGCGCAACAGTGCCGACAACTGACTGTAGGTAGTCGCCATAATTCGCGGCCGCACTTTGGGTGAGCGCATTGCCGCCGAATTCATTTCGGCCGACGCCACTTTGAGCGGGAACAAATCGCGCGCTGACAGCGAAGCGAGCACCTCCCGCTCTGTCCCCGCTGCGAGCGTACCTTCCACACGGTTGCCGGTGAGATCACGCGCAATGTAAGCAAATTCAGGCATGAAGAGAAAAGTCAAACTACAGAATCAACGAATGACAGAAAGCGAATCGGACTCTCTCAATTCGTCATTTTACAACCGATCCCCCTTCGTCACACGCAACACCTCATCTACCGTCGTAATTCCGTGGAGCACTTTCATCCATGCATCCTGGCGCAATGTCCGCATACCGCCCTGAATCGCTGCCTGGCGGATTTCCCAACTGCTCGATCGGTCGTGCGCCAACTGCCGCACCGCGTCAGTGGTCACGCACAATTCGAAGATGCCTTGCCGGCCGACGAAGCCCAATTGTCGACAGGCTCGGCAGCCTTTGGGCCGATACAATGGCTTACCGAGCTTTTGAAACTCAGGCCAAGGAAAATCCTTGGGCATGTCGTCGAGCTTCGGATCAAAAGCCTCGCGGCACTCTTTGCACAGTGTTCGCACCAACCGCTGGGCCATCACCGCCTCGACCGTGCTGGCCACCAGGAACGGCTCGACGCCCATGTCCACTAGCCGCGTGTACGCACTCGGTGCGTCGTTCGTATGGAGCGTGCTGAAAACTAAGTGGCCGGTCAGCGAGGCCTGGATCGCGTTTTCGGCCGTCTCCATGTCGCGAATTTCGCCCACCAGCACGATGTCCGGGTCGTGTCGCAGAATCGATCGCAGCGAGGCCGCAAACGTGAGCCCGATCTTCGGATGCACCTGAATCTGGTTGATGCCTTCGAGCTGGTATTCGACCGGGTCCTCGGTTGTAATAATCTTGCTGTCCTCGCTCTTGATCTCCATCAGCGAACTGTAGAGCGTGGTCGTCTTACCGGAGCCAGTCGGGCCGGTCACCAGCACGATCCCATGCGGCATGCGAATCAATTTGCTATAGAGGTGGTGCAGATCGGGCTCCATGCCCAAAGCTTCGAGCGAGAAATTCATTCGGCCCTTATCTAGCAGCCGCATCACAATGCCTTCGCCGTACAGCATGGGAATGACCGACACGCGCACGTCGATCTCGCGGCCTGACATGCGCAGTTTGATCCGGCCGTCTTGCGGCAGCCGCTTCTCGGCAATGTTCATGCGGGCCATGATCTTCAAGCGGCTGATGATTGCGGCCTGGAAACGGCCGATTTCGGGCGGCGCTGGCTGCGATTGCAACATGCCGTCGATGCGGTAGCGAATCTTGATGCCGGAAGCCTGCGACTCGATATGCACGTCGCTCGCCCGCGATTCGACCGCTTCGAACAGAATTTCATTTACCAGTCGCACGACCGACGCCTCCTGCGCCTGCGCCAGTTCCGTGGCATCGATGTCGTCGAGAATCTCAATTTCTTCTTCGTCTTGCTGGGCCAGCAAACCCTCGATGGTCTCGCTGCCAACTCCCAAATGGGTTTTGATCTGCCGCGCAATCTGCTCCCGCGGCGCGAGGACCGGAGCGATGGTTAAGCCGGTAACCACGCTCAATTCGTCGAGCGGGTAGAGATCGAACGGATCGCTCGTCGCCACGATCAACGAACCGTTCACCTGATGGAGCGGAAACAACGAGTGGCGATGGATCAGCTTCTGCGGAAAGCCCCGCAACAGGGAGAGATCGATATCTTCCTGTTCGAGGTCACAAAAGGGGATTCCAACTTCGTCGCCCAAGGCCCGCAGCGCGTCTTCCTCACTGACCATCCCTGAATCGACCGCCGCCACATCAAGCCGATTGATGTCGGGCCGTTCACGCCGCAGTTGATCCAACTGCTGAGGCGACAAAAGCCCACGTTTCACCAGTATTGCGCCCGCTTCCATCTGTGTTCCAAATCATGCCAAGGATTTGCCGCTACCGCCTTATGATGGGTAGCCAATAAGCTAGCCTCAAACTTCCCTGAACTGCCGCTGTTCGTGCCCCTCAACGCAGCAACTTTACTGGCGACCGCCTCGTCTCCCGCGGCCGGCAGCGCCGCGTTCACGGCGACCATCCTGGCCGCCAACACCGCCAAACCGCCGCTCCGGCAACGAAAACTCAGCACCGGTCATCGACTCGAGTTTCGCCCGTTGATCGGGAGTCAGTACTTCCAGTAATTGATTGCGTGCGTCGAGTCGAAGCTGGTTGATCTTCTCCTGTAGATCTTTCTGCACGACTTCAGACTTCTCGCGAATTTGCTCGCGTTGGCTCTCGCTCAACTCAAGCGCGTCTGCCAGTTCGCCTTCCGAGAGGGCTCCCGCTCCGCCACGCTGAATCCGCGCTTGCAAATCAATTTGCTTCAGCCGATCGAATTGATGTGGCATCAGCACCGACTGAATCCGCGTCTCGGTGTCTTTGTTGATCGCCTCGAAGCGTGTGCGAATTTCGCCGAACCTGGCCTGCCGCTCTTCGTCGCTTAAGTCGCGCATCCCTTCGAACATGCCCTGCATCTCGCCGCGAATCTCGCCGCGAATCGTCTCGCCCAAGGTCCGCAGTTCCGCGAGCTGATCCTCGCTTAATTCGATCTCGCGCCGCACTTCTTGCTGCTGAACCAAGTCCAGCACACCTCCCCCTCCAAAATTGCCACCAGGTCCCCCGCGAAAGCCCCGTCCGCCTCCTAGGGGTTGAGCAATCACGATGTTCGACGAAATCGACAAAACGATTGCCAAAACGGCCATTATAAATCCTACAATACGACTGGAAAGCTTCATCGCTCGTCCTCCAGGAATGGGCAGCCAGAACTGCAGCAAGTACAAGTAGTTGACATCACCTATTCGAACGGCCAATCTCGCGGGTTACGCAACTGGCCCTTGGTTTTAACCCTATTCCAGCATGAAAGTTTCTCCCATCCGAGCTGGCGTTTGCACTCCCGCCGCTCTAAATCAGCATACCGAAAGCACGCCCCCCCTGCGCAACCCCCGCCGGCTTTGTTGAACACGGCTGCCGTGCTCCCCCGCCGCTGCCTCTCCAAATCGTCTTGCTGCGTCTCTCAATCGCGCGTAAAGTAGTGTGAAGTCGAGGGTTACGCTAATTGTTCCAACCTTAGACTATGTAACACAGCCCAACAGTTCAAATGCCCATCGATTGGTCGCCCACTATGGATCCAGCCAAACTCATGCGACTGGCCATCGAAAAGTGCCGCGCGGGCTTGGCAGCAGGCCAAAGCCCGTTTGGCTGTGCCATTGCCAAGGGCGAGGAAATCATTTCTTGCGCCCATAACACGGTGGTCGCCACGACCGACATCACGGCCCATGCCGAGGTCAACGCCATCCGCCAAGGCTGCCTGCACATCGGCAATATATTCCTCGAAGGGGCCCTCGTCGCCACCACCTGCGAACCATGCCCCATGTGCATGGCCGCCCTGCATTGGGCCCGGGTCGACACGGTGTACTTCGGCGCATCCATCGCCGACGCCGATATCGCCGGCTTCAATGAGCTCCAGCTCCCTGCCCGAGAACTGCTGCGGCTCGGCGGCAGCAAACTGAAATTGATCCCCGGCCTGTTGCCGGAAGAATGCAAACAATTGTTTGCCGAATGGAACGCGAACCCGAACAAGAAAGTGTATTAGAAAGGCCGAAGGTGGAAGAGGGAGGGCGGAAGGAAAGATCCTGATAGCGACTGCTCCTATCCGCCTTCCCCACTCCGCCTTCCCCCATATTCTCGCATGGTCACCAAGTCTGAAATTGCCGCCGATTGGCTCACCCGCTACACAGGCATGCCGCTCAATGAATTTGGGCAGTATGTGCTGCTCACCAATTTCCGTGATTACGTCACGCGATTTGCCAAGCGATTTGGCTGCAACATTTACGGCGACGACCGGCCAATGCAGGCCGCCACCAATGAGCATGGGCTCACGATCGTCAACTTCGGCATCGGTTCGCCGAATGCCGCTACCATCATGGATCTGCTCACCGCCTATCAACCAGAAGCAGTGCTGTTGCTTGGAAAATGCGGCGGGCTCAAGCACGCGACTGAGATCGGCCACTTTATCTTGCCGATCGGCGCGATCCGCGGAGAAGGCACCTCCGACGACTACATGTCTCCACTGGTGCCAGCCCTGCCGTCGTTCAAGCTCCACAAGTTCGTTTCGCAAAAGCTCGTCGACCGCGGCCTCGAATACCGTACCGGCGTGATCTACACCACCAACCGCCGCGTTTGGGAGCACGACGTCAAGTTCCGCGAGCAGTTGCAGGAATACTCGCCGATCGCTATCGACATGGAAACCGCCACCATCTTCACTGTTGGCCACGCGAACCAGATCGCCCGCGGGGCGCTGCTCTTGGTCTCCGACAAGCCGCTCACCCCCGACGGCGTCAAAACCAGTGAAAGCGACGCCCGAGTGAGCCGCGATTGGTCCGACGTACATCTGACGATTGGAATAGAATCGCTCACGGACATCGGCGACAAAGGCGAAATGATCAAGCATTTTAAGTATTAGGCGGTCCGATCGACCATCAATCTGCCGTTAGCGGCGTCGGCCACGACGCCTGTTTCGCCAATCCGGACTACCCCCAGTGCCAGAGTCAGCAAGGGCATTCCATCTGGGGAGACCAGATTCCCGCCGAGCCACAGGGAGGGTCGCCGAGGCTCCCGTCGAACCTTGCGTTCTAGTGCGAACAACCGCTCGCGAGCCACCTCTCCCCCAAAAATCCCCCTCCGCGCCCTCTCAAGCTGCCAAAATTCTCGAAAACCTTCGTGAATTTTCCCGACAAGAAATAGACGAGCCACTAGACGGGCCGCTATCATAGGCTTATCCCGGGCTGAGGCGGGGCTCGGGCTAGTCAGGCGACACTCCCGCACCGGCAGTTATTGGGGTCAACGCGAGGATGCGTCAAAATCTTAGAAATTCCAGCGCTTGTTTTGCATTCTCGTTTTTGCTCCTCTGGGCAGGGCTATCCGTGCTCGCCGGCTGTGGCGATGGAAAGCTTCCGCTCTACACGGTCACAGGGACGATCCTCGTCGATGGCCAGCCTGCCGACGGGGCGATGATCATCCTTTGCCCGCTGGAAACCGCCTCCCCCGAACTGCAAAGGGAACGGCCATTTGGCACCACTGGGCCCGACGGCAAGTTCGAGCTCACAACCTTCTTGCAGAATGACGGTGTCCCCGTCGGGGAATACAAAGTGCTCGTCCAATGGGTACCCCCCGGAGCACCCTACGACGAACGGGCCGGTGGAGGCACTGATCGTCTCCGCGGGCGGTACATGAATCTCCAAAACACCCCCCTAACGGCTTCGATTACAAAAGAAACGCAGGAACTGCCCCCATTTGAATTGAAAACTCGGTGAAATTGCCAACAATGGATTATCGGCGGTCACGTTACAATTCACTGTAGCTGGCCGAGTCTAAACTACGTTGCCGACCTCCTTGCAGCCGGCCTGTGTGAGGCCGATTGGGATTGCCTGAGTTCGGAGACCTCGACTAGAGAAAAACGGGCTGCTGGATTTACCACCGACTTAGGCCGGTGCCGATAAAGGCTGGCTCGATGGTTGGAAGAGTTGTTGGAAGACTTGCAAGGCGTCACGACCCTGTACGGTGTGCTCGGGAGATATCTTATGAAGTTTCGATGTGCTCGCTCGCGTGGTTTCACGCTCGTAGAACTGCTGGTGGTGATTGCGATCATTGGCATCCTGGTGGCCCTGCTGCTGCCGGCGATCCAAGCCGCCCGTGAGGCCGCTCGCCGCATCCAATGCACCAACAATATGAAGCAGCTTGGCTTGGCGGTTCTCAACTATGAATCGGCAAAGAAGCAATTGCCTTTGGCGTACACGCCAAACTATACAGGCCCCCACCGCAAAGGCCCCTGCGGCTCGTTTACCAGCTTCAACGTCCCCTCTAACAACAAAGCCGACCACTTCCTCCTCACATTTCTGCTGCCATACATCGAACAACAGGCCCTCTACGATCAGATCGATCTAGATCGCGATTGGTTCGATTTCAGAGTCAACACCAATACCGGTAAGAGCAACCGTGATACGGTGAAAGTCGATATCCCAGATTTTTTGTGCCCATCAGCCGAGAATCGCCCCAATACGTACACAACTGACTACTACACGATGGTCGATATCAACGATGCAAGTTACTGCAGCGTGATCGAAAATACTGGTTTGACCAAGACCAAGCGATCTGCAGAAAACTTGATTGGTATGCTACAAGACACACCAACCGCCGTTAGCAAAGTGACTGATGGACTGTCGAAAACTTTCATGCTCTTTGAGTCTGCAGGTCGTCCGAACCACTACATCGCCAACGGCACTTTCAAGAATATGATGTGGGAGGAGAACACGTCCCTGAGGCAACCAGGTGTGGGAAGTCCGACAGACTATCAATGGGCCGACGATGGGGTCTATGCTCTATTCGGGAATAGCCCGACTTGTGGCCTGTCAACCGTGATGAACTGCGACAATTTTCAAGGCCAATACAGTTTTCACCCCGGTGGCGCGGTGCAGTTATATGGCGATGGTAGTGCCGACTTCCTGAGTGAAAACATCGACATGGACACCTTCGTTTCGCTTTTCACCCGGGCGGCCGACGACATTCCGGGCAGCAGATAATTGTTGATTTGCTGCCGCATCCCTTCGACTCAAACTTTCACATAGGGCGGGAATTCCTCGCCCTATGTGCTTTTGTGGTGGAGTGGCTCGCTGGAAGTACCGGCAGTTTCCGTTGTGGAAAGCGTCTCCGACGCAGTTGCTGATCAGCGCCCCCGCAGCTCTTGGCAGGATCACAAATTTTTCGAGATTGATAGGATTACCTGGGCCAACGCCATCGCGTAAACTGGGGCGTGACTAATGGAAAAGTTGGGCATTCGACCCGCCCTCTTCATCCCGTAAATCACCCTTCCGATCCTGTGATCCCGTCAAAAACTGTGTGGGGCCAACTTCGTGTCCGCTTCCGTCGTCAAGCTGATTGATCATGCGGTGCTGCACCCCACGCAGACCGACGCCGATGTCCGCTCCGCATGTGCCCTCTGCTCCGAACTGGGAGTGGCGAGCGTCTGCGTGAAGCCCTCGCACGTGCCGCTTGCGGCCGAGTGTTTACGGGGCTCCGGCGTACTGGTGAGCACGGTGATCGGCTTTCCCCACGGTGGCACCACGACTGAGACCAAGGTCGCCGAAACGCATCTCGCCTGTCAGCAAGGTGCGAAAGAAGTTGATATGGTTGCTAACATCGGCCAGGTCCTCTCGGGCCATTGGGCTTATGTCGAAGCCGACATCTGTGCCGTCGTCGAGGCCGCTCGCAGCCACGGCGCGATCACCAAAGTCATCTTCGAAACGGGCCTGCTTCCCAACGACGAAACAAAAATTCGTCTCTGCCAAGCCAGCGAAGCCGCAGGTGCCGCGTTCGTGAAAACCTCGACCGGCTTCGGCTTTGTCAAAAGCCCGGAAGGGGCCATGATTGCCACCGGCGCCACCGAACACGATATCCGGCTGATGCGTGCCACCTGTGGCTCGCAGACCCAAGTGAAAGCCTCCGGCGGCATCCGCAGTTACGCCGACGCCCGCTGCTTCGTCGACCTCGGCGCCACCCGCCTGGGCACCAGCGGCACCACAGAAATCGCCGCCGGTGAGCGCGGCGATCAAACGAAAAGCACCGCCAGCTATTAAGCAAAGCAACTCCATTTTTTGACAGGATAAGATTTCCTCCATTTCAATCTTCCTGCCTTTGCATCCTGTCGATCCTGAAAATCCTGTTATCCTGTCAAAGAATTCTCGAAAGTCGTTTAGCATGCTCGACCTGTACGATCAAATCGAAGCCGCAGCAGCAGCGATCCGTGCGAAGTGGAGCGATGTCCCCCACGCCGGCGTGATCCTCGGCACTGGCCTCGGTAACCTCGCCGAGCAAATCGAAGACTTTACATCACTCGATTACAAAGACATCCCTCATTTTCCCACGTCGACCGCCACCAGCCATCGCGGCCGGCTCGTCTGCGGGCGGCTCGAAGGTGTGCCGATTCTGGCCATGGAGGGTCGCTTCCATCAGTACGAAGGCTATCCACTCCAACAGATCACACTCCCCGTGCGCGTGATGAAGCGGCTCGGCTCGAAGCTCTTGATTGTTTCGCAGGCCGTCGGTGGCATGAATCCCTATTACCAGCCGGGCGACGTGATGCTTATCGACGACCACATCAACCTGATGGGCGACAATCCGCTAATCGGCATCAACGACGACCGCCTCGGTCCGCGATTCCCCGATATGTCGCAGCCTTATGACCGCCAGTTGATCGAGCACGGCCTCGAAATCGCCCGTCGTGAGAACTTCGTCGTCCACCGCGGCGTGACCGTCGCCGTCACCGGCCCGAACCTCGAAACACGGGCTGAATACCGCTTCCTGCGGCAAATTGGTGCGGATGTAGTCGGCATGTCAACAGTCCCTGAAGCGATTGTTGCTGTCCATGCGGGCCTACGCACCTTCGGCCTCTCGGTAATCACTGATATGTGTCTCCCCGACACGCTCCAGCCGGCCAACGTCGAGCACATCATCGCCATCGCCAACTCTGCCGAACCGAAGCTCCGCGCCCTGGTCTCAGGCATCCTCAAATACGACGCGGGAACGAGTCTTTGACAGAATAATAGGATCGGGAGGATTTACTGGATAAGGAATTAGACATTTGAATTCACTTCTGTTCTCATCCTGTCGATCCTGAGAATCTTGTTATCCTGTCATAATTAGTTGTGGCAATTTAGCGAATGCGTCATCTCTGCGACCAAATCATCGAGTCCGCCGATTTAATTCGTACGCGTTGGCAGGATAAGCCGCGAGTGGGGATCGTTCTTGGCTCCGGGCTTGGTGCAGTAGGCAACGCGATAGAATTGGAAGCGGCAATCAACTACGGCGACGTGCCCAACTTCTTGAAGTCGACCGCGGTCGGCCACCAAGGGCGGCTGCTGTGCGGAAAGCTCGCGGGTGTGCCGGTCGTTGCCATGCAAGGCCGCTTCCATTGTTACGAAGGCTATTCGGCCGAGCGAGCGACGCTGCCCATTCGCGTGATGAACGAGCTCGGCATCGAGCTCTTGATCGTCTCGAATGCAGCGGGCGGGCTCAATCCTGCCTACGCCGTCGGCGACGTGATGGTGATCGACGATCACATTAACTTCCTCAATCGCAACCCGCTAATTGGCGTCAACGACGACCGCCTCGGCCCGCGGTTTCCCGATATGTCCTCACCTTATGACTGGCAGCTCGGCGATCGGGCACTGGCCATCGCTCGCCAGCACAACTTCGTTTGTCATCGCGGCACCTACATCGCCATGCTCGGCCCGACTTACGAAACCCGCGCCGAGATCCGCATGCTCCGCGTGTGGGGCGACGCGGTCGGCATGTCGACTGTGCCCGAAGTGATCGTTGCCGCCCACGTGGGCTTGCGTGCATTGGGCCTCTCGACCATCACCAATGTTTGCTCGCCCGACATCCCGCACGCCACCAGCGGCGAAGAGGTGGTCGCCACCGCGAACACCGCCAGCGATAAGTTGTGCGCTATCGTCCACAGCATCGTCTCTGACTTCACCACCTAGCGGCGGAGCTTGCTCCGCGCGTCATTGCCCCACACTCGCATGAACATTGTCCACCTGATCTCGAAAAAGCGCGACGGCCAAGAACTCGCCGATTACGAAATCGGCGCGCTGATCGACGCCTACGTCAAGGGCGACGTTCCCGATTACCAAATGTCTGCCTGGGCGATGGCCGTCTTCCTGCGTGGTATGACAGTCGCCGAAATTGCCGCTCTCACTGAGCACATGCTAAACTCCGGTGCGATCTTTCAATGGCCCGCCGACGAGGCCCCCAAGGTCGACAAACACTCTACCGGCGGCATCGGCGACAAAGTCTCGCTGCCGCTCGCGCCGCTGCTGGCTTGCTGCGACCTGCAGGTGCCCATGATCTCGGGCCGAGGTCTGGGTGCGACCGGCGGCACACTCGACAAGCTCGAAGCGATCCCCGGCTTCCGCACCAATCTTTCGACCGAGGAAATGCAGGCCGTCACGCGAAGCGTCGGCTGCGTGATCAGCGGAGCGACCGCTGACCTGGTGCCGGCGGACCGAAAGCTCTACGCGCTGCGCGACGTTACGGGCACCGTGCCCTCGATCCCGCTGATCACCGCAAGTATTATGAGCAAGAAGCTCGCCGAAGGGCTCGACGCCTTGGTGCTCGACGTGAAATGGGGCAGCGGTGCGTTCATGAAAACCCGTAAGGAGGCCCACGCGCTCGCGCGATCCATGGTCGACACCGGCCGAAGGATGCACGTACCGACGACCGCAATCATCACTGACATGAACCAGCCGCTCGGCCGGATGGCGGGTAATGCCGTTGAAGTGAATGAATCGGTCGACGCGTTGATCGGCAAAGCACCGGCCGACTTGATGGACGTCACGCTCGAACTTGGTGCCGAACTGCTGGTCCTTACGAAGCGTGAGTCGTCACTCCCAGCCGCAAAAGCACGACTGCAACGTGCGATCGACTCCGGCGCTGGCCTGGAAAAATTCCGCGAGATGGTCACAGCCCAAGGCGGAAACCTCGACGCCCCGCGCCCCGTCGCCTCCGCCAGCGAGGTGCCAAGCCTTCGTGCCGGCTACGTTGCCAAAATGGACACCGAACAACTCGGTCGCGTGATTATCGAGCTCGGCGGAGGCCGGAAGAAGCTGGGCGAAGTGCTTGACCTTTCTACCGGATTCGAAATGCTCGTCCGCCTCGGCGACAAGGTCGACGCCGGCCAATCGCTCGTCCGCCTGTTTGCCAAGCCCGACGCGGTCGAGCAAGTAGTATGCGATCTCCTCGCCGCGATTACGATTAGCGACGAGCCTGTGCAATCGCCAACTCTCATCGCGGAGCGAATCACGTGACGGAACCAGCTCGTGACGAATTGATCCACGCGGCCCTCGAAGCCCAACAGCGGGCTTATTGCCCGTATTCCAACTTTCCCGTGGGAGCCGCAATTCGCACCGTTAGCGGCAAAATCTATCAGGGCGCCAACGTCGAGAATGTTTCGTACGGTCTGACGGTCTGCGCCGAGCGCGTCGCGGCCGGTACGGCTGTGGCTGCGGGCGATCGTGAGTTCACTGCTATTGCCGTCGTGAGCAACGGTGGCGCCTCGCCCTGTGGCGCTTGCCGGCAGTTTCTCGCCGAGTTCAATGCAAACCTCCGCATCATCATGGTCGACTCGCTGAATCCAGATCACGGCTACCAGTCCACGCTCGATCAATTGCTGCCCAGCCGTTTCGAGAAGAAAAAGCTTGACGCCGGCAAGCGGCTGTGATTCGCTACTTGAGTTTCTTGAGAAACTCCGCCAAGCCCCAGCCAAGTTTTTCGATCGACTCGTGCATCTTCGCATCGCGATGCTTGCCGTCGGGCGTGAAGGAGCCGTGGGCTTCAGAAACGGCAATCTGCTCCGGCAGCACGACGACGCCAATGTTGCCCAGGATCGACCGCACGTGGACCAACCCGCGCAGGCCGCCCAGCCGGCCCGGCGATGCGCTCATGAGCGTCGCCACCTTGCCTTTAAAAGCCGCCAGCGGCCCTTCACCTGGGGCCTGCCGCGAGACCCAGTCGATTGTGTTCTTCCACAGCGGCGTCACGGAACTGTTGTACTCGGGGCACGACATCAACAGACCATCGTGCTCCAAAAACAACTGCTTGAGAGCCACCACTTGCTCCGGCAAGCCCTTCACAGCTTCGAGGTCCTGATCAACTAGCGGCAACGGATAGTCAGCAAGGTCTATCAGGGTGACCTTCGCCCCGGCCGCTTCGACTCCCGCGGCTGCGATCTTGATCAGCTTCTTGTTGAACGATTCGCGGCGGGCACTCCCAGCGAACGCTAGAATTTTAGGTGTCGACATGATCTAAGCTCTTGCTGCTACTCCACACCCTCATCCGCAGCCTCACAGTAACTGATTCTCGACCATAATTTCCTTGTGCCGCGCAATGTCGCTCGCTTCGAGCGCCGCCAGATAGGGTAAATTACGGTACATGTCTTCATAGTCGAGCCCGTAGCCGACCACAAATTCATCCGGAATGTCGAACGCTACGAAATCGGGATCGTAGTCGACCTCCTGCCGAGCCTTTTTTCGCAACAGCACTGCCGACCGCAGCGACGCTGGCCCAAAGTCCTGCATTTTGTCCATCACGCGGTTGAGCGTGTGGCCGGTATCGAAGATGTCGTCGACCAAGAGCACGTCGCGGCCGCGGATGTCGAGCATCAGTTCGGAGTTGATCACTAAATCTCCCCGCGTGGTCGTCTGGCCGCGGTAGCTCGACGCTTGCAATACGCCCACCCGCATCGGCAAGTCGATCATGCGGATCAAATCGGCCATCAGCACGACGCTGCCGGTGAGGATACCGATAATCGTCAGATGCTGGTCTTTGTAGCAACCCACGATCTCGTCAGCCATCCGCGTTACGCCGTCGTGTAGTTCTTCCTTACTTAGCAAGACCTTCATCAAGATTCCTTTCGCGTTCGAGTGCAATCCGAAAATGGCACCGATCACAACATGATATTGGCGACGCAAGCATTGATGAACGCCACGAGTGTGCCGCCGAGCATGGCCCGGAAGCCAAGCCGGGCCAGATCACCGCGCCGCTCGGGTGCAATGCCGCCGATGCCGCCGAGCTGAATGCCTATCGAGCTGAAGTTGGCAAAACCACAGAGGGCGTAAGTAAGTATTTCCCGTGAGCGATCCGTTAACTGTATTGCGCTGTCCGGATCGGCCCATTGGGTAAGTCGTCCATAGGCAACGAACTCGTTGGTTGCCATTTTCAACCCCAATAACTCTCCAGCGGCCAAGCAATCGCTCCACTCGATTCCCATCAGCCAAGCCAGTGGCGAGAAGAGCGGCCCCAGGATCGCACCAAGCGTCCAAACATATGCCCCTCCTTCGCCAACGTATCCAAACTGGGCTCCTGTCCAACCAAGCACCAAGTCGACGACCGCGATCAACGCCAGAAACACGATCAACATGGCACCCACATTCAGAGCAAGCTGCAAGCCGCCAATGGCGCCGTTAGCCGTCGCTTCGAGCACGTTCACGCTGGGGTCCTTCACGTCGACTTTGACGTCTCCCATCGTTTCCGGCATATCGACTTCTGGCTGCAAAATCTTGGCGACCATGAGCGCCGCTGGTGCCGCCATTACCGAGGCGGCCAATAAATCTTGCGGCTGAATGAGATAGGTAACCACGTCAGCTTCAATCCGTTTACCCATCTCAACAAGCCCGCCCAGTACTCCGCCGGCCATTGTTGCAAAACCGCTTAGCATGATGGCGTTGAGTTCGGAAATCGTCATGCTACTGATGTAAGGCTTGATCACCAGCGGCGCTTCAGTTTGCCCGACGAACACATTGGCCGCCGCCGAGAGTGTTTCCGCGCCACTCGTGCCAAGCGTCTTCTGCATGACTTTGGCGAAAATGCCGACGATGAACTGCATGACGCCGTAGTAATAAAAAATCGACATGAAGGCCGAGAAGAAAATAATCGTCGGCAGCACTTTGAAAGCGAAGAAATGTTCCGCGAAATCCAAGCCAAATACAAACTCGGAACCGGCATTCACGCAATTCAATAAGGCAAGGAATATGTTGCCGATGGCCTCAAACACGGCGGCTCCTGCAGCCGTTCGTATAATGAAAAAGGCAAGTCCGAACTGAAGCAACAGTCCACCGATAATAATCCGCGGGCTAACCCGCGTTTTATGCGAGCTCATCAACCACGCCAAACCGAGAAACACCAGGATCCCGAGAACGCTCACAAGTCGATGCATGAGAAACCAATGGGGCAGGGGGGTGAAAAACCTGGGAGACGAGAGAGAACATCAACCGCCGCTGTATCCGTTCGCGGTAGTACTAGGCATGCACCGTATTAAATATTCGATCCCCCGCATCGCCTAATCCCGGCAAAATATATTTCTTGTCGTTTAAATCGGGGTCGATCTGACAAACATAGATTTGCGATTCGGGAAATTCAGTCTCGACCAGCTTGCAGCCTTCTTCCGAGGCAATGAGGGCAAGCAGTTTCACTTGCGGCACGCCCCACTCACGCAAGGTTGTCATCGCCGCCACCGCCGATCCGCCCGTGGCGAGCATGGGGTCAACTACCAATGCCACATCGACCGGATGTTGCTCGGGCAACTTGCTGTAATACTTCACCGGCTTGGCCGTCGCTTCGTCGCGATACAACCCGAGATGCCAAACCTCGGCTTGCGGGATCAACTCGAGCACCGGTTCGACCATGCCCAACCCGGCCCGTAGGATGGGCACCAAGCCTACCCGCTGCACTAGCACGCAACCATCGGTCTTGGTGAGCGGTGTCTCCACTGTGACGCGTTCAGTCCGCAAATCTTTCAGCGCTTCGTAGGCGAGCAGCGATGCCAGCCGATTCACCAGCGCACGAAACTCCGGCGGCCGAGTTGTTTGATCGCGCAACCGGGTCAAATGACACGCGATCAGCGGATGTTGCACTTCGAACACGCCACTCATGAAATTCTCCGCCGCCAATTCGCGGCGCGGGGCTTCCGAAACCATTGTGATCGACATGGCCTCATCCTTATTCTCACTTGCGGCTCTGATGCAAAACCACGGACATCGAAACGGCGTCATCTTCCGCCGGACAAACGATGGGTAGCATCTCCGCTACAGGAAAACACCGTTGCGATTCCGATGGGGCTTCATTCTAGCCCCAGCCAGACAGGCTGAGAAGAATCTCCCCAACAAAGTCGGCGAGATTTTCCGCTAGTCGGCCGTCGCGGAGCCGATTCCACTGCCGCTACAATAAGCTCCACCGCCCTAATTTGCTTAGGATGCCTCGGCCATGCACAAGAAACGCCACTTCGCACGCTGCCTTCCGCTGTTGTGGAACTTGCTTACGATCTCTCAACTCCTCCAGGCACAAGAGATTGGCTCCACAGTCGCCGAACAGCCCACGATTCGTGTCGCTACGTACAATTCATCGCTTTACCGCAACACCGCTGGCGAACTGGTCCGCGATCTTGCCACTGGCAACAATGAACAGGCCCAACAGATCGCTGAGGTCATCCAGCGAGTCCGGCCCGATGCGATCCTGATCAACGAGTTCGATTACGACGAGACAGGCCGCGCCGCCGAGCTTTTCCGCAAGAAGTACCTCGCGGTCAGCCAACACGGCCTCGACCCAATCCACTACCTCACCCACTTCATCGCCCCGGTCAATACCGGCCTCCCCAGCGGTCTCGACCTCGACAACAACGGCCGCGACGACGAACCCAACGACGCTTTCGGTTTTGGCCGTTACGGAGGACAGTACGGCATGCTTGTGCTCTCGCGGTTCCCCATCCAAAATGAGACCGCTCGCACGTTTCAGACTTTTCTCTGGCGCGACATGCCGGGCGCTTTATTGCCCGTCGACCCACGCACGAACAATCCGTACTACAGCAACGCCGCACTCACCATCTTTCGGATTTCATCGAAGAGTTTCTGGGATGTGCCGATCTTAATCGCGGCCTCCGGTGCGCAGCCCACCTGGAAGCTGCACTTGTTGTGCTCGCATCCAACTCCGCCCGTGTTCGACGGTCCAGAGGATCGCAATTGCCGTCGTAATCACGATGAAATTCGCCTCATCGCCGACTACCTCACCCCCGCTCGCGGAAACTATCTGGTGGATGATGCGGGCGGTCGTGGCGGACTCGACGCCAACGAAAAGTTTGTCGTCTTGCGCGATCTTAACAGCGATCCTGTCGATGGCGACAGCGTACCTGGCGCGATGAATCAGCTGCTAGCTCATCCGCGTGTGAACAGCGATTTCACACCTAGCAGCAAAGGCGCGCAGCTAGCCACCGAAAATAAGCGCGACCCGAACGCAGCCGACAAGGGCGCCCCGGCTCACGATACATCGAGCTTCGGCGATTTCCAGAACTTGCGGATCGACTACGCATTACCGTCGCGCAACTTGAAAATCAGCGGCGGCGGCGTGTTCTGGCCTGCTCCCGATGAGCCCGGCGCCGAAGCGGTCACCGCCACCGACCACCGCCTCGTCTGGATTGACATTGCGGTTGAATGAGACACTTCGCCAGCAAATCACCTGGACAATCCTGCGGTCGATTATTCAGCGATCCACTTCCGCGCATCATCCAACTTTGCATGATCGAAATACTTGATCGAAGCGGAGGTGAAGGGTTTGCAGAACGTCGCCATGCCTGCCTCCCATTTGGTCTCACCAACAATTGCGAGCTTCTCAATGTCGTGCCAATGATTAAGGTCGAACTTCGTATCCTCCCACATTGCGCCGAGTGTCCAGCCATGAAAATCGTCCAGAATCAATAGAATTCGCAATTTGCCAAATTCCTTGATCTGCCGATCGACCACAGGCACCAGCTTCTCGTAAGCCTCCTTGGTCAGTTTTCCCGACAAGCGAATCTCAAGCATCTTATCCGAGGCGACGATATCGATTGTTTCTGCCATGTGAATCCTCCGGGCAAAACAAAAGCAAAACAAAAATAGTGTAGGAGCAAGGGAGCGGGAGAGCGTCCTTCCGAACTGGAAATAGAAAAAACTATCGGGCAACTCGAGGATCCCGCCGAACCTGCAGCGGCAGCCAGACCGCTACATTTTTTTCTAACCGGTATTGGGACTCCCGACAACCCACGAGTTCTTCCCCCATTCGCCGCTCGGGCTTGTCCCCTCGCGGGCATCACCCATATGCTATGTTTTTCGATACCGGGACTGGCTTACCAACCCGACTCAAATCGCAGCTTCGGCCGAAAATGGCTAGGTTTTGTATCCACCAAACTAGATAGGCGCTTTTTCCGATGTCGCACGACCATCAGCAGCACAACCACGGACATCATAATCACCAAACGCATCCCCACACCAAGAAGCCGATCCACCGCAACTGGATGTTTTGGGTGGCCGTCGTCCTGATGCTTGCCGGGATGGGCGTCTATGTCTTGAGCGACGACGAATCGCTCCTGCCCGGCGGCGGCGAAGGCCCCCCCTGTGCCCGCCGCCGCGGAGTAGCAGGGAGGCTTCCCCTACTCAGTTACTTAAGATTGTCGATCCCAATAACAGCCCGTTCAAAAAATCTGGTGCTGACTGCTGAGACGTCGGTATCGACAAAAAATTGAGGGCACAGACCTATGTACCAGCAAAGATCAAGTTATTCTACGGACCGAAACGCCAATTATCTCGGTAATTTCTTCCATTCGACACCGATCGTATCGTTTCTGAAACGCTGCCGATCGCGGGCATCCGTCGATTGGGGGGTGTAGGGGATATGCGGCAGGTCTCAGTTCGGCCGAGATTCCGATGATGGCACAGTGAATTCCTAGGAAGTGGCCAGTCGAATCGCGGCAGACCGTCTCGCCAGGCGAATTCACGGCAAAGAATGAGCTTTCACGACTTTGGTGAGTTGGTTCATGACACCATGCTCAATCTCAGCGTGCCCTGGCAGACCGACAAGTTGAGAACCCTCTTGGCTGACGAAACGTAAATTGGTCTTGAGGCGGTTGATTGACTACCCAGTAACCGCCTTCGTGTACGGAAAGCGGCTTGATCGACTGAGCCGCCCCACCAACACAACCCTTTTCCGCTGCTCGATCGGCTCTCGTATTTTTCGGATATTAAGTGTTCGGATTCTATCGGTATCAAAGGTCTTAAGGAACAGAGTGATGACTTCTACAACGTCCGTGACTCATTCGCAAATTGAGCAACTTGCTGAGAAGATTAAGGCCCACAGCAAACCCTTTCGCCAACTTATCGACGAAGTGGGCCAAACGATCGTCGGCCAAGAAACGCTCATCCACCGCATGCTTGTTGGCCTCTTGGCCAACGGACACTTGCTGATTGAAGGCGTGCCGGGTCTAGCCAAGACGACGGCCGTCGCCTGTCTCGCCAAAGGGATTCACACCGGTTTCCAGCGGCTGCAGTTCACACCTGACTTGCTGCCTGCCGACTTGATCGGCACGCTGATTTACCGGCCACAGGATCAGCAGTTCGTCGTGCAGAAGGGTCCGATATTTTCGAACCTCATTCTGGCAGACGAAATCAACCGCGCACCTGCCAAAGTACAAAGCGCGCTGTTGGAAGCCATGCAGGAGCGGCAGGTCACGATCGGCACGGAAACCTTCAAGCTCGACGAGCCGTTCTTGGTGATGGCCACGCAGAACCCCGTTGAACAGGAAGGTACCTATCCGCTGCCTGAAGCCCAAATGGACCGGTTTATGCTCAAAGTCGTAGTAGGCTATCCGAACCGTGACCAAGAGTTGCAGATTCTCGAGCGGATGTCGAAGACTCGGCAGACAATCGAGACACGAGCGGTGACGACCCCCGCGGAAATCATGGCGGCCCGAACGCTGGTCGACGAGATTTACGTCGATCGCAAAGTACAGGAGTATATCGTCGACCTGGTGATGGCCACTCGGAAGCCGATGGCTTATGGACTGCAGCTCGACGAGCTAATTCAATACGGCGGCTCGCCGCGGGCGACCATTTATCTGACGCTCGCCGCCAAAGCGAATGCCTTCCTGCATGGCCGGGGCCATGTACTGCCCCAGGACGTGAAGGAGATGGCGCTCGACATACTGCGGCATCGCGTGATCCTCACCTACGAAGCTGAGGCGGAAGAAAAAACGTCCGACGATATTATTCGCACGATTCTCGAGGCGATTCCGGTGCCGTAAACCTCCCACCCGGCAGAGCGGAGGGCAGGTCATGAGGTCGTCAATCGCGTGCCAGTGTCGCTGGGACTAGCCCAGTACATGCCTGCTCGAGAACGAATCAGGAGCTTTCATATGCTGCCTCGCGAAATTATCAAGAAAATTCGCCGCATCGAGATTCATACATCGCATATCGTCAATGAAATGCTGGCCGGTCAATGGAACTCAGCGTTCAAAGGACGCGGGATCGAGTTCGAAGAAGTGCGGCCCTACCAGGTAGGCGACGATGTCCGTGCAATCGACTGGAACGTGACTGCTCGCACCGGTCGGCCCTTTATCAAGCTCTTCCGCGAAGAGCGCGAAATGGCGGTGATGCTGCTAGTAGACCTGAGCGCCTCGCAGAGTTTAGGCACCCATTGGCAGACAAAGCGCGAACTAGTCACCGAACTAAGTGCGACACTCGCGTTTTCAGCCATCAAGAGTAACGACAAGGTCGGGCTGACGCTGTTTACCGATGGAATCGAAAAGTTTGTCCCGGCGCGGAAAGGAACGCGGCATGTGCTGCGGATTATTCGCGAACTCTTGTATTGCCAGCCGATCGGACAGGGGACCAGTTTGCGGAAAGCGCTGGAGCACCTCAATCGCATGGCCTCGCGTCGGACTGTGGTGTTCTTGGTAAGCGATTTTCAGGACGCCGGTTACGAGCGGGCTCTGAAAATTGCCCGCCGGAAACACGACATCATTCCCCTCGTGGTAGCGGATGAGCGCGAATTTATTATGCCAGAGATCGGGCTGGCGCGGTTGAAAGATGCGGAGACCGGCAAGCTGGTAGCGTTTGACACACGAAGCAAGGCGAATCGCCGGGCGTACGAGGAGCTGCGACGGCGGCAAGCAGCGGCGCGAGACGCGCTGTTCCGCAAACTGCAGCTCGATCCGATTCATATCTATACAGGCGAAGATTTTGTCGAACCGCTCAAGCGGTTCTTCCATAAGCGGGAACTTCATCGATGAGCCGTCGATCCCCAATCCATTGGTTTGCTTCTGCGATCGCGCTCTTGTCGCTTGTGCCAGCCCCGACGCTGGCGGCCGGCGACGGTGCGACGCGAAATCCGACCACCGTCGTTGCGGCAGGCCCTATCAAGCTCAGCGCGACCGTCGAAAAACATGTCGCACAAGTAGCAGAGCCAATTCTGCTGGTCCTAGAAGTCGATGCGCCGCGTGGCACACGGGTGGAATTGCCGCAGCTCACCGATCGACTAGGAGACTTCGAAGTGCTACGGAGTGAGCAGTTGAAAGACATTCCAGCCGACAGTGCGACCAATTCACGCCGCTGGGTGCTCTACACCACTCTCGAAACACTCCAGACCGGTACGCTGACGGTGCCCCCGCTCGAAGTCCACTACGCGACCGATGCCAAGTCGACAAATTTTCAATTGCTGCGAAGTAAGCCGATTGAGCTGCACATCGCCAGCGTGCTCGAAGATCGGGCCGATCTGACGAAGTACCGCGACATCAAGGATACCGTCGATGTCGCAGTGCCTGTGCAACGCTCTTTGGCCTGGCTCGGATGGACCGCTGCCGGAATGGTGGCCGTGACAGCACTGGCTTTACTCACCGTGACCGTTGCCAAGCGGAAGCGACAGCCCTCACCAGCCGAGTGGGCGCTGGCGTCGATCGCAGATTTGGAACAACTCCCGATTTCCGACAGCAGCGCCGCCGAGTCGGCTTACAACGAAGTCGTCGATATTGTCCGTGAGTTTTTCGAACTGGAGTTTAACTTGCCCACGCTCGCGCGGACGACGCGCGAGTTCCTGGCTCAAACGGTGAACGAGAGCGGATTAGACAAGACAGCCCGTGAACGGTTGGCGTTGCTAGCGTCGATTGCCGACGAGATTAAATTCGCGCGGCTTGGCGTCGGCGAACCTCAAGTTTGCCAGGCTTTAGAACAAGCCAAGGCGTTCATCGACGAATGCGAAGCGCACCGTCGAGCCCTTGAGAAGGAGACAGCATGATGTTTTTCAGCCCTTGGTTCTTGCTGTTGTTGCTGTCGCTGCCCGTAATTGCCTGGCGGCTCTGGTCGCGGTCGCGGAATGTTGCAGTGCCGTTTAGCTCTACTCAATTCGCACTAGATCTACAACCCACTTGGCGGCAACGGCTCGCCTGGATACCAGCCGCGTTAACACTTGCCGCGGTAACGCTGATGATTGTCGCGCTGGCTCGGCCACGAGAAGGGCGCGAACAGACCATCGTCGACGCTGACGGCATTGCCATCGAGATGGTCGTCGATCGCTCGGGCAGCATGCAGGCGATGGATTTTCAGATCGACGGCAAACATGTAGATCGGCTGACTGCGATCAAGAATGTTGCCAGCCGGTTTATCGAGGGTGACGACCAGGCTCACGAAGCGGAAGGGCTCGCCGGACGAGTAAACGATCTGGTTGGGTTAGTTACCTTCGCCGGCTTTGCCGATGCGATCACGCCTCCCACGCTCGACCACGCATTTGTGATGGCCCAACTGAATAATCAGCAAATCGTGTCGCGCCGCGACGAGGATGGCACTGCCATCGGCGACGCGATCAGCCTGGCGATCGAAAAACTTAATACGCTCGACATCCGCCAGCACGAGAAGATCAAGAGCAAGGTTTTGATCCTGCTCACCGACGGCGAAAATAACGCCGGTGAGATCGACCCGCTGCAGGCAGCCGAACTGGCCAGGAAAATGGACATTAAGATCTACACTATCGGCGTGGGCACGCGTGGATCGGCACCGTTACCGGTCCGCAATCCGTTCACCGGACGGCAGGATGTCCAGTGGGTCGAGGTCAATATCGACGAAGACTCGCTGAAACAAATTGCAGCCACCACCGGCGGCAAATACTTCCGAGCGACCGACACCGAATCACTCGCGGCCATTTATCACGAAATTGATCAGTTGGAGAAGTCGAACGTCGAAGCCCGGCATTTCGTCGACTACCGCGAGCTGGCGATCCAGTCGACGCACCTAGGCAGGTGGAAGTTGCCTCCGCTGGTGCTGTTGGCGTTGGGGCTGCTTTCGGCTCGTCTGCTACTCGCTAACACGGTGTTCCGCGAGTTCGGCTGAGCCGCGTACAAAACATTTCTGATCCCATAGATAGCAAGATCATGGACATTCAATTCGGAAACCTGAGTCAACTCGCTTGGTTGTGGCTGGTCGCACTCTGTATAGCGGCCGTGATTTATGCGGCCGTCGCGCAAGTCAAGGCACGAAAGCGGTTCGCAACAGCCAATCTCATTCGCCGCGTGCTGCCTCCTACCCGTCTTTTTCGCCTCGCCGTCGGCACGATGCTTGTCTCCGCGGCGATGGTGCTGTTGGTGGTGGCGCTAGTCGACATCCGCTGGGGCAAAGTTTGGCGCGAAGTGCCGCAGAAGGGTATCGAAGTGATGTTCGTGCTGGATGTGTCTCGGTCGATGCTCGCCGAAGACGCTGCACCCAATCGGCTTGAGCGGGCTAAGCAACAGATTAAAGATACGATCGATGAACTGGCAGGAGATCGCGTCGGCCTGATGGTGTTCGCTGGCGACGTGAAACAGCAAATTCCCATCACCACACATTACGACGATTTCAAACTGCGGCTTGATGAGGTCGGTCCACACAATGTTCGTCGCGGCGGCTCGCGGCTGGGCGATGCAATCGCAGCGGCATCGCAAGCATTTCTCACCAAATCGAATGCTCACAAAGCGATGGTCGTGTTCACCGACGGCGAAGATCATGAAAGCGAACCGATCGCGGCGGCCCGTAAGGCCCATGCGGAGACGGGGGTGCGCATCTTTACGGTTGGGCTCGGCGACATGGAGCAAGGTTCGCGCATTCCGGTGGTTGCTGATCATCGCCGCGATTATCTGCAGCACGACGGCCAACCAGTGTGGTCAAAGTTGCACGGCGACATACTGCGCCAAGTCGCAACCGAGACCGACGGAGCCTATGTTCCAGCCGGCACCAAGCAAGTCGATATGTCCGATGTCTACCACAACTACATTGCAGGTGTCGAGCAGACCGAATTCGACACCACGCGAATCAACCAATTTGAAGCGCGGTTTCAGTGGTTCTTAGCTCCGGCACTCGCCTTGTTATTGGCCGAGATCCTGCTGTTCACCTGGCCTGCCCGCGCTGCGGCCGGCGCGACCCGCACCGCCGCCGCTGCTCACCAGAAGGCCCATCCACGATCGACTCCTAAGTCCTCATCTCCTCAACATTCGACCGCAGCATGAACGCGATTCAAAAGTCAATCTGTGCCAGTTTTGTCTTCGCCGGCATCGCCTGCGGCGATGTTCCCCAGGCTGCCGAGGTGGGGTCCGACTTCGCCGCCCAGGTGAACGAAGCGAACGCCAAGCTCCGAAGCGGCGACTTCGACGGTGCGCTACAGCAGTACGCCGAGGTCCGCGCGCTCCAGCCGGAGAGTGCCGACTTGTCGTACAACATGGCAGTGGCCCAGTATCGCAAGGGCGATGTGGCCGCCGCCGAGCCATTGTTCCAAGCCGCAGCCACCAGCGAAAACGACTCGCTCGCCGCAAAGGCCCGCTACAACCTGGGCAACTGCGACTACGCCGCCGGTTTGGAATTGTCGCAAAAAGATCATCCCGCGGCGATCGAACAACTAGAGTCGGCGATTTCCAATTACCGCAGTTCGCTCGCAGCCGACGCCAACAACGCCGACGCCCGCGCAAACATCGAGCTTGCGGTCCAGCTGATCGAGAAGCTCCGCGAAGAACAGAAGCAGCAAGAACAACAAGAGCAGCAGAAGCAATCACAAAGTAGCGAACAGCAGAATCAAGACCAGCAACAGAGCGACCAAGAGCAGCAGAAGGAAGAAAACCAAAATCAGCAGAAGCAGGACCAGGACTCGCAGTCGCAACCGTCTCAAGGCGGCAAGCAACAAGACGAGAAGCAGCAAGATAGCCTAGAGAATCAGGAGCAGAATCAGTCGGATAAGTCTCAAAACGAAAAACAGCAACAGAAACAAGAATCGAAGCAGAACGAATCCCAGTCTAAATCGAATCAGCAGAAGGACTCGCCTCAGCAGAAAAAGCAAGAGTCTGTACAGAACGACCAGCCACAGGACACTAGTCAGCAGCAGCCGCAGAACCAGCAGAGCCAGTCGTCGCAGCAGCGCGATCAGCAGCAATCAAGTCAGCAGCAATCAAGTCAGCAGCAACAGCCACAGCAGAACCAAGACGCATCGGCTGCCGAAGAAACTGCGAAGAAGGACGGTAATCAGCCGCCGCAAGGCGAGCTAACGACCGCCAACGAAGAGGAAGCCAAGAAGAATCAGGACCAGAAGCCGATCGCCGCGTTCGACCCTGCCAAGGACGGCGAGATGACACAGCAAGAAGCCGAAAAAATGCTCCAAGCAATCCGCGACCGCGACATGCTCCGCCGCTACAACCGCCAACGCGATGAAATGCGTCGGCACATGCCGGTCGATCGGGATTGGTAAATTTCACCAACAATCATCTCGCAATCAGCATCCGCCACCCATTTCTCATCATGAATGCCCTCATCAAGACATTTCTGACTGCCTGCCTGCTCCTCACCGCCTTCGCCTTGAAAGCGTCGGCCGCCGAGGTGCATTCCGGCATTTCAACCCGCGAAACTTACGTCGGCCTGCCGGTCACGTTCCAGGTGCAGATCTCGAACGCGACCAACTTCGATCCGCCCACCGTGCCGGAAATCCCCGGCCTCCGTATCGAAAGCGCCGCTCAGCCGTCGCGGAGCACACAAACTACTATCATCAATGGCAACATTTCGAATCGCTCGAGTGTCACTTATTCCTACGCGGTAACGCCGCTCGGGCCGGGCAACTATCGCATCCCGCCAATCTCAGTTCGCGTCGACGGCCAAACACTCGAAACCCGGCCGTTTGAGTTCGTCGCGTCGAAGAGCGAAACCGGTGACTTGCTTTTCGTCGAAGTTGCCGGTAAGGAAAAGCAGATTTACGTCGGCCAGGCGCTCGACATCACGCTCAAAATCTGGGTCCGCCCTTACTACAACAAGGAACATGGCATCACACTGAGCGAAGCCGACATGTGGCAGCTCATTGCCGAGCGAACCCACTGGGGCCCGTTCGCCGAGCGCATCGAACAGTTCGCCGCGAACAACCAGCGGCCCGTAGGCACCGAGGTCCTCCGTAAGGACCGCGACGGCGCGAACCATAGTTATTTTCTTTACGAACTTGACGCCACGATCTACCCTAAGAAACCGGGCCGCATCGACGCAAACGATGTGCAGGTCATCGCGCTCTACCCGACCGCGTTGGGTCAATCGCGGAGTCCGTTTGGCGGCATGCTCGAAGAGATGGGCTTCCCCGACCGTGACGACATGTTCGCCGGCGGCTTCCCGCCCTTCGGTCCGCGTTTGACCATCGAGTCCGTCCGGCCGATTGTTGCCGAGGCCAAGGTCGAGCCGATTGAAGTCCAGGAAATTCCCATCGCCGACCGCCCGGCCGACTATCGCGGCGCCGTAGGCCAGTATCGCATCGTCGGGGAAGCCAAAGAGTCGAACGTCAAAGCAGGCGATCCAATCAATCTGTTGATTGGCATCGCAGGCACTGGGCCAATGGACCTGGTCCAAGCGCCGCCGCTCGCAGAATTGCCGGAGCTAACTGCCGACTTCAAGGTTCCGAATGAACCGCTCGCCGGTTTCGTGAAAGGCGACCGCAAAGTGTTTTCGACGAACATTCGACCACGGAAAGAAGGCATTACTGAAATTCCCGCCATTCCCTTTAGTTACTTCGACCCGGAAGCAGACAAATTCGTCACCGTGCATAGTCAACCGATCCCGATCCACGTGGCGCCCGCCGACACGCTCGCGCTCGACGCCGTGATTGGTCGTACCACTAGTGCGGCCGGTCGCGCGGATGCCTCCCTAATGACGGATGCTGTCGAAACTACTCCCCAATTGGCTATCTTCACCGGTAACGAGCTGCTGCAGAACGAGCGACTGGCGAAGCCACTTCCTCAGCCATTACTTTTGCTCGCGGCTGTGCCACCGATTGTGATTCTCGGACTATTCATCGCGCGGAACCGCTCCGGTCTTGCTGCTATTGCTGGTCATATTGGCTCCTCTAGCAAACGCTGCCAACAGCACATCAAGGGCACCGTGGAACCGTCTGAAGTGGCGCTCGCGTTGCGCACTTTTTTCATAACGCGATTTGCGCTCGGCGGCGAGTCAGCCGATGATGCTGCCGTATTGGGCGCGCTCCGCTCGAACGGTCACCGCAATCTGGCGGTTCGCTGCGAGCGACTTCTCCAACAGTGCGAGATACAGGACAGCTTCCGAACTGCCGATCCAGCGACCATCCACGAACTGAAATGCGAGGCGCTGAAATTGGTAGAAGAACTGCAATCGCATCGCCGCCCGCCGCAAATCAAATCGAAATCGACTCCGGCGGGCACGCGTTCTCGCTGGCGGTCGTCGACATCGTCTATTATCAGCGGGATCGCCCTTGCCGGTACGCTGCTCGTTACGACTGGCGAAACGCTGGCCCAACACAACCACTCGTTGACTCTTACTAGCGCAGCCGACGTGTCATTGACTGCCGAACAACGACAGACGTTGCTGGCCGAAGCCAACGATCGCTATGAATTAGCTCTCCAAGCTTCGACAAAAGATTCGGCGGAAGCAAAACAAACTTTTGCCAATGCCGCCACGAAGTATCAATTGTTGGTTGATTCGGGGGTGCAGAATAGCCGGTTGTATTTCAACCTGGCCAATGCTTACCTGCAAAGCGGCGCAAGTGGTCGCGCTATTGCCAACTACCATCGTGCCCTGCGCTACGATCTGTCGAATCTTGCCGCCCGCAACAATCTTCTGCATGCCGAAACGCTCGTCAACACTTCCCCCGACGAACTGGCCGCCAGCGACGAAAGAAAGACACTGTCGGGATTCGTCTTGGTCGTTAACACTTGGCTCAATCGCTACATCACACCACGCGGTATTCTCGCCTGGATGATATTCAGTTGGCTTACACTATGGATTGCGGTCGGCTTGCGACTTTACGAGATTTGTTTACCCTGGAAATCACTCGTCGCCGCATCCTTCGTCGTCGTAATGTTTACCGCCGGATCGTACGCGCTCAGTTGCCAGGAACTCACGCGCAAGCTGGCGGTCATTGCATCACCTAAATTGACGCTACGAACGGGTGACGGCAAACAGTTTCCCAGCGTCTTGGACATCCAACTGCACGAAGGACAAACTGTCGAACCGCTCAAAGAGCGTGGCGGCTGGATACAAGTCCGCACTGCGACCGGCGATACCGGTTGGCTCCCCGACCTATCTGTGGAAGTCATTTAATCGAGCGCTGGCTCGCATGACGAATTGGCAGATACCAAAACGCACGCCGTCGAAAGAGGCCGCTCTGGTAGTATGTCGCACCCACGATCGCGCTCCAGGACTGGCTGTCTTGGTGGAGTCGCCACTCAAAACAGAGTGTAAATGAACGGAGCCAGAGCCGTTCCGCTGAGTAAGACAAGGCCTGCCAGCAGCAGCAACATAACGACAATCGGGATCATCCACCACTTCTTATTCGCGAGAAAGAAATCCCTGAACTCCGCAATCAGCCCCGTGCCTTGCTCAGTGGCCCGATCTTCGAATCGCTTGCGACTTGTTTCGGAAGCTGTTTTTTTCTTACTGCTCATCGAGGTTCACTCCAGCCCTCCCAGTGCCAACGATCAGTATTGACGAAAGTAGCGATCCAATGACTCCGGCTCTTCTCGCTTCACCCAGTACGAACTTGCTTCCCGGTCGAATTCTCGTTGCAGGGGATCACGGCCAATAATTCGCAACGCGAGCCCAATCGGAGCTATCACTCCGTAGTATACCAACACCAAAAGCAAGGTGGAAACACACCAGGCAAGCGGCAGAAACAACAGAGACCACGTCTCGTAGAACCTGTTTCCGAATCTGTCGCGGAAGAATACCGAAAATCCAAGCGCTGCAAATGCAACGGCCTCTGCAACGGCAATCGTTCCAGGCGAGTCGCCAAGCCGACACGCGGCGTAGAGCAAGCCGGCAATTAGTGGGACGAATACCCCCTTCGATTGCCGGCTAAGCGGTTCATCTCGGTTGAACAGCATGCTGGCACACCACGCCAGTCCCGTCACGATAGCGAATACGACCAAACTTTCGGGTTTGAGCCATATCATCCACGCTACGACGCCACCTAATGCACAGAGGGCCAAACCCAGAGCATTTCTTTCTCTCGTCGACGGATTGCTTTTCATGTCCATCAGGTTCATGGTCGCCTACGCTGCTAGTCAAGTTCGAATTCGGCCAGGTGGAGCTGTACCTCATGCTCTGTAGCGGGAGGCTGATCCTCTTTCTTAAGGACGACATCTTCCATGATTAAGACATCCATGTTGGTTGCCATAAAACAACGGTAAGCATCTTCCGGAGTACACACAATCGGCTCGCCCCGGACATTGAAGCTTGTATTGATCAGCAGCGGACAGCCTGTATGGCTCTCGAAGGATTTCAGCAGTTTGCTGAAGCGCCCATGCCGTTCACGTTCGACAGTTTGAACTCGGGCCGAATAGTCGACATGCGTCACTGCAGGAACGCAAGACCGCTTCTGATTTCGACGCTCGAGACGCGATGGACCCACACAGTTGTTATGATTCGTTTCGCATTTCGACGGCTGCACTTGCGCAACCAGGAGCATATAAGGACTTTCTTGATGCGGTTCGATTTCAAAGTATTCGCTTGCCTGGTCCTGCAAGACCGCAGGAGCGAACGGCCGAAACGATTCGCGAAACTTGATTTTCAAGTTCATCAGCGATTGCATGGTCGCACTACGCGGATCGCCCAGAATACTGCGGCACCCTAGCGCTCGGGGGCCAAACTCCATACGGCCTTGCATCCAGCCGACAACCTTCTGCTCGGCGATCTGTTGGGCAGCATAGTCAATCACACGGTCTTCCTCGTCAAAACGCTGATAGACCGCGCCCACTTCGTCGAGATACGCACAGATTTGATCGCTATCGAACCGTGGCCCTAGCAGCGATCCCCGTTGGGAACTAAGTGGATCAGGCGTGCGCGGTCTTTCCAGTAGTTGGTGCCAGATGAACAAAGCGGCGCCCAGTGCCCCGCCGGCGTCGCCGGCTGCTGGCTGAATCCAGATGTCCTCGAATGGCCCTTCACGCAACAGACGCCCGTTGGCGACGCAATTTAGAGCCACTCCGCCAGCCAGGCAAAGTCGCTTCATGCCAGTCCTGGCATACACGTAGCGTGCGCAACGGAGCATAATCTCTTCGGTCACGGTTTGGATCGAAGCTGCCAGATCCATATCTAAATCGCGAATTGGTGTTTCCGGAGACCGCGGTGATGCACCAAACAGGTCGTGAAACATTTTGGAAGTCATCCGCAGCCCTGAGCAGTAGTCGAAATACCTCATATCCATCCGGAAGGAACCATCGGATTTCAGGTCGAGAATTCTCTCGCGAATGAGGTCAGCGTAGATCGGTTGACCGTAGGGGGCCAACCCCATCAATTTGTATTCACCGGAGTTGACTCGAAATCCCGCAAAGTAGGTGAATGCCGAATAAAGCAGTCCGAGCGAGTGAGGAAAGTGCAGTTCGTGAGTCAGTTCGATGCGGTTTCCGCGACCCGTACCAAAGCTGGCCGTGGCCCATTCGCCGACACCATCCAAAGTCAGAATTGCTGCTTCCTCAAAGGGAGAGGGGAAGAAGGCACTAGCGGCATGCGATTGGTGGTGTTCCAGAAACACGTACCGATTTCGGAACTCTCCACCCAACCCCGCAGAAATCTCGCGCGGTAAATAAAGTTTCAGCCTGAGCCAGAGAGGCATGCTCTTTAAGAAGGACCGGATACCCATCGGGGCATAAGCCACGTAGGTCTCCAGCAGGCGGTCAAACTTCAGCAATGGTTTATCGTAAAAGCCAACAAAGTCGAGTTGGCCTGGCTGCAGGCAAGCTTCATGCAGACAATATTCGATCGCTCGCGACGGAAAATGCCAATCGTGTTTCTTTCGCGTGAATCGCTCTTCCTGGGCTGCTGCAACAATCTGCCCGTCAATCACAATCGCGGCTGCCGCATCGTGATAGAAAGCTGAGATCCCGAGAATTGCTGTCATGGTGTTGTCGTCTATCGCTTTGCGCAGACTGCCTCACAGTTCAATCTTAAATGCTAGTTGAGGCTGAGGCCAAAGCGACTTCTCGGCAGCTCTTTACGAACCAGGAATTGCATCTAAAAACTTCCTGTAAAGGCTGCGGTATTGTCCGCTCTGTTCACTGCCTTCTTGCGCGAGTTGGCGGGCTGATACCAATTGCCCGGTTTTCACATACGAGAGGATCAATGCCTGATCCGCAGCGACCAGCTCCATTCCACTCAGTCGGCTCCGCGCTGTCTGAAGGTAAGGGATAGCTTCGGAAAACTCTCCCAGCAACTGATGAATCCGGCCCATATGACGTTCGGCCATGCCACTGAGCGAGTGTCGATGCGCAAGCAGAACTTGCCCCCGCCGGAGCTCCTCGCGGGCAATCATTTCCTCGTCAGCAGCCAAGCTGCCTGTTTCCCTCAAATGATCGGAACAGACTAGCTCGAAGTACACATACTCCATATGCCAGGAAGAGTACTCGGGCACGTTCAACTGAGCAGAGCGAAACAGCTCAGCAGCCTCAGAAAACTTCTGTTCGCGCATCAATACCCGCGCCACCATACCGCTCAGCGGACGCATGGCCCCTGGATGCGTCCGCTTATCTTGCCATTTTTTTGCAACTTCAAGCTCGGTAGGAGTCATCTCGCGTTCTGCCTCAGCAACTAACTCAGACCAACGACAATAGGCATCGGGATTGGACTTCCGCATGAACGGAATGCCGAAAATCGTCCGCATTTGCACCGCTACGCCGTAGGCATCGTAAGGATTGTAGCCCATCTTTTGCGAAAGACTTTCCAGGTCTGGTATCGCTTCGACCTGCTCAGCATCGACGTGCAGCGGAGGTTCGAAGGATTGCAGGGCAGATGCCAACACGCGCGCAAGTTCATACTGGCCTTTCAGAGAAAAATGGACATGATCGTCCATCAGGTCCCATCCGATCCCCGCTCTTGAGCCAATTTGGCGGAAGTAGCTCGGGACATCGCATATCGTTACCTTGTTTTCCCGTGCAGCATGTAAGATCGCATCCACTGAGCTCGAAGGTGGCCTCCAGGGCATCGAGTCAGCATCCAACGCAGCCCGATAATAGGATAACGCGTCGCTTTCGTTGCCCAGCGTTTCCTCACATTCCGCCAGTAGATAGTTAGCTTGGGCATGGTCCGGCGCTTGTTTCACAACGTCGAGCAATAACTCACGCGCCTTGTCAGACGCCTCCTTCATTTGACGAGAAGCTTGGCTTAGTTGATCGCCAACGGCTTTCTGTTGCGCTTCCGATAATGCAACCAGGCGAGAGTCCCCCAAGGGGGCCAAACCTCGTTCATTGGCAGCCGGCAGGCAAATCAGCAGCGGAACATTATTCGCCTTGCAGACCGCTGCTATCTGCGAAACGTGGGCGTGGAGTAGCCGGGCAGCTCCCTCGCGCAAGTCGCTTTCCGGTTCGATGTACACATCGCCGATCATGGCTTCCATCAGCGTGCGACCCTCCAAATCCACAGACTTCCCCACCAGCTCTTGTGCAACTTGCATGATGGCCAGAGATCGCAAGCGATACTGGGCAGACAACAATGCCGGAGAGTCCATCCCTTGGTTGACGGACGCGACCCCGTAGGCACCAAAAAACTCGTTGTTGCCCGTGTATAGAATGATCAAATCCGGCTCGTAACGGACCGCCTGCTTCACAATGTCGAGCACTGGAAAACTAGCAACGGCCGTTGTGCCGAGATTGATCACCTCCACTTGACGATCAGGCCATATGCCTTGCAACATTTGGTCGAGAAAGACCCCAGCAGTGAAACCGCGTGGCTGGGGAAATCCTTTGATCGCAGAAGCGCCGCAAAGAAAGATCCGCGTCGTATCAGTCGGCTTCGGCATCACCATCGAGAATTCGTCATTGGTGCCCGGCTTTTCCCGATTGGCAAAGAAATAGCCACTCGAACCCGCCGTGTCCGATACGACCAGCGTGGTTCCATCCGGCAGCGGCAATTCGCGGAAGAAAGCTGCGTATCCACCCCAGCCAAACAGTCTCAGCACTCCCTCCAACAGGGCCAGTACCAGGATTGGTAAACAGACGCAAATCAGGCGAAAGACGATCCGCCGGCGGCGAGAGAGGGAGGTCGCTTTCATGGCCAACCGCTAACTGTTTCCAGTCTGGTGCTCACCGTCCAAAAGGGTCGGATGCCAAAGACTCATCAACGGGCGCGGCGAAATTCTGCCGCCAAATTCCAGTCTAGCACAAGCGCTGCGGAAAGCACCCTGCCGAGTGATGAGTAGACAAAAAAAAGAGCCCGCAGCACATGCCGCGGACTCTTGTCTGAGGTTCTACAAATAGTTAGAGAATTACTTCCGCCGGCGCAGGCATCCCAGTCCAACCGCCAAACCTCCGATGCCCACCAGGGCAAGGCTCACCGGCTCTGGGACCACTGTGTACTTGCGTAAGCCGGTATCACCCGGCGAGTTAAACGGTCCACCCCAAGTCGTAACCGATGGTGTAGAACTTGAAAGTGCATCGATTGCACTATCACCGCCGCCACCGCCGCTGGAGTAGGCATCGAACCAGAACATATCTCCGACGCTCAGGCCCAAGTTCGCCAGCGGGACCGTGACGGTTGCCGTAAACTGGGTCTTGCTAATACTGATGTCATTATCCGGTGCGGCCAGCCAAGTTGCTTCATCGAGGTCCCAAGAAGCGCCATTCCAGGAATATTGTTCAGCACCATTGCCGCCGTCCACCCAGGTACCGATCCAGTAGTCCATTCCATCCGGGGACATGCTGATCGGACGCCCCCAGCCATTGCTGGCCGTGTCGCCTGTGGAATTGTTTGTGGAGATGCCGATCATGTACTTGCCCCAATCCGTGGCCACGATATCGCCGACCAGGGTGATAGAGAAAGAAAGATCGGTGGCGTTGTTGGAGACTTCTACCGAGGCGATGTCGAGGTGAGTAAATCCACTGAAATTGTCCCCGACTGTGCCATCATTTAGATCACCCGTCGCATCGTTGTAAACGGTGCTCGCGCGGCTGGTTCCCGCCATCAGTACGATGGCGAGAAGTGTCATAAAGAAACGATTCATTAGCATTCCCCTCCTAGAAGAAAGAAGATTATCCGCGAGAAAAGGTTAGAAAACTAACAAATCCAAGTAGCTGAAAAGCCCTGTGATCCCAACGCGAACCAATTCCTAGCTCCCTTGGTAACGGTTTCTGCGCGATGCTTTAACTATAATTGTTAAAACCCTAACGTCAATACTTGGCGATAAAAAACTGTGATTTTTTCCTGAAATCAGCCAAAACCTCGAAAAAGACTTTTTCCAATTAGCGCTATTTCTACCTCTGGTGGGCGGCTTCCAGTTTAACTTTTCCGCGGGTAATGCACCCTTCCATCGCGACTTCGGCTCGCTAACGAGCTTCGACTGGGGACAGGCTGGCCAGTGGCGTTAGCGGTTCTAAAAAGCTGGACTGCCGATATCAGCAGCCGCAGCAGCACGGTACCTAAAGGGTCGATAGAGCGGGTCACCGATGAGGGTCATCATCCAGCTGTTGAAAGGCTTTGTATGGTAATAGCACTCGACCAACGTGGCATCGCCCAGCAACAGCTGCGCAAAGAATTCATCCGGCCGAGGAAAAGCCACCAAATACGGCTCGTAGACCGGACCGATCGTCGCACACACGCCTTCTTCCAGTAGCCGTTTACACCAGACTTGGCTGGCTGGATCTCGCAGCGTAGTCGCTTCGGCACTGGCGAGATGATACGCCACCGCCCCAGGCACCCACTCGAACGCATCAACATATTTGGCCAAGCTATACCAGCCACAATAGAGTGCCGCCTCGGGGCATTGCCCCGCTTTAAACAGCTCCGGCTTGTCGTTGAGCACAACTTCGAGATTGGTCTGCTGCTCGATACCCTTGGCAGTGATCAGCAGGCTGCGATCGAAGTCGCTGTAGCTGCCATGCTGCTGGTTCACATTTTCGAGTTTGGCCAAACCGCGGGCGTCGATGTAAACCTTGCCCTGCAGACCATTCTTCTCGACCGCGATCGCAGTATCGATCAGGCCCTTGGCCAAGAGCAGGGTAGGGGCATCGATGCGAGCGACCATCAGCGTGCGGTTGAATGCGCGAAGCTGAGAGTTCTCGTAGCTGGGACGCAGATAATTGGGCTGCCAGCGGAGCAACTGATATTCGTCGGGCCACATCACCAGCGAAAGCTCACTGTCGAAGCTCGCCCCAGTTTCATTCTTCTTGGCAATCTCGATTTGTTGATCGAGCCAGCCCAGGGAGCCGATGATGCCTGCGGCCCGCTCCAAGATTGCCAGAATCAAAGCATCGCGATTGATCTCCGGCGGCATCTGCTCGAGTAGCCCCCGCGTTTCGGCAAGTCCCAGCAACCGACCACGAATCGAACTCAGCACGAAGCGTCGGGTCAGGATTAGCCTCCAATTTGAGACGTTGATCGATGGCAGGCAGGATAATATTCAGCCCTCCCGCAATAGTGGCCAATTGCTGGAGCTGCGCCTGACCACGCTGTTTGACTTCGCCGATCGGCAACTGAGCGACACGGGCCTGCGCCTTTTGCAGAGCCGCTTCGAGATGTTGTTGCATCCGCACTCGCTCAGAGATCAGCGGCGGGGCGGGAGTCGACGAGGCTGGACCCGCCGGATCGTTAGGCTCTACGTCAGGCATCGTGGAGATGGCGGGGTCCGCCGTCGCAGTGAGGATGGTGCTCGAGCTCGCTAAAGAGTCGGCGTCAGCGCCGGGATCGCCAGTCGTGAGCGGCTGTGCCGACGAATCGGCATTCAAGCTCTCTTCGGGCGCAAGCCGCTCGAAGGCATGCAAGATGTCGGTCAGAGTCTTGAGTCGAGCGCTGCGTTCGCCTTCCAGGAATGTGCGGTAACGACGAAGCGATTGGTCGACTTTCGCAGGAGCAATCCGCAGCGGAACGTCCCAAACGGTGACCAAACACTTAATTTTCTCCTGCGGATCGTTCTCGACCAGCCACTTGTGAATTTCCGGACGGATGGCCCAGGTCCAGGTGTTGCGGAGACATGTTTCGCCACGCGGCATGTCGATCAGGCAGATATTCGCAGGCGGGATGCCACGCACACGGGCGTAGTACTTGGCGAGTCCTTCCGATTCACGACTGCCGCGCGCAGCAATAATCACGATTTCGTTGGGCTGAAGCGCAGCAACCGCCGGCGCCGCGCAGGCGGCGAATGCTGTGGCAAGGCCAATGGCGAGGCACGTTCGTTTCGACACAGAACACAACCTTAGCGAGTAGTTCGCCCAAGTGAGTAGGTGAGGTACTTGCATCACTGAGTATAATCTCGATGAAGATCGGCAAGTTGCTTGTTTCCGAG
This sequence comes from Pirellulales bacterium, assembly GCA_041753435.1. GTDB lineage: Bacteria > Planctomycetota > Planctomycetia > Pirellulales > Lacipirellulaceae > DASYDU01. The sequence continues at coordinate 21,436 of JBGSUJ010000137.1, read as the reverse complement.
CGCTTCGTAGGCCGAGGCGAGCGATTGATGAATGGCGGCGACATCGGGCATGCCATTGATCGCAAATTCGAGGTCCTCGATCGCTTCGGACCAGCGCGAGAGCTTAACGTATATTTGACCGCGGGTCTCGCGAAAACGGAATTCGTCGGGACGGAGTTGCAACGATCGATTGACCATATCGAGCGCAGCCTGTAGATCGGGTTCGGGCCGCCGGCTGTGAATGTAGGCCAGATTATTCCAGGCGACCGCATTGGTTGGGTCGTCCTCTGTAGCATATTCCAGACATTTTTGGGCGCGGCCCCATTCGCCGGCGATGGCGGCTGCCGTGCCCAGTACTTCGGCAAGCGACGCCGGAAGATCAGGCGATTCGGCCAATTCATCGAACGCTTTATGAAGTTCCGGGCGGGTAGACCACTGTAAGTAGAAACGGATCAGACCGTCGTTCACGGTTTCGGGCACCTTGCCAGTAGCATAGGCGGTGCGCAACAGTGTAGCTAAGGTGGCTGGGTCGGGACTGGACGCTTGAACTAAAGTTTCGAACTCTTGGATGTGGAATGTTGCGAGCTCGGTGAGGGCTAGCTCGTTCGCTGGAAACCGCTCGATCCAGTCCATCAGCACATGTTGGAAGCGGGTACGATCGCCCAGCACCTGTTCGGCGGCCATCCACCATTGATACGCTTTGGTATCGATTGGCTGTTTGAGCCGTTTTGTCCGCTCCAAATGACTGCGGACGTGAAGCGCGTCGCGGCGGGCTTCATTGCCTTTGCCGAGCAGCAAGTCAATCCGCAGACGCTCAATCGCCGCAGCCAAATTTTGCGCGGCAAGCGGCTTGAGCAACTCCGCAGCCTCAACTTTTCGATCCCCCTTGGCCAGCCAATAGGCCCGGATCAGTGTCAGTTCGCGGTTCTTGAAACCAAGCTTAGTGAGTTGGTCAAGATGCACGCCAACGAGACGTTGCGATTCCTCGGCAGGCAGGCTGAGATGATCGGACAGCAGTTGGCGGATGATCCAGTAATGAGCCGCTGGGTAGCCGGGCGATTCAGTCGGCGCCAGGAGTTGCATCGATTTGTAAGCCGCTGCCATTTCTCCGTTTTTGGCCAGCAACTCGGCCGTGTTGTAATCCGAAAGCTGCGTTTCGACACCGAGTTGCGCTAGCTTACGTTGGAAGAGTTGAACGCGATCATAATCTTTGTCCTCGGCCGCTTGCTTGACGGCTTGCACGTAGTGGTCGGCAACCATTTGCTGGCCCCAAAAGGCGCTCCAAGCGGCGGCCACGGAGATTGGCAGCATGAGCAGCAATGCAGGGAGACCCCATAGCATTTGCCGGTAGGGGCGGGTGGCCAGCCAAGCATACACGAACCCTAGCAACGTCGCGACAGGCCGCCAAACCGGTTGCAGCAGCCACACCAGCCAACGCACCAAACTGTCGAGATTGAGCCACTCGGCGAGTTCGACCAGCGACTGCCAAACTATGGATTGCAAAGCGATAACTCGTGCCGCCAGGTTGGCCAGCGGGCGTCTGACCGCCGCGGGCATCAGCAGCGCGACGATACCGGCAACAATTCGCCAGAGCTGCCGTAGCGGCCAAGTGATGAATCTCAGAAGGTCCAAGAAGAGGGATTCGAGGCCCTCGAGCCGCTCGCTCGCGGCAAAGAAGTTCTGCGCGACATACTTGGCAAGCCGTTCCAATGGCCACACGGCGGCGGCGGCCAGCGAAGCGAATTGCTCACCAAGGCGTGCAACCTGTTGCTGCACGCGATGTCGCAGTGGTGGACGCTGTGAATTCGGGTCGCTCAGCATGAAATTTGGTAGTCTAGATCGACGGAATTCTGCCTTCGTGGGATCCGGGAGAGTGGGCCGCTCACCGCGGCCCCTACGAACTATTGTACCTCAACGTCCCCGCTTGTCGTGACCGCGACAGGTGCCGAGATTTGCTGACGAAAACGGTCGCGAGCCCCAAACAGCAGTGCCCGAGCAGTGGCACGTTGCTGGTCGTCGAAAGGACGGGGTGCGGTGCTCCATACTTGGACTTGAAAGGCCACGCGTGGCTCAAGCTTATCTCGCCGGGCTGAGAGCACCCTCCAAGCGTCTTCGGCAAATGAGTAGGAAGGTAAGTCAATGGGTTGCCCCATTTCGTCAAAAGCGCAGGCAGCGAGAAACGCAAACGAACCGTCGGACTTCGAGAAATCGGCCTCCATGTGGGGCCAGAATGAGCACCCATGCATAGAATTCGCTTCGTTACTTCGGCGGTCTTCTAAACGCCAGCCAATGCCGCGATAGCAGACGGTTAATTCGTGCCAGCCCCCTCGATAAGGGAAATCAAACGATACAAGAAAATGTTCGTCTCCGCTGTTCCGATAGGCATAGGCACGCGAAAAATTGCCGAGCGCGTCGTCCCGCGTACGCTCCTGAGGCAAGAACTGGCCGCGCTGCAGACCAGCGAATTTGCTCGGCAAAAAGTCGGCATCGCAAGCCAGTGCTCGCTCGACCAGAACCTCCGTCGCTGTCGGCAAGGACTCGACCTGGGCGACACTTTTTTCCGATAGGGTGAATTGCCAGGCGCCTAATAACGCAAAAGCAGCAAGGGGTATTAGTAGCTTTGCCGCTGATAATTGCCGCGGCGTCGCCGTGACATTTGCGGGTCTGTGCATCGTGATTACCTCTCCCGCCCATTCGGCTCGATCGCCACGTGGGCTGAAAACATTATCCCACAATCGCACTAGCGAGCTGCCGAAGGGGATCGCGTCCGAAGCCTGTTGCTCCCAAGCAAGCTTGATCGGAGCCAGGCAGACCTCAAGTAGTACATCGGTGCTGATGAGCATCAGGAATGTTACTGTGAAGATACACAGACTTAGCAACTCGTGTGGCGTGCCTTTGGACCAATCGATGTCCCAATAGTAGTAGGCGATGGCGATGATGCTGATGCGGAACGTGTTCATCACCACCGCCCAACCGATACCCGCCACGGCGAGCGCGGCGATATGCAGCGGCGTACGGCGTTTCCAAACTCCATAAATCACGGCACAGGCGACTATCGAAAGCACCGAGACGATCCCACTGCAAGCCTCGTCCACAAAAAACTGCTTGCCGGGCAAAAGCAATGCATTGCCATCCATCAGATGCGTGACGCCACAAGCATCCAGGACGAAACTACTCGCCCGACTACTGAGCCGCTGCAAAGACTCAATCAACTGCTGATCGCGGTTGAGCGGCAACGGCAGCACGAGCCACAACAGCAGCCAGATGCCCCACAGGCCTGCCACGCGCACAAACTGGGTGAGATAAATAAACAGCGCCGCCACCAGCAGAATCAAAGAGAAGTACGCCAGCCAAGGGCTATTCGCCGTCGTTGCCCTAGCTAGTGTCAACCAGGCCAAGCCGGCCACCAAACTAACTCTCCAGCCAGCAAAACGCCCCCCCAGCTCCGAGCGCGGCTCGGCCGACGCAAGCCGGGTCCACAGCAGCCACCCAAAGGCGCCCAGCACAAACGGAAAATGTTGGTAGTGAGGCTGTCGCCAACGGGCGGCAAAAAATTCGAAGAGCAGGGGACTGTAGGCCAGCAGCGCCACCACTGTGGCCGCGAAAAATGTCCATGATTTGAACAAACCTGAAACTTGGTCGACGTATGACTTTCTATGTATTGTCGGAGATTGCATCGGAAGCTGTAATTCTCGAAGTCAAAACTCACTCGCCATATCAAGGATCCATTGCGCTGACATCATCACCCGCGGCACCTAAAGGAAGCGAAATATCTCGAGCTTGAACATGAACACTAATCATACTTTCATATAGAGATTTCATGCGTGCGAACGCTATCCCCGGGCGACCATCTAGAATCCCACGCTTAATGAGTAACAGGTGAACCATACGCAGAAATCCGCGAGCCGGAAAACGATAGCTTAAGCACTTAGCCGCTCGGCGACGCGCGACCGTCGTACCAGTTACTATCATCCATAGGTCGTTCAGTACAGATGAATCTTGTACTGCAATTTCTTCCGCCTCTAATCGAGCATATCGCGCGTGCTTTACGAACCAGTTTTCCAACCCTTTTGAAAATGCAATATGAAGATACGGAGATTTTAATATGCCTAATGCTCCTTCCGTTAATTCGCGTTGGCCATGACCTACGTCTTGAAATCGCAGTCGCTCTCTATGAAAAAGTCTGCATTGGTATGCGGGGTACTCGCCAGAGTACTTAAGCCATTTTGATCCAAGCATAAGTTTACTAGGAACAAAAAACCCTGCTTCTGATGGGGTTTGTTCCAATACCGTTCTTATTTCATTCGCTAACTCCGGTGTAAATCGTTCATCAGCATCTAAGTGAAATACCCATTTATAGCGAAGCTCTATGTTATCGATTGCCCAATTTCGTTGGTCAGCAAATGACCTAAACCGGTGTTCATGAACGTTCACACCATTCGCGCGTGCGAGCGGCACAGTCTGATCCGTCGACTCAGAATCCAGAACGTGGACATCGTCGCTAACGTTCGCGATTGATTGTAGGCACTTGGAAATATTATTCTCTTCGTTCTTGGTGAGTACTACGATGGAAAGCGGCAGCAAAACATGTTCCTGATCGTATACAACCTTATCGAACGACTCTAACACTACCCTATTCACCTGACCCGCTAGATCTCTGTCGCATTAAACGGATTGCCTCTAGTTGGTGTTCAACCAATTTACGGAACCGAATTTCACCGAAACACGCTGACGCAGCATCTGTCTCTGCATCTTGAGCAAAAAACTCTTGTTGCAACCAAAATCCCTCAGCACTGTTTAGTACAATTGTGATTCCACACGAAGTCCTTCGTAAGATGGGCAACTTCTTCGTTACCATATCGATAACCCAAAGTATGCTGCAACTCTTTCACAGATGTGGCTCGCGAGCTGGCTTTGCCGAAATCATCCCCAATTCGCATTGACTCAACCGACGCAATTTAATCACTCGGGCCGGATTACCACCAACAACCGTCCACGGTTCAACATCCTTGAACACTGCCGCCCTTGCACCCACAACCGCTCCCTCTCTCACGGTTACGTCGGGGCCTACAAATGCATCAGCACACACCCAAGCATCCGCTTCGACAGTTATCGGCAGTCGCAGCAGCGGCATCGAGGGCACAGTGTAGTCGTGACTCCCCCCGCACAAGTGTGCCCGTTGAGAAATTGTCGCCCTGGGGCCAATGCTTAAAACTCCCAAATTGTACAGATACACGTCGTCGCCAATCGAAGCAAAGTCCCCAACCTGAAGCATCCATGGAAAATAAATCCTTGCGGTGGGACTAACGTTCACATTGCTTCCTATTTGTGCACCAAAACATCGCAAAAGCAATCGCCGAAATCCGTAACATGGGCGCGGACTGAGCCGGAATACGATCCACCCGATACCCCACAGAATTCGTCGCAACTGTTCTCCGGCTGAGTACTTCGCAATCGCCCGATTTCTGGCGATGTCGAGCATCAAGCAGCACTTACGAAATCAAGCGTTGTTTTCGCGCCAAGTACCGCCTCGTAGGCGGCGATCATACGCGCGGCGATGCCGTCCCAAGCAAAACCCCGCTCCGCCCATAGCCGGCCACGCTGCCCCATCTCCCATAGCATGTCGCTCCGCGTACCACAGGCTTCCCGCAACGCGGCTGCAATGCACTCGACTGTAGGCTCGACCCACCAACCACAGCGATGCGTCACGAAGTCGCTCCAAGGCGTACCTGTCGTCGTTATCACGGGCGTACCAACCATTAGCGATTCTGCGACTACATTGCCAAAGTTCTCGCTATGCGTAGGCAAGATCATTAGATCGGCATCGCCAAGCACTCGCCACTTCTCTTCGCCAAACACTGGATCGTGGAAGCGCCAAACATCGGCAATTCCCAATTGCTCAACCAGCGATTCCAGTTCGCGACGATGGCCCTCTTCGTCCGGCCCCACCACCTGCATCTGCCAGCCCACCGGCCGCACCCGTTGCCAGGCCTCTGCCAATAACGGCAGCCCTTTTTTCGGATGAATTCGACTCAGAAACACCGCGGTCCGTGACTTGCCAGTCGCTTGCTGCGATACACCATTTTTGTCAAACCTACTCGATGCAACACGAATCTGCTGTTCAGGTGGCGCGATGCCATTGGGCACCACAAAAATCGGCTGCGTCATCCCCAGCTTTCGCAATTGCTCGGCCTCGGCCGGCGCCGTCGCGTGCAGCGCTGCAGCCTGCTGCAAATCCCTCTGTTGATAAAGTTTCCACGCCAGCCGCTTCTTCCAACGGCGATGATTCAACGCCCAGGGTTCCAGCATTCCACGCGGGCTGACGACTCGCTTCAGTCTGTACCTGGTCGCAAACTTTGCCACTCGATGATTCGTCGGCAACCAAATGCCATGGCTATGGATCAGCAGATCTTCTCGGTTGAATGAGAGCAATGGTTGCAATGAGCCATTGAGAATGCGAACGCCGCTTGACCGCAATGGCTCCACCCAGTTTGCTTGCTGGGGCTGCGGTGTCCAAGCAAAAGTTGTAATTCCTTCTCGTGCAAGTGCGATGGCCAGTTCCGAAATTGAACGCGACGTGCCACCCAGCGCTGGATCCAGATCCGCCACGGCATGAATGACGTGCATGACTACGCTTCAGCCACGGAAAGGGAGGCGGGTACGTTCGGCCGGTCACTTCGCACGGCACGGTACAACTCCAAATACTGGTCAGCAACTGCTTGCAAGGAAAATCGCTCTCGATTCGTCCTGCCTGCGTCGACAAGCTGCTCCCGGTACACATGGTCGCCAATCACTCGATCGATACCCCGTCGAATCGATGCGACATCAAACGGATCCACCAAGCACGCCCCGTCGCCCGCCACCTCGGGCATCGACGAACGGTTACTGGTGATCACCGGCCTCTCAACCCACTGGGCTTCCACAATCGGCATGCCAAAACCCTCATATGTCGATGCGAAGCAAATCACGTCGGCATCGCAATAACACGAAAACATCTCCTGCTCAGTTAAATCCTGCGAGTTGAAATACGCAATTCTTGCAGCGGCCAGTTGGGAACGCTCGGTATCTGGCAAACGACCGACAATATGCAATTCACACGACAATCCCTCCAGTGCAGCAAACAAGCGGGCAAGATTCTTGTTCGGTGTCGTGCCAATCTGGAGAATTCGCGGTCGATCGCGGCAAAACTCGCGCAGTGTGGGCCGAAACATTGGCGATACAGCGTTAGGAATCACGATCGTTTTTGCCGCCGCCGCGGGCACATACCGTATGAGTTCACGTCGTGTCTCCTCCGAAACTACCGTCACTGCTGCTACATGGTCCACCGGCAAATCGAACCAATACCGTTTGAGCAGCCACCGCTTGAGCCCGCAGAGCCGCTCCAGTGCAAAACAATCGTGGACCGTAAGAATCGTCCGCCTCGAATCGAGCGCGAGTGCCAAATAGTGGACGTCACCAGTGATATGATTGACATCGCCCTGATTTCGCGCCGCCCAGCGAGCGTTGGCCACCCGTGCACGAAGTCCCTTGCTGAAGTACGGCACCTTCGCCACCTCAATCGCTGTCCCCGCCGCCTGCATCGCCTCACGCATATTTTCAAACAAGATTTCAATGCTGTGCTGCCCAGGGAACGGGCGGCGATGGAAATGCACGACTTTGGCCGACTTCTGCCCTTGTACACAAGCACTCGCTTCTCTGGAATCTAATTTGGTTTCAGCTAACATGTTGCACGAGTCTGTTGATATAGCTCAGCTACTTTCAACACAGTGTGTCGCAGATGGTGCGTATTCGCCGCTGATTCAACAGCAGCACGTTTTGGTGGTCTCATCATTACGTGCCTTATCGACGCCGCCAGGTCGTCCTGAGCACCACAGCGAAAGACCAATCGTCGATCTAGCAGCGCAACAAGGTCCTCAGCACATCCGCACAAATCACTCACTATAGCCGGGGTTCCACAGGACATCGCTTCATTTGCTACTAGCCCCCACGTTTCGCCGCTGTCGCTCGGCAAAACCAGCACATCAGCCGCCACATACGCCTCGACAATTGTCGACTGGTTTAGAAATCCAACGAAGGACGCCGTGGGTCGCTTCCCTTCGTATCGGACTGATAGAGCCTCATTTTCAGCATCGAATGCCAGTTGGCATCCACGCTTAATCTGACCTTTTAAGTCGCCATCTCCGACAAACAGCAAGTGCAGTTTTGGCAGAGACTCAGCGCTCGCGACGAGTTGCCGCGCAGCCTCCACCAGATCGAGCGGACGCTTCTTTGGAATGTATTTGCCGCAAAACAGGACGCAAAATGCGTCCTCCGGCACGTTCCATTGCCGACGAACTTCGGCACGCCGCGGTCGCAGGTCGGCAGCTTGCCGGCTGAACCGATCGTTGTCAACGCAATGAGGTGTAGAATGGCACCGCGCGCGGCCGACTCCATACGATTCATAGAGCCGGCGATTCGCGCATCCTATGCACAGGAACTCGTCGACTTGGCCTAACACGCGAGAAAGCAGCGGCCGTTTGACCAGTCGTTTCACCATCGAGTCCATTTTCAAATCGTTGCTGTCGCCCCGCATCCATGTTCTGATGCCGAGCTTCCGAGCAGCGCGAATCGCCCGCCAGAAAACCTCGAACCGCCAGCCTTCGACCCACAAGGTGTCGATACGCTCACGCTTCATCCGTTCCACAAGATGCTCTTTCAATCGGACACCACGGAACCGGCTTAAATCCCAGCCCGCATCAATTCGCAAAAAACTGGATGGGTAGCCTTCTAGAAGATCAATATCCCAGGAAAAAGATCGTCCAAACCCAGGGTCCCTAGTCGCCGCCACACCATGCGGCGTAAGGTACCACACCGTAAACGGCACTCGCCCGTCTTCGGCCAAGGCTCGCCATATTGGAACCTGATATTGAATCGGATGGCTGGTCAGGATGGCAAGCAAATGTTTAGTTCGTCTCGCAAGGCATCGACGAAAAAGTCAACAACAGTTTTACCACTCGCTTGCGATAAACTTGCCAGCTATATCGTTCGGCAGCTTGCCTCGCGACGAGGCCCATTCTCGGTATTTCGCCTTTGTGCTCGACGAACCAGCGTATCGCGTTGGCAAGTGCTATCGAATCATCCACTTGGACAATCAAACCATTAGCTCCTGCTGTCACCATTTCTTTCGCACCCACGTTCTCCGATACGATCACTGGTAACCCACAGGCCATTGCTTCAGCCACTACCATCCCAAACGAATCGTGACGAGAAGGCAAAACAAGCACGTCATGCTCACGAAGCTCGGCCGAAAGTTCGCTCTGCGGAAGCCAGCCTCGCTCGACAACATTCCTCGTACCTTCAAATGTAATCTTCGAATTACGTTTACCAAAAATACTCAGCGACAGCGACATGCATAGCTCCTTTAACGCAAACATAGCTGCTCGAAGAACGTCAACTCCCTTGCGCTCATCAATATGCCCCACGAAGGCCAATCGTAGTGGCCGTCTCGCTAATTCTGATTTATCCCACGATCGAAGCCGAAAGTTCTCTGTGTCTACACCCAATGGCATGGCATGAACACGTTCTTTGCTCAGGCCGCAGTCCAAATAACTTTCGCGGGCATATTCAGAAACTGTCAAAATGTGGTCGGCTAATGCAACTTCGGCTTCTTTCCGCTCGACGATTCGCCGGTGAGCGTTCAGAGATTCGATGGGTTGATAAAAACGATCCTGCCAATCGGGGTGGAAGCTCGCTGCATCTAAAACGGTGACGATTCCGGCCGCCCGAGCACGCCGAAATGTGTACAATGCAGAGTTCTCGTACCCTACAAAAATGTCCGGTTGTAACGAGTCCAACTGACTTGCTACACATCGGTCAAACCATCCATCGCCTCGGTGTGCCAACGATGCGGCAAGGCCTCTGGGGAACCATCGATAGGATGATTTCCGCACAACGGGGGATATAAAATTGTGCCGCACCAGCTGTGGATCGATGGAGATTTCATAAGTCGCCGCATGCGTCGCTATGAACGGCCGAAACCACCACCAACCCGCCTGTCGGTGTGTCGGCACACCCGTCACATATCGTCGCAGCATCCCCTGCTCAGCCAGCGCCAACGTCAATTCATGCGAATGCTGGCGACCAGGGTGGGCAACTAGCACTTGCGGTCTGGAAACGCTACTCGCGTCAGCCAACAATTCCTTACGACCGGCAACCGCCGCGCAGTCGTAGCCTGCAGAACTCATTGCCTGCGGCCCATTTCTTCAGAACTAATCCTCGCCGGCCATGCCGCGCCAAACGAAAGTGCCGCCACCGCCCAAGCCGCTGAATTGCCCACATGGTTAAATGCCATCGAACCAATCGCGTTCACCGCCAGGAAAGGCAGCGCGGTCGCCAGCACCAAGCGTCGATAACGGTCGGTCGTCCCTTGCAGCCCACGCCAAAGAATCAGACCAGCGACCAGCCGCGGAATCAGCACACCTATCAGACCCAATGGGCCCACCTCGTACGCAATCCGCCCCCATTCCGACTCAATCGTTCCTGGCATTTTTAGGCCCGATGCATAAAAGCCGCCTGGCTGCCCCAATCCCAGGCCTTCACCGAGCGGATGACTGGCCACTCCGTACAAAACGTCAGTAACCAATGTCGTTATTCGATCTCCGGCCTTATCGGAATGCCGAAAGCGGTGCATCACCCCCGTGGCGATCGAATCTTTGCCCGCCAACGATTCCAAACTCTCGCCCGGATTCACAAATAGCAGGATTGCGGCCATGCCAGCCCCCGCCAGACCCACTGTTACCATTAGGTTGGCGCGGAGGTTGAGCATCAGCGCACCGGCCGCGACAATCGCCCACCCCAACACTGCACCCCGCGACATGGAAACTGCCGCACAGACAAGTCCCGCACCAAGCGCTGCCGCACCCAGCGCTCGCACCCAAGTTTTTCGTCCGGGTAGTGGCGTCGCCAGTAGCACCCCCGACCATGCCCCCAAGCAGGCCATCGTTGACATGCCGGCGATATAAGAGAACGTGCCGGTAGCCCGCACAAAGCCGGCATCGCCCGCGGCTCCGTATTCGGTTGCCACGTCGTACTTATTGAGTATATGCCCTGCCGGCAACCGATACTGCACCACTCCCAGCATCGCCACCGGGAGCGACGCTGCCGCCACCACCAGCGCAACCCGCTCCACATCGCGAAAATTCCGCACCAGTGGCGCGGCCAGGAAGGCGCAAATCGGCACCACCAGATACGCCCGCACCGAAAGCGCCACCCCCACCACGTTCGAATGTGCCAGTGTCCCAATTGCCGAAGGCAGGAGCACCAAGAGCGCACAGAACCCCAGCCAGGAAAAATCGACCTGCTTGCCCCGCTGCGTGCCCATGTACGCGGCCACAAGAAACACCACGTCCTTCGAAAAGTACGCCGCATAGCGTAATGCCGGACTCCCCGCAAACAACCACTTCCTGGCCGCACCCTCGAAAATCGTCAGCACCAGCACGCCAGCTAGCAGCACCAGCCCCAGGCTCCAGCCAGATGAAACAACCTCTCTTAAAGAGGATAACCCCACTGTCGCCGACGGTCTGCCGATCGACGTCGAGTGCTGCGTGGGGGTCACGACGCAGTCGCTCCTGTTCGCTTCAAGACCTTGTGAAAGAACTCGAGATACTTAGCCGCCACCACATCCGCCCGATGCTTCGCCAAATGTTCCGGTGCTGCTCGGCGGAACGTGGCAAGCCGCCCTTCATCGCTCAACAGCTCTGCCAACACGGTAGCCAATCGTTCCACATCCCCATTCGGAAAGGTCACGCCACAAGGCCCGATTGCCTCCGGCAAACCTCCACCTGCCGAGCCGACGACAACGCATCCGCACGCGGCACCCTCCAATGCAACTATGCCAAACGGCTCGTCCCACAACGAAGGCACCACCATCACGCGATGCCGATTCAAGATTGCCGGCAGCTCGTCGTGCCCGCGGCTGCCGACGAACTCCACCTGGCCTCGCAATCCCATCGTATCGACCTGACATTCCAACGCCGCGCGTTCAGGGCCATCGCCGGCGATGGTCAGCGTCGGGCGATTTCCGACTTCGCCGAGCCTGCCCAATGCCCTCAACAACACATCGACTCCCTTGTCGGAAACCAGCCGCCCGGCAAATACCAGGTCTTTCTCACGCGGCAGGGCCAGTACACGAAATCGCTCGTGACCGTAGGGGTTGCCGATCACCTCGCCCCCACACCCCAAGGCGTCTCGCACTGCATGGCTGCACGAGATGTTCGCAGCACAGCGCCGAGCAAGCCATTGTTTGATCGCTTCCCGTCGATTGCCGGCCTGCCCCCTTGTGCCGTACCAACTTTGATGGCAGGCAACAAACTTTGTTTTCGCAAGCGCGAGCGGCCAGACAACTTTCAAACTTATGTTCTGATGCAGCAGAATATCGCATCGCCGCACTATCGCGAGTAGCCCGCCGGCCTGAGGGCGGTGATGGACCGGATAGGCAAACTGCCTCGCTCCGGTGCTTGGCGCGGGCACATCCGTCACGACTTCCACTCGATGCCCGCCTCGCGTCCATTCATTGCAGAGCGCCTCCGCCAAAGTCTCGATGCCGCCGACCGACGGATATGAACGGCTGCAGATGCAAATCGATATCGGCAACTGCGCATTGCCGACATGCACTGGCATAATATCGGGTGCTAACCTTCCTTCGTCAGTGCTATGCCCGTCACATTTGCTGGCCGCCTTGACGTGCGCTACTTGCATTTCAACCAAAGCCAAAATTGGATGTTTGACCGACACTCATCCAATGCGGTTACCAACTCCTGCGTATCGATATCACACGACTGAGCAAGCTCATGCTAATTCCGCAGTTTTTTCGGCATTCGCGCTACAATACTTGCCAACACGATCAATTAACTTTGTGAGGAATATTTCCTGCAAGTGCCACGTAGTTGCGCGGCGACACCTAAGTACAATTCTGCATGCCGCTCTATGTTGTGCGATTGATACCAATTAACCACGGACGATGAGGTCAGCCACCTTGCGACATCCTCCGCGGCACGATCGTCACCTAAAGCCACAAAATGTGCCGCGTGCTCAAGACCGTTCAGTGCTAGTGGCATACGCTGACGTAGCACCACTTTCACCCCGTGAGCTGCAAATCCAGCAAATACGCCCGACTTGGCCACAAAATTGGGTGGGTACTCCAAAAATCCCACCCGGCTCTGCGACAGTACCGCGCTCACGTCCGCTGCCGGCAGCCTCCCACGCGTCTCCACCCGCACACCAGCTCGCTCGAACACACCCGTCGCAATCGGCACGCTCTCACCCATGTCGATCAACTCCTCAATCTCAAGTTGACGCAGCAGACAAGCCACCTCCTCCGCCTGCTTACACAAGGCAAACCGCTTGTACCTCGCCCCGCCAAACGTCACCGCCTGTCGCGCACGCTCGTCCCACGGCACCAGCTCCGCCGGTTCGCCTACGTTCGAACAAATCGCCAGATGCGGCACGCTGCCCGCCGCTCGGCCTGTCACCCCTTCCAACCACCGCGCACTCTGCTCGCAGTTGGTGACCAGCGCGTCGCTGGCCCGGGCAATCCGCTCGGCCGCCGACTGCTGCCGACCGCTGACCCAATACGCCCGCTCCCAAGGCTTGCCACTCGCGTAAAGCTCGTGAAAAAACGTCACCACACGGGCCCCACCCAACCACGCCGGACGCCGCTCCAGCGCCTCGGCCAGCCACGCCGGAGCTCCGTTCGGTGCATATCCATAGCCGCTGTAGTGCAGGATGATGGCGAGAGCGCCGTCGGCCGGACCCTTCGCCGCCTGCTCCGCAGAGAGCCGCTCGATGTTCTGCCACAAGCGCTCCGCATTCTGCGGCGCGACCCGATGCCCGCACGCCAGATACGCACACCGCACCCCGGGCCGCAACCCTTCCATCCGCGCCCCCACCACCGTCGCATAGTCCCCCAGCCCACAAATTGCCGGCGGCAGTTGGGGTGTGAGGTGCAGGAGGAGCATTACGTATTCGGCGCGTCACTAGGCGTGGCGTGAAACTCACTGCCGTCGTGAGCACCTTTTAGTAACTCGACACGATAGCCGCAATCTCTCAAGAACGATTGCGGCCATTCCGGATCAATTCCGAGCTGCGACATTCTTGTCAGGTTGCATTCATAAAACACGTGCCGCACTCGCTTCTCAAGCAACAACTGCTCAGCCCCTTCAAGCACCCATGCATCGGCGCCTTCGGTATCGATCTTTAAGACTGCGATCTCTAAGTCAGGTGCAAGCACATCGGCTAATCGCTTCACTTCGACAGTCACGCAATTGTTTGTCTCGTCGTTTGCCAATCCGCCCCATCCAGTTTGATCTTCTGGGCCCAGGTCAAAATTCATCTGCCCCTCAACCCGACCCACTGCATAGGCTCGTACCTCAATCCGATCAGCGAATCCTGCCGCAGTCACATTGTCGTTGAGCATCTCTAGATTTCTCGGCGACGCCTCGAAGGCCAAACAACGATTGCCCGGGTTCCACGCGGCCCACATGCAACTGAAATATCCGGCATTCGCTCCGACGTCGACCAAAAGCCCACCCGGCTTTTTCGCCTGTCGGACAATTTGCTTGCTTAGTGGCAATTCATAGAAACCCAACCAAGCAAGCTGGCGATGGGCCACATCGGTCGGCGAAAGGGACCGAAGCGAAGTCGGGGCGAGTGCCAGCGGATGGGGCTCCCCGTTGGCACTCGGCCAGCGTGACGTGGTAGCAGCAAAGCGATAGGCCAACTTTTGACGCAAAACCAACGGGTAGATGCAGCGGATAGCGTTCAATTCAATAGAGCAGCCGGCCTACAACCATAGCCACCGCCATAGATTGACAAAATTCACGGCCGACTTTTGCTCATCGATGGCCAAAACCGGTAGGGGGTCAGTTTGCCCATTTTGCGTAATATTCCCGCCGGTCGTGCCCGCCTAAGATGCTCACCCGTGTCTCCCCGTATTCTGATCATCTTAGGACAAAAGCCGGGGAAAATGGGCTTCCGCCTGTGTGTCACGTTGTGATCATCTTAAGCGCCACCCCGACTGCAAACACGCCAACGGACCCACGACTCTAAAACACGAGCCGCTACACGCTGCACGTCCGTGGGACTCGGCCCCGGACGCAACGTCAACAGGTAGATGCAGCGGATAGCCTTCAACCTAGGAGCCAGCCTACAACCTTCGCTACGAAGGATGCGATATGAATTAGCACAGTTTGCACCTCGGACCGCAACTCTTCCATCCGCGCCCCTACCACCGTCGCCTAGTCCCCCAGCCAACAAATTGCAGTCGGGAACTGAGGTGTGAGAATTACTTCTATGGTAGTCGACGTCTCAATTCCTTTGATATCTCGGACTGGAAATATAATGTAATGGCCAAGTCACGAAAAACTCCACGTATTCCGGCATTGCGAATTGTTCTAGGCAGGTGGCTAAAAATTGCTCTCGCTAGGTTTTTACTCCGCGCGACTGTGCTAAAGCCCGCTGCCTCATCCGGATGCTTCTGCAAAAAGTAGACCACGCTTCTCGCAGCCTGCCGGGCATGAGCCATACCTTTTCGCTGCCGCCAAGGATGCCCTACTTCCGCACTGGGAACAAACTCGGCAACAACTCCCCATTTTCGCAAGCGCACGCGGAGGTCGACGTCTTCCATGGCGGGGGCAGGGAATGATTCGTCAAAGCCCTCCAGGCTTTCAAAAAGTCTTTTGCGGATCACGAAATTGCACGACCATAAATAGCCTCCCTGCAAGTTAATCGGACACTCCATATCGACCCGCGTCCGGATTCCACAGGCACTCGTCTTGCCCTCGTAGACTTGCATACCACTTTCGATCGCCTGTGCATACGCGCTCAGCCAGCCAGGCGTGGGCAGGCAATCGTCGTCGGTAAAGGCAAGCCACTCTCCGCGGCTTTGCCCGGCTCCGCAATTACGATTGGCGGCTGGACCACGCCGCGGCCCTTGTACCCATAGTGCCCAAGGAAACCGCTCCGCCAAAAGCCTTTCGACCGTCGGCACACCGTCGTCGCTAACGATCACTTCGTATTCGGTCGCATCGAGCGTCTGTGCCCCCGGCGCCAGCCGCTCCAAGCACAAGCTGAGCAAATCGGGACGATAGCAGGTAGGGATGATCACAGAAAGCAAAGGAGCGTTCATGCTTCAACCATCTTGGGGAGGCTCTGCATCTCGAAGACTTCGCGGCCCCACACTGCTAAGACATCCATATGCTGGTAGGAGAGCTGATACCCATCTTCGAAGAGGCGTTTAACGCCTAAATCGAATTCACCTCGCTCTAAATGTCGATGTTCGAAGCAAATAAGCGACGGCCGCTGACCGATGGCGAAGAAAGTTTGAAGGATCTTCATATCGTATCCCTCGGCGTCAATTATCAAGGCATCGACTTGGTTGACACCCACTCGACGCAGTAGTGTCTTTGGTGATACACATTCGACCGTGATAGGAACTATTCGATCGGATACGTCGGGAATCCAAGGCGAATGCTTCAGAATCGACGCCCTGTTGAACGATGCGAGTTGGTGGGCCCAATCCGGAAGTTTGTCATCGGCTGCGAGGGTGTACAGCGTACGCTGCTCGTCTCGTTCGCTGACCGCCACATTCAAAGTTTGAATGTGGCAAAATGGCTTAGTTGTCTTCACTAACTGCGAATATGCCTGCTGTTGGGGTTCGACCATTATGGTGCGCACTGGATGCTGTTGGACAAACGTCGCCAACGGATCGTTGGCGAAACCATCGTACGCCCCAACTTGTATAATCGTGATATCAGGATTATTTAGATACAGCTCACTTAGCAGCATATGCACCGAAACTCGCAATTCCGAATGGCGGTTTTCGTCAAACACAGCTGGCAAGTGCGAGATTGATTTGTCAAAGTGCCGCAAGGCAGCGCGAATGATGTTTTTTATCGTTTGCATTCGCTCGCTGACCATCGCAAATGATTGCGAATTGTGAAACTGCACAGTCAATTCGTCGGCACACGAAGGATCCCGAGCGCGGCATCCAAGGCAAGAATCGGTAACGGGATCAGCGCGGAAACCGCTTGAAATATGAGCACGTTGTGAAACTCGCTCAAGTCGAGCACGAACGGCAGCATGGCCTGCACCACGAGGGTCAGCGGAATCCACAGTAGTGACGCGAAACGAATCCAGGCGCGGCTGCTGTTAAGCATCCACATCATTGTTGAAAGCTGCGCGATGGAGCCAGCCAGCACCATCCAACCCACCTCACGCTGCAGCGATTCGTACTGGTTTCCCAGCAGCCACAACAACGGCGCCGGAAAAAACCACGCGAAGGCAACAATGGGCCACAGGACGAGAACCACTGCACCAATCAACATCAAATACAGCCGCGGCAGACGTGACGAGTCTTGGCAGCGCGCGAACCGCGGGGCCAGCACATTGCTGAAGGCTGCTGAGAATGCGGTCAGCAGCATCGATAGCCGACCCAATGCACCGATATCGGCGACTCCCTGCGGATTGCCCACCAGCGTAAGGATTAGCAGCGTTACTTGGCCCTGGAAACAAAAGAACAATGTGTTGGGAAGCTGCCGCAGCGATAATCGCCATAATTCGCGGCGATCGTCGGCATGAATGGGGGCGGTCGTTTCCAGGTGTTCGCTCGCCCAGCGACGGGTAACGATCATTTGCACCCAGCTGGAGATCGCGCCGACCGCGGCGGCCAACCAAGCGTTCATTCGCGAAATCGCGAGGAAACCGATCAACGCCAGCCGCAGCAAGGCATTACCCAGATCGAGGTGCTGCAGACGACGATACTCACCGTGCAACTGTGGCACAACACGCATTACAGTGGCTTGTAACTGGGGCAGCACTCCGACTACGAGTATCGCACAGAGGAGTATCGTATTGAGGACGTCCGCGCCATTTCGCCACAGCATCCAGGCTGCCAAGGGCACACAGATGCTGACCGAAGACGTGGCGAACAGCCGCCGCATGCTGACGGCTGTGTTGACTAGCTCGCCCAGTCGGCGGCGGTCGTTCCAGACGCGGCCGCCGATAGAAGTCATGCCAATACCTATGCCAATGTCGGCCAGCAGATTACACGTGCCTTGCATCGTGTTGGCCACCACGTACAACGCGTAGTCTTGTTTTGAAAGCGTGCGAACTACGATAATGCCAGCAATGCCCGCCAGCAACTGCACCCAACACTGAACAAAGCCAAACTCGGCCACCCGGCCTACCCAGGTGAACAGCCAACGCCGACGTAGCATCGCTGGACTAGGTTGCGGTTCTTCTATCGGCGAGAGGTCAGCTGTCGCTTCCAGGACTGGCATTGGAGGGATGGCGGAAATTCAAGGACTGGAAATTAAACCAGCGACTGCACACTGGCGCTGCAAGGTCTTACGCATCGCACCCACGCTCGCTGTGCGGTCGCAGTGGCGCACCGCGTATTCGCGGCCGCGGCGGCCTGCGTCGGCTGTGGTGGTGCGAGCGGATGCATAACGGCCGATCGCCGCGGCGCAGGCGGCTGTAACTTCCTTCGTAACGCCACGCGGATCGATGACGCTGCCCAGGTTGTTCTCGCTGACGATGCGAGCCAATTCGCTCGTTGGGTCGGCTAGCACCAGCGCCGGCGTGCCCGAGGCCAGCACGCCGTAGAGTTTGCTCGGCATCAGCAACTGAGTGATTTCTGGGCGGAGGATCACCAGGTGCAGGTCGGCCGCGCTGAGGCTTTCGGCCAAGCGGGTGCGGGGCTGGTAATCGAGAAAGCGGACGTTGGTGAGGCGTTTTTCGGCAGCCAGCCGTTCGAGCTGGCGGCGGTCGGCGCCGTCGCCTACCAGTGCGAACACGATCTCCGGACAATCCTTCAGCTGCTCGGCTACGTCGAGCACCTGGTCGAGCCGCTGGCTCAGCCCCATGTTGCCCGAGTACATGACGACGAATTTGTGGTCGCCGCCTGCTGCATCCCAGCCGTGTTCGTACCGAAAGCGGTTGTTCTGTTTGATGGGGTAGATTTCCCTGGTGTCGATCCAGTTGGGAATTACGGCGATCTGCTTGGCCGACACGCCAAACTCGGTGAGCAAGTCGCGCATGTCGCGGCTGAGCACGATCACCGCGTCGCTGCAGCGATAGATGCGAAAGAACATCCGCCGCAACAGCGACGTGAGTACGCCCGGCCGCAGTTTGCCTAGCGCCACCGCGATATCGGGGTAAATATCTTGCAGGTAGCAGACCAGCCGCGTCCGCCAGACGAATTGCAGCAGCCGCCCCAACAGGCAGAGCAGGGGGGGATCGGTTTCGACGACGACCACCTCGGCTCGCGGCGCCATGATCGCCGACCAGGCGGCCGCGAATTGGAACGTCAGCATGTTCGCCAGCCGCCCCCAGAACGAGGCCTTATCGAACTGGGTATGGCGGACGCGACGAATCCGCACACCGTGCCACTCCACAAATCCATTTGCCTCGGCGGGCACATCTTCGACAACTGTTCGCGGCTGACCGCAGAGCACCGTCACGTCAAACTCATCGGCCAGGTCTTCGCAAAGTTCGGTCAGCAGTTGGCCGGTGGCTTCCACATCAGGCCAGTACGAGCGATTGATAAACAGCACCCGCGGCCGGCGGCGCGGTAACACTTGGGAGGCAGCATCCGCTCCCGGCGGAAGGTCAGACGCGGCGAGCACGGGAACAGTGAGTTCAGTGAGCAACAGCTGGAGCCAGATCGGCGGGGGCGACTTGCCTGCGATGCGCGGTCTATAAGATCTCAACCAGATCCGCATGAATCTCCACTGTCGCACCCACCCCGAGCACGCTTACGCCAAGCCAAATTTTGCGTTTGTTGTCGGCCTCGACGACAATGCCCTCGAGATCTTTCATCGCCCCCGACTTGATCCTTGCGCGGGCACCACTTACCAATCGCGGATAAAGCTCGACCGACCCGGGGCACTCGCGGACGGCAATCTCCAAGTTGGTCATTTCCTGGCGGAACTGAGCCTGTTGGCATTCGCTGATTTTGATCAGCTTGACGAGGCGATCGGTCTTGAGGGCGACGAGCTGCTCCCGTTCGCCCGCGGCCAGGAAGAGATAGGACGGAAACAACGGGTACAGGTTCCGCCGCCGGCGCCCGCCCGAGGATGTGACCCGCATCACCATCGGCAGAAAATAGCTGACTTCCCGTCGACACAAATCCCAGGCCAGCGCCTTCTCCTGGCGTGGCCGGCAGAAGGCGGCCATCCAAGGGGAGCGCACGCCGACCAAAGAGAGGTCGGCTGGCCAAGTCATCGGCGGGTTTTGTGCGAGCGTGAGCAAGGCAGCGATCGAGTGACTGAGGTTGCTTCAGTGATGTGTCTTTCAGCGCGGACTCCGTCCCGGTCGGTGCACCAGGCGCCGAACAGCGACCGCCCGAATTGTCAGACCATAGCAATTCACATGTTTTGCTCGGCCGCAGTCGGAAAGACTGCAAACCAACGGAAAAACGTGCTGGCGCACTGCCATGGAGCCGGTTTATTGCAATTTTGAGCCGCTTTATTTCTGTGCCGCTCGTGGGACGCAACACAACTCACTATACTCGCGTACCCCCCATGTGCAAGCTTTGGAAGAGCCCGCAGGTCCGATCCGTTTTCCCGATCGAAGGGGGTGGGGCTGGCGGAATTCGACCCTCCCGACAAGCTATATGCGGATTGAAAGATTGATCGGCTTTGAGGGCTTGGCTGGAATGTCCCGAACACTTCACCGATCGAACGAGGCGGCCGCTCGTTATGCGACGATTCGAAGCACTTCAGCCCTCCCGCCCGCTATAGATCATTCTCCCGGCGACGCCAGAGACTGAAATATTCCTCAAAATTTCATCTCCAGTGGCGGCACCCGAAACCGCTGCCCTACACGGGATCCGGTGGCCGCCCAAGTCGTCCGGGCCCCTCAATCCTCCTCGATCGTTCGATCGCGGCAGAATCACTGAAAAAACGACTTTGGGAGTTAGAGATCCACCCATTGAAAGCGGCTGGATTTGTTTGTCGAAGGACCGAGTTTCGGATAGAGTGGGGGGTACTGATAATGATTGATCGCGGGGTGGGATTGGTTGAGTCAAAAGAGGCGGATTCGACAGTTGTTTCCAGTTGCACCTGGTATCCAGTGGGAATCCGAGGCAGATATGTCTTCATTAATAGGTATCGAGCAATATGCGCCCTCCGCCATCGAGTCATACGGAGGGGGTGCTGAGGCACCCGCCAGTCACCGCGAAGTAAATCTACTAAAGCTGGCCTGGGGGAGTCGCTGGCTGGTTTTACTAGGCATGATCTTAGGCGGGTCGGCCGGTTGGTTCTTAATGCAGTGTGAGACTTGAATGGCACTTGAACTTTCGTAAGTCCCTACGCTGCATATCGTTTGTACTCGGCACGTGGTTTGAGGAGTAGGGCCTGGGGTTTGGGCCGCCGTTTGACACGTCGGGGCTCGAATCGATTGGGGCGATTTCCGACGATGT
>JBGSUJ010000136.1:0-16098 GCA_041753435.1 Pirellulales bacterium | reverse complement strand
GCAGACGAAGAGGAATTGCTGGCGCATCTCAAAAAACTCAAGCCGCACGTCGCGTAGGCCCGTTCTTGCCACAGAATGCCGGCCAGCTCGACGCTGCGCAGAACTACGCGAACGCTGCATCCGGCGCGCGCCGACGTTCCCACTCGCCACTCCTGTTGCTATTTGTTGGCACACGCCATGCAACTCAGAATCCTTGCTGCAATCGATGGGCCGAACAGGCGTGGAATGTCCCCCTTTTTTCCTCCGTGGTCTTAGTGACTGTTGGAAGCCACGTTGGGGACAAGCCGGGCAAACCGTTATGATGTTCGTGGTTTGTGCAGAGCTAGATCGGTTTTATCGAGGTGGAGATGTCGTACATCATCGGTCATCGTGGAGCGTCGTTCGATGCGCCGGAGAATACGCTCGCGGCGTTTCGGCTGGCGTTTGATCAAGGGGCAGAGGGGGTCGAGGGGGATTTTCGGCTTTCGGCCGATGGCGAACTTGTTTGCCTTCACGACGCCGACACCCAGCGGGTCGCGGGCCAAAAGCTGGTGGTGAAGGAATCGCGGTTGGTCGAGTTGCGGGCGCTCGACGTGGGCTTGTGGAAGGGCGAGCCGTGGCGAGGCGAGCGGGTGGCGACGCTCGAGGATGTGATTGCCGTCGTGCCCGAGGAGAAGAAATTGGTGATTGAGCTGAAAGTGGGTCCGGAGATTGTGCTACCGCTGAAGTCGGTCCTCAGCAAACAGTTGATCGAGCCGACGAATGTGTTGATTATCAGCTTTATCGGAGCGACAATCTCAGCCTGTCGCCACGAACTATCAGACGTCGCCTGCCATTGGTTGAGTGGATACAAACGGGGGAACGATGGTCATTGGCAGCCGGGAGCGGATGAGGTGATTGCGTCGATTTGCCGACTGGGAGCGGGTGGATTTGGCTCGCAGGCATTGCCCGAGCATTTTGATGAAGCGTTTGTGGAGAAGTTGCGAGCGGCTGGCAGCGAGGAATTTCACGTGTGGACGGTCGATAATCCTACGGTCGCGAAGTTTTATGCGGGGCTGGGCGCGTGGGGGCTCACGACCAATCGGCCGGATATTTTACGAAGGGAATTAGGCAAGTGATGACGAGCGAGAAGTGGCCGAGCGGTGTGTTTGCGAGTATCGACGAAGGGCTGGGCGTGCGTTTGGAGGTGGCGCATGAATTGGGCGTGAAGACTTGCCACTTGCACACGCCGCGACTGGAGTCGCGATCTGCCGAGCGAGTGCGCGAGTTTCGCCAGCGGCTGAGCGATTTGGGGCTGACGGTGACGTGTGTCTTTGGCGGTTTTGCGGGCGAGAGTTACGCAGACATTCCGACCGTGAAGCAAACGGTGGGGCTGGTGCCCAAGGCGACGCGGACCGCGCGGACACAGGAACTGAAGGAGATCGCGGACTTTGCGCGGGCGTTGGGCGTGGACGTGGTGGGGGTACACCTCGGCTTTATGCCACACGAGAAGCGCGACCCGGAATACACGGCAGTGGTGGCGGTCGCCCGCGAGTTGTGCGACCACTGTGCAGTGAATTCGCAGGCACTGCACTTGGAAACGGGGCAGGAACTGCCGGAGGTGCTGCTGGGATTTCTCGCGGACGTGGAGCGAGGCAACCTGTTTGTAAATTTCGATCCGGCAAACATGATTTTGTACGGCATGGGGGAGCCACTCGCAGCGCTGGAAAAGTTGGGCCGATACGTGCGAAGCGTCCACTGCAAAGATGCGAAGTGGTCGAGTGAGCCTGGAGTGACTTGGGGGCAGGAGGTGGCACTGGGCGACGGCGAGGTGGGCTTCGCGGACTTTTTAGATACGCTCGATCGGATTGGCTATCGCGGGCCGCTAACCATCGAGCGGGAGATCCCGCAGGAGCCAGCGCGGCAAAAGGCGGAGATTAGGCGAGCGATTGAATTGCTGGAACGGTTGAAGGCGGCTAGGGAAAAGTGATTGTTTTTTTCGTTCTCCATGCGAGGTGTGGCGGGTTGGCCAAGGTAGACGTCGTGGCCAACGCCGCGAAGGTGTGAAGTGAAGTTGAGACACCTGCCGGTGCTACTTCGCGCGGATGCGGATGGGGCGGTGTTTGAGGAGGCTTTCGGTTTGGGCGTGGCAGAGGCGGAGGGCATCGAGGGCGAGTGTGCCGTTGAGCAGATCGCTGGCACGGTTCTTGGCAAGGCAGGCGGAGACTTCTTTCAGTTCGCCGTGGAAGGCATCCATCGGATCGCCGCTGGAAAGTTCGATGGTTTTTGCATTGCCGGCGGAATCGAGGATGGTCGGGGGGCAAAGGTAGCGGCCAGTGCCCGCCAAGACCGCGAACTCAAAAATCAGCGTGGCCTTTTCGAGCCGAATTTCGAAACCGTGGTTGAACGAGCGACCCTGCTGATCGATGGTGCCGCTCGTGGCCTCGACGACACAGTGTGGGTCGTCGAAGTCGAACAGCGAGTGCCAAAGTTTGGCCAGGCCCAGCTGATTGGTACCGCGGGTGACGACGCCGCGTGGCATGCCGAACACGAGACGGATGAAGTGGGCGTCGTGGACATGCAGATCGAGCATGGGTCCGCCGACTTGTTCGGCAAGCCAGTAGTTTTTGAGCCAAAGCGGCTCAGAGATGACGCGTTTGAAGGTGCCGCCGCGGACGCGGCCGAATTTGCCGCTTTGGATGTGCTTGAGGGCCCAGGCGTATTCGGGGAAGTAAGGCAGCACGTGGCCGACGTAAAGCTGGCGTCGAGCGGCCTTGGCGGCGCGAAGCATGCGGCGGCAATCGGAGACGGTGAGCGCCATGGGCTTTTCGCTAAATACATGCTTGCCACGGGCGAAAGCGCGAAGGGCGACGTCGACATGCAGGGCCGGGGGAAGGGTGATGTCAATCAGGTCGACCGCATCGTCTGCGAGCAAATCGGCCAAATCGGTGTACGTGCTCACGCCGGAGAGATTCATCTGCTGGCCGCGGGGGCCGAAGTTACCTTGGATCTCGCGCCAATCGCCGGCGAGGCGTTTGCGGTTTTGCTCGCAGAGTGCGACAACTCTTACATTGCGGAGCTTTTGATAGGTGAGGTAGTGAACCATCCCCATGAAGCCGAGGCCGGCAATGCCGATGCGAATCATGTTGACTGCTCCCAGGCTCGCTGAAACGAGGCTACAAACTGCCGTATTTTGGCAGGTAGGGAGAGTCTTGTATAGAATTGCCGCCTCTGGCGGAGGGCCGATCCGTTTTCCCGCCCGGCAAGTACAGCGGATTGAAATCTTGAACTGCCCGGACTTCGGTTTGCGCGTGGTCGCAACAAGGTCGAGCTTTCGAGAGTTTTATGGCGTTTTTTCACACCGCGTGACCCCGCCCAGGACGGGGTCCTCGATTACAATCAACCAGCGTGATCGAGAGAAGCCCATTTTGTTCGCTTCGCCTTGAAAACAACCGCCGCGCCAAGGTGTAGAATACAAACTGCGAGATAGATTCATGAAGGCGATCGACCGTGTCAATCTGCTCGTTGTCGAAGACGATCCGGCGAAGGCCGCGGCGATCGAGGGGATTCTTGCCGAGTTAGATCAAAACGTGATCCAAGCACACTCGGGGCGCGAGGCGTTACGACTGCTCTTGAAGCACGACTTTGCCCTGATTCTGCTCGCGGTCGACATGCCGGAGATGGACGGTTTTACGACGGCAGCGTTGATCCGCGAACGGAAGCGCTCGGAGCACACGCCGATAATCTTCGTCACGGCCTTGAACGATGCCCGGCAGATTGCCAAGGGTTACTCGCTGGGGGCGGTCGACTTCATTTTCGCGCCGCTGGACGCCGATGTGTTGCGAACCAAGGTCGGTGTGTTCGTCGAACTCTTTCAGAAGACGGAGACCATTCGCCAGCAAGCCGCTCACCGAGTGCAGCTGGCCCGCGAGCAAGCAGCACGGCAAGTGGCAGAAAAGGCGATGCGTCGTTCGGCGATTTTGGCCGAGGCAAGCCGCTTGTTATCGCGGTCGCTTGATTTTGACGCCACGTTAGCAAGTTTGCGGCGGGCGGTGGTACCGGCGCTCGCCGACGCATGCCAATTGGTACTCGACGACCCCACCGGAGGCTTCTGGTTTGCCCCGATGGCAGCGGAGACAAGCCCGGAGGAGAAGCCGACATCGAGTTCGCACGCGCGGATCGAGACGGTCCCTGCGGCGCTAGCCAAACCGATTTACGAAGCGATCGAGAGCGGCCATGCGAAGGCAATTCCGATCGACGCGTTGCGCGACGCCCCTGGCACCAGCCCGAACCGGAACTGGTCGAGTTGCATGGCGGTGCCGCTCGTCGCGCGAGATGCCGCCTTGGGGGCCATTCTCTGCTGCTTGGAGGGAGAACGACGGTTTTTTGAACCTGCCGACGTGGGGCTGCTAGAAAACTTGGCTGGCCGGGCAGCCACGGCGCTCGACAATGCACAACTCTATCAAACGATCCGCGATGGCGAGCGGCGCAAAGATGAATTTCTGGCGATGTTGGGCCACGAACTGCGGAACCCCTTGGCAACCATCACCAATGCAGGCGAACTGACGAAGTTGTTGAATCCGACCGATGCGACGTACCAGGAAACGATCGAAGTGATTCGACAACAGGCTTCGCTGATGAAGCGACTGGTAGACGATTTGCTGGACGTTTCCCGAATCACAAGCGGCCGAATCCAATTGCAGAAGTCGGCAGTGAAGGTGGGCGAAATTGTGACGCGTGTCGCCGAAGCGAATTATCCGTTGTTCACTGCGCGGGGCCACAGGCTGCATTTATCGACTCCGCGAGAAGAGATCTTGCTGGAAGCGGATCCCTTCCGGCTAGAGCAAATCCTCTCCAACCTGCTCGTGAACGCTGCCAAGTATACCGACCCGGGCGGCGAGATTTACTTTGGTGCCTCCCACGAGCATGGAGAAGTGGTATTCCGCATTCGAGACAACGGCATTGGGATTGGACCGGATTTGCTGCCGAACGTGTTCGATTTGTTTTCGCAAGCTAATCGCTCTCTGCATCGTGCGGAGGGAGGACTCGGCATTGGGCTGACGATTGTGCGGGGGCTTGCGGAGCTCCACGGCGGCCGGGTGTGGGCCACGAGTGAAGGCTATGGTCACGGCGCCGAATTTTGTGTGTGCCTGCCGGTGTTGATTGGTGAAATCACCTTGGCAGTACCGCCAGCACCGCCTGTGCCTGAGAAGGACTTCTGCTCGCGGCGGATACTCGTGGTTGAAGATCAGCCAGCCCTGGCGCGAGTGACGGTCGCGCTGTTGCGCAAATTGGGCCATCAAGTTCGCTCCGCCGTGGATGGGCGTGAAGCGTTGCTGGCAGCGAAGGACTTTCAGCCAGAGGTGGTGCTACTGGATATCGGGCTACCGGGCATGGATGGCTACGAAGTAGCGCGCTGCTTGCGCAGCGAAATGGGGGAAACAGCTCCGCTGCTCGTAGCGATGACGGGTTATGGGCAGCATGAGGTCAGCCGTCATTCGCACAAAGCAGAGTTTGACCACCATTTGGTAAAGCCTGCCGACCTAGGCGCGTTGCGTGAGATACTGACCTTGAGCAAATAGAATTAACGGAGACTGACTTAGCTTTCAAGCAGTGAAAGCAAAGCCGCACAACGGGAAAATAAGGGAATTCACCGATCGCCGCTTGTCCAACTACGATGGGCAGTTGAAAATTAAATGAGTCCGTCCGGAAATACGCTGAGGGAATTGGGTGGCCCATTCAAACTTTCCGGGTGGCACGCCCAGCGTTTTGAGCGAGGGGCTGGGTTGATTGCGTGCCAGGAATTCCACGCCCTTCGTCTTGCCTCTGGGACATCCCGCCCGCCGCTTGTCCAATGATGAAGTAATATTCAATAGGCTCTCTCCGCGATTGCAAGATTCGGCCAGACATTGAAGAGGAGCATGGGTGATGTCGAAGATTCTGGTCATCGACGACGACCGTTCCGTACGGCATCTCATCGAGAAAGCGTTTGAACAACACGATGCGATGGTCGTGTCGGCCGCATCTGCCGAAGAAGGGCTGCGCCTGCAGGGAGAAGTGCAGCCCGACGTAGTGCTGCTCGATATCCTGCTGCCAAAAACTTCAGGCCTCGAATTGTTCGAGAAGTTGCGCGAAGCGGATGCAAAACTGCCGATCATATTCATCACTTCGCTCGCCAGTAGCGAGACGGCGATCAAGGCCATGACGCTCGGCGCCTTCGACTATTTGCTCAAGCCACTGGATCTTGCACGAATCCAAGAATTGGTCGGTCAGGCGCTGGAGATTCGGCGGCTGATGAACATCCCGGTCGATCTGCCAGGGTCAAGCTGTCCGATCCATGAGGATGCTACGGCTGTTCGGAGTGATACGCTCGTTGGCCAGAGCGCTCAAATGCAGGAGGTCTATAAGGCCATTGGGCGGGTGGCGCCTCAGGACGTAACCGTGTTGATCCGTGGCGAAAGCGGCACGGGCAAGGAGCTTGTCGCGCGGGCGGTGTACCAACACAGCCCACGACGGAAGGGGCAATTTCTGGCGGTCAACTGCGCCGCGATCCCAGACGCCCTGTTAGAGAGCGAACTGTTCGGGCACGAAAAAGGATCCTTCACGGGGGCCGATCAGCGACGGATCGGCAAGTTTGAACAATGCTCCGGCGGCACGTTGTTTCTCGATGAGATTGGAGACATGTCGACGTTGGTGCAGAGCAAAGTTCTCCGCGTCTTGCAGTCGCAGCAGTTTGAACGCGTAGGTGGCAACGAAACGATTACGACCGATGTTCGCGTGATCGCCGCGACGAATCGCCCGTTGGAAAAAATGGTCCAAGACGGCGACTTCCGCTCCGATCTGTATTACCGATTGAGCGGCTTCACGATTCAACTGACACCGCTGCGCGACCGGCCCGACGACTTGGTGCCGTTACTGGAGAACTATTTGGCGCTCTTTAGCCGTGAACTACGCAAGGATGTACACGGCATCGCCAACGAAGCGATGAAGATATTGACCAGGTACTCGTGGCCAGGCAATGTGCGAGAGCTGCAAAACGTGCTCAAGCAGACACTGCTGCGTTCTGCCGGGCCGGTGATCCTCCCCGACTTTATTCCAGATCGGGTCCGGCATCTGGAAGCTACCGCGACGACGAGCACCCCCGAAGGGTCGAGCAGAGACGCGGCGACCGATCTCAAACTGTTCGTCCAAGCTCGCATGAGTAGTAATTCGACGTCTCTCTATGCCGAGACGTTGGAATTTATGGACCGTTACCTGGTGACGCATGTGCTGCGAGCATGCGGGGGGAATCAGTCGAAGGCGGCACGCTTGCTGGGGATTACGCGCGGCTGCTTGCGCAGCAAGGTGAAAGCCTTAGGCGTCTCGATCGACACGACGGTGCAAGTAGCAGGCGAGCCGATGGAGGTGTGAGCGAAGGATCGAAAGGCAGGTAACCGAACGACGGTGGCCTCTCGAGTGTCCCATTCAATCACGGGGGCCAAGTCGGGTCAGAAGCGATAATCTTTGGCGGTTTGCCACAAAAGTTCCAGTTCGCTCTCCAAGGTAGCAATCAACTCCCGGATATTTTCCAAGTCTGCCTGCTCCCCGGCGCGTTCGACTCGTTGGGCTGCCTGCGTGGCGCGAATGCCGCCGCAACCGGCAATCAAACCTCTCAAAGCGTGAGCGATTTCCCGCACTGCTTGCGACTGGGAGGCTAGAGCAGCTCGCTTTAATTCGCACAGAAGTGGCGGCGAATCTTCCAGAAAGAAGGCGATAATCTCTTGAAAGAGCCGTTTATCGCCGCCGAAGCGATCGAGCGTGCCTTGAATATCAAGCACGATGTCCGACGGAGGGCTTTCAAGCTTCATGATTTCGCCACAAAAAGGGGGAATTAATGCAGGAATATGCCGTCTGGTTGCAGCTACAGATTCACCCATTTCTAAATATCTGTTGAAGCGCTTGTTCGTTGTTGTAGCCGAGATCTGTGGCCTCGAGTTTTTCCAGCGAATCCGACCTCACAGAGGTCGGCTGCAGGTTTCTCAACTGGACTGCTACAGGTAATTATAAGGTGGAAAAGGATCGCGGCCTAATTCGATAACTCAGTTGTCTGGAAGGGCTGCCAGTTGCTTTCGGCGTTGTTTGCAATTCTCATGCCACAACTTCCAGGTCGCGGGAATGGAGCCGGGCCGGACGGGTAACTGAGGCATGTCACTACATCTGCAGGCAGGTGGCGTCCCGGACCAGTTTTAACTCCATGCCAAGCCCGACGCGGGAGCAGGCAGCGATAGTTTTGCATCGACTCCAAATTGTTTGACTGCCAAGCGGCACCCAGCTTTCAGGCAAGCTGTGGATGGGCGACATTCCGTCATGCTGGTCGATCGGCAGCCACCCCAGTTGGGGCCCAGGCGCTTCGCCAGTTGGATTTCGAGCAGCATAAATCGAGAGCTGGCATGGCATTCTGTCTGAGGGCTGATGACCTTTCGAGTCGGTATGAAGTTTGCTTCTGCGAGCTACTGCGGGTAGGCGAACCCAAAGGGTGCATCGGCGGCAGCGCGCCCGTTCCCCCTCCGGTTCGGCACTCGCCTTTTCACCGATTCCTTTGGTGGAAAGGTATTTTGTCAGTTTTCACCTTCTCACCGGAACGAGACCAAGACCATGTTTTCGACAACACCCAAGATTCTAGTCGTCGCCACCGCTTGGAGCGACCACGAACTCGTGAGCCAGTCACTTGGAACCGACAATTTTCATTTGCTGCACACCAATAGTATCGCAGACGCCCTCGAACACCTGGATCGTACGATCGATCTCGTGCTCTGCGACCTGCGAGTCGGTGAGCGTGGTTGCCAAGAATTGATGCGGCGATGGCACACGCACCATCCCACCACGCCCTTCATCTTGCTGTCGAGCCCGAGTGAAGTTGCCGATGCGATTGCAGCCATGAAGGCTGGGGCAGCCGACTACCTTGCCAGGCCGATCCATCGAGACGAACTGTTCGTGCGGATTGTCAAATGGCTCGAAGCGAGTCGGAAGGACGATCGCTTGCAGCAACTGGAATCGCAACTCGAAGTGGGCGATGCGGAAGTTCGCCAGACTTATTCTAGAATTGACATTCCGGCAGGCACCTCGCTCGAACAACTGGAACGGGCTGCTGTCGAGAATGCACTGCAATTGCACCACGGCAACCGCACACACGCTGCGCGGACGCTCGGAATCTCGGTGCGAACACTACAGCGTAAACTGAAGGCCTGGCAGATTCCGGTCTTCGCGCTGCAACACGATCGTTCGATGAACGATTTCTCGATGCCCTTGGCGCGATGAATTGGGGCTGCGGGCAAGCTATCGTAGGGAGTCCCTTGTCGAACAATGCACATGTTCTACAACCGGTTGTGATGGCACACAGTGCCCTCCTCCGAGGGATGTAATTGTTCGACAAGGCAAGCCGGAAGTGCCTTCCGTTTAGAGTTGCCAATGCCGAAACTCCGTCAGCACCCGCATCTCCGCTGGGGCTGCTTTCGCGCCCTAAATCGGCTAAAAATGTCCGGCGAAGGGGGTTGGCCTGCGCCTAAACCTAACGGCTCGGGACATATATTATAGTAACGGACGCCTCTCCCCGCCGGGTTGGCCTATGGCGAGGGAGGCGCCCCAAGGTGAAGTGCCATGCCAAATGCAGGGATACCTGACGGGTTGCCCGGGGCGGAGCGCGACGCGGCGAGCAATGCAGGGATCACCCGCCTGCTCATGAAGCATCGTTGCGATCTGTACGGGTATGTACTGGCATGCGTACGGAACCACCACGACGCCGAAGAGGTGTTCCAGGAGTTGTCGGTCGGCGTCATCACTTCGTTTCACAAACTGCGAGCGGAGGACGAGTTCCTGCCCTGGGCCATTGAGATTGCCCGCCGTCAGGTCTTTTCGTTTTACCGAAGGTCAAAGAGGCCAATGGTTTACGACTCTGATTTAGTGAATGTGCTGGCCGAGGCTGCGGACCGTCAGCAAGTGGCGCCCGCAGGTGAGAATCGTGATCAGATGCTGCGGGAATGCGTTGAGAAACTGACTCCTCGAAGCCAGGAGGTGCTCAGGCTTCGCTATGGCGATACGTCTTCGGGGGTCGAGCAGATCGCCGCCTATCTCGGACGCAGCATGGCCGCCTCTTATGGTGTTTTGAAGCGGATTCGAACGGCCTTGCGTCAGTGCATCGAAGCCAGGTATGCCGAGGAGGCAGCCGAATGACGAACGAAGACCGCTCGCTACTGCTGGATTACTTGGCAGACGACCTTACGGCCGACGAGCTTGATGCGCTGCTGCTCCGCTTGAAAACTGAGCCGGCACTAGCCGAAATGTTGCTTTCCATTGCCGGCGACGAAGCTCGCTTGGTGGAGTGGGCCCGCACGACAACTCGATCCGACGGTTCCGGCGCGAACTTCGCAGCCGAGACCGAGCCGTGCGAGACCGGGCCGGAGCGATCGCTGGCCAGGGTTGCTGGCCCGGTTGGCACCGATCAGCCGCCTGGCGGCTGGGGGGGGCGTCTTCTAGTGCTTGCCAGCAGTCTGGCGACCGCGGCGGCGCTGCTGATCGCGTTTGGGTTGCGTGGCGGAAGCGAGGAATCGAGTGATCCACCCGCTCCATCGGGGGCTGTTGCCATTGTCGACCGAGAGGCAGTTGCGCGGATTATCAACGAGTCGGGTGACGCCGATTGGTACGTCGAAAGCCGAACTCACAGCGACCTATCAGGCCTTTGCCGAGGCGATACCATCCGGCTTAACACCGGCTCACTGCGTATTCTTTTCGAGCACGGCACCTCGCTCACACTGCAAGGGCCAGCGGTGCTCGAAGTCCAAGACCCGATGCTCGCACGAATCTACCGTGGAAGCATCCGGGTGGTCGTGGCGAAAGGGGCCGAAGGTTTCTCGATTGCGACCCCGATGGCCAAGGTAATCGACCTGGGGACCGAATTCGGCGTCCGTGTTGACGACCGTGGCGGGACCGACGTGGCGGTATTCCAGGGGGCGGTCGATGTCGAGGGTCAGCCCCAGAAGAACGGGCCGCCCCAACTGGCCAAGCGGCTAACAGCCGGTGAAGCAGTGCGGGTCGATGAACTCGGCACAACCAGCCGACTGGTGACGGTTGAGACGGGGCATTTTCCCAAGGGCGGCGGCGGCAGCCTCGAGCCAACGGCGACTCTCCGCCCCCCGGTGATCCAAAAAGTGCTCGACAATATCGCTCGAGATGGCAGCTTCAATTTCTATGAGATCGTCCACGCCGGCATGCGGGAAGACGCGCTGGCGTTCGTCGATCGCCCCGAACATCAATGGAACGGCATCGATCGGGCCGGGATGCCAGCGTACCTCGTCGGCGGGGACTATGTCCGCACGTTCAACGACGACAAGCTCAGCGAAGAGCTCGAGATTACCCTGCAACTTACCTGCCCTGCGACGATCTACATCTTACTGGACGATCGGGCGCACGCACCCGATTGGCTGGTCAAGGAGTTCGAACCGGCGAATGAGCGAATCGGCCTCGACCGAGGGATTGGACGGTTGCGCGACTTGGGCCCGGATGGTGCCCCCCAATGGACGCGGCGCCCGACGGGGATCGGATCCGGGGTAAGCATCGACGATGCCTTCTCTGTCTGGAAGCGGACGATTCCCCAGGCAGGGAATGTCGTTCTCGGACCGCTCCGCGGCCACGATTGGGATACCAACATGTACGGGATTGTCGCAGTTCCGCTCCACGACTGAATGGCCGATTTCTGGCGTGGGAGCAACCAAAATATGGCCGGCTGACGAAAAGATCTCAACATTTAAGTTCAATTTTTTCGTGAGATGCGCCCAAATCGCCCTTGTCAAACCATATTATCTCGGACGGTGTTGGCCATTACTTATCGACTCATCGAAACAGCAGGCGGAAAATCCTTTTTTTGAGTGAAATAGCGCGGCGTGAACTTCGCCGCCAGGCATGGGCCGAGTGAGTCGGCAAGCTCGTCAAACAAGGTAATTTGGTTGACCAGAGGCGAAATCGGGGCGAACGCAGCCCCTACCGCGAATTTTGGCAACACACCCCAATCATTCACAGATAGCGCTTGTTGCCGAGATCAATCACAATCGGAGGGGTGACGTTTGGCATGCCGACGCGAGCAACGAGGACGGCGGTGCTTCACGGAGCTTCAAATTTTTAGTGTTTCTCACGTGTTTTTAGGCAATCCTGGAGGTGGACTAATGAGACGACTGCTTTGTCTAGCGATTCTGGGTGCGATGGTCGCACCGGCTTCTGCATCGATCATCGTTGACGGCACAAAAGACGCTGGCTACGGACCGGCCCTGGCGGTTCAAACGGTGAAAACCAGATATGGCGACGAGCTTGGCGGTGACCCGAACGGTAGCGAGCTCGATGCGGCCTACGCGAAGATCTGGAATGGCCGGCTCTATATCATGCTCACAGGAAATTTGGAAAACGACGGTGGCAATAAGTTGTCGATCTTTATCGACTCCAAGGCCGGCGGCGAGAACACGCTCAGCGCGACGCCCGATTACGACTCAGAATTTAGCGCTGGAAACTGGCGTAGCAACCGATTGGGTGGCATGACGTTCGATACCGGCTTCACAGCGGATTATCACCTGATTGTCCGCCAAAATAGCGGTAGTCTGGAAGTTGACTTCGTGGATCGTGCGGGCGGCGGTTCGGAACAAGTGCCCGGCGCAAAAGGTTTGGCTCTAATAACGAGAATTGATGGCCTGCCGAGTCAGAATTTGACGCACCTGGTCACCTCCGCCGGAACGATCGCGGCGGGCGCCCTCGGCCCGAATGCCTCTGGGTCTTCGCTGACCCAGGCTCTGGGTTTTGGTTTCAACAACTC
Organism: Pirellulales bacterium; assembly: GCA_041753435.1. Lineage (GTDB taxonomy): Bacteria > Planctomycetota > Planctomycetia > Pirellulales > Lacipirellulaceae > DASYDU01. The sequence continues at coordinate 3,308 of JBGSUJ010000136.1, read as the reverse complement.
GAATATCGCGGGCGTCGACGGGGCGGTTTGTTCTGGAACAATACTATGTGCTGCTCCCGATGATCCAACAGCTGCGGCGCTCGTGACAACGGGCCTGGAATTTTCGATCGACTTGGCCGACCTTGGCTCTCCTGCAATGGGCAGCGAGATTAAGCTCACGGCCATGATCGGCAACGGCGAATTCAACGATTTTTCGAACCAGTTTCTGGGTGGATTGTTAGCACCACACGCCAAGTTTCCTGCGGCCGACCTCCCCTTTAACCTGGCGGATGATACCAAGAACCCTGGGAATCAGTATTTCAGTGTTCTTGTAACTCCCGAAGTTCCGGAGCCCGCATCGCTGGCCTTGGTTGGCTTGGCGGTGGTGGGATTGGCCTTGGGCCGCAAGGGGCGGCAAGGTTAGTTCGTTGGGAACGATTGATGGTTAGTTAAGTTCAGTCGTCGATCCGCTTGCCAGCATAGCCTGACGCTGGCAAGCGATCGGCGGTTGCCAAGGCTGAGGAGCTTGAGGCGGGGAGTGCTCCTCCGTTGGCAGTCTGTTGGAGAGTTGGCAGCCTGTTGGAGATTCGTATCGAGCACTTGGTAGGAGATAACAATTTCCACAAGCAAGCACTTATCTTTGCTAGTCATGCGGAGAAGGACAAAATCATGTCACGGAAAACAGTGGTACTCATTCCCCATCGCAAGGCGTTTACTCTGGTTGAGTTGCTGGTGGTGATCGCCATCATCGGTATCCTCGTGGCGTTGTTGCTACCGGCGATTCAAGCGGCGCGCGAAGCGGCCCGCCGCATGGGCTGTGCGAACAATCTGCACAACATCGGCCTGGCCTGCTTGAATTATGAACAGAACCAAAAACATCTGCCGATCACCGTCAACCGTCGCCCCAGTTTTGAAGAACGGGACATCGAGGGCAACAGGCTTGGCCCGCCGGGCGGGCTCCTGAGCATTGGCAACGGCGGCACTGGGTACAGTGGCAAAGGGTGGATTGTCGACATCTTGCCATACCTGGAAGAGCAGGCGATGTACGACGGGATGAAGCCCGGTTTCAAAGGCGATTGGTCGTTTCATCCAAAGTTTGGCGGCACGGGCATGGGCCTGAAATCTGTGCGGCCCCACGTGGAACGGCAGCTCCCCGTTCTGTCGTGCCCTTCCGATGAATCGGCGCGCCCTAAAGACGATTTGTACTATTGGCAAGGTGCCTTCGTGGCAACAACCAGCTACAAGGGGTGTATTGGCGACTCGTTGTTGACCCAGGAATCGGAACCTCCAGGCCTTACAGGCGAAGCTGGAAATGGAACAGCTCCATTCGGCGTCGTGGGATCTCCCAACTGCCACAACACCGCGGATTGCAACGGGCTGATCTTCCGCAATACCTATTTCCGGCCGGTCAAGCTCTCCAAGGTGACCGATGGGCTGAGCAACACGATTATGGCCGGCGAAGGCGTGGTGGCGCAGGACCTGCACTCGGCCGCTTATTTTTCCGATGGTGACTGGGCCACATGCGGCATTCCCATGAACTTCTTTATTTATCCCGAAGTGGAGTCGGAGCTCACAGCCAACTGGTACAAAGCCCGCGGCTATAAGAGTCTTCACCCGGGCGGCGCGCAGTTCGTGATGGCCGACGGCTCGGTGCATTTTATTCCCGAAAACATTGATACCCTGGTGTACCGCGCGTTGGCCACACGCAACGGCGGCGAGGCGGTCGCGACACTTCCTTGAAACCTGTGCCCGGGTTAGCGGATATCAGGGCGGAATCAATCGACGGGAACTAATATTTTTCAAGAACTAGAAACGGTAGCGTAAGCGTTGCCAAAGTGAACGAACAAGACTTGACCGGCCGTGTCGCCGAAGTGCGAACAATGGTCCGCGTTGGTTTGGGAGTAGGCGCAGTGAAGTTGTGTGTCTGTCAACGGAAGGTATCGGCCGTTGTTCTGGCTCTGTTCTTGATGGCGATTATTGGTTGTGGTGGCACCTATCATTCGACGGTATCGGGAGAAGTATCCCTGGACGGAGCGAAGTTGACACTGGGTACGGTGGCGTTCCACCCGGTTGGTAGCGGTCCCGCTTCCTACGCCGCGATCACAGGCGCGGGCACCTACGCGATGCAAACTGGCCGGGAACAAGGTTTAAAAACCGGAGAATATGTTGTCACAGTGGTGGCCAACGAGCGGCCAACGGAACTGCGTTCGAAGGACGGCGGTCCGCCGGCACCCGGAAAGCGGCTCACGCCGCCTTGGTATGGCGCGAAACTAACTTCGGGGCTGCGATACACGATCGAGCGCGGAAGAAACACAATCAATCTGGAACTTACCTCGCAGGCGCCGCCCGGCTGGAAGCCCGGCCGAAAGAGTTGAAATGAAATGAATGGGACGCACGGGACACAAGAGAAACTTGTTCGAAGGGTTGACAACTTGGAACTGTCGCGCGAACGCAGCTCGGGAGTTGCTTGCTTATGTTTCGGCAAGGGGTCGACCGCAGATTGAAACGAATTTTTGGCGCTAAGCTATCGATCAAGAGAAGTGTCTCGGCTTCTGGATCGGATGTTTTAGAACTCAGTCTTACTATCTCTGGAGGGTTAGGCGATGAATAGGTTTGCGATCAGCGGGATCCTGGGGTTGCTGTGCGCGACACAGGTTTGGGCACAGCCCGTGATGGACGGCCGGTTGGCCGGCGATGAGGCCTTCTATGGCTCGGCCATCTCGATCCAGAACACGCGGACCCGTTACGGGAACGCGACGCTGGGCGATCCGATCAATGGCGGCGGCGGTTCAGAGATCGACCAGATCTTCGCCAAGGTTTCCGGGGGACGCCTGCATGTGTTCGTCGCCGGCAATTTGCAGTCGAACTTTAATAAAATGGAAGTCTTTGTCGACTCGGTTGCCGGTGGGGTGAACCGGATCGTCGGCCCCGATTTGCCGGTCGGCGTGGATGGGTTTTGCTGCGGTGGCTTGAACGCGACCAGCGGTGCGCTGCAGCGGATGAATGGCCTGACGTTCGACAACACGGATCCAGGGAACGACTTTCCTGCCTCGTCGAACTTCGAGGCCGACTACTATCTGACGTTCACCAATGGAAATGAAACCGTGAATCCGGGCCTGTCCGACCCCCTGACCTTTTGGGCACTCAGCGCGCACTATGCCGATTTGACTCAGGGCACCAACGGCGCCGTCGTACGAGCCGGCATGCAGTTGGCCTACAACGGCTTGCCCCAGGTGCTCCGCTCGCCGGGCGACTACAACGATGACGGCCGCGTCAACGCGGCTGACTACACGGTGTGGCGCGATACGGCCGGGACGGCAACCACGCGG
>JBGSUJ010000135.1:0-173223 GCA_041753435.1 Pirellulales bacterium | reverse complement strand
ACCTTACAGTCGGAACTGGCTGCCTGGTCAACCGACGCCAACGCCACCCAACGCGGCGTCGACTGGCAAATGAAAGTCCGCGACGCCCGCGGTAAACTCAAGTCTCTCTACCCGAAAATCAAGCTGTGACAGAGCACTAGGGCCTTCGAGAGATTTCACAGAATTCTCTTCGACCGCCACGGAGCACCATCGGTGATTGGCGGGCCACATGCCTTCCAACGAGACATACGGAAACTCTTTCACAGCAACGATTTGAGTCGCACTCCGTAGCCACAGGCGGCTCGCCTGTTGTGCAATTCACATGCGAGCCGCCTGTCCTATGTTACCAGCCGTACCCACACCTGGTCGCCTTCGACCTTCACCTCATGGGCCACGGTGGGCTTCGTGGCCGGCATGGTGAGCGCGGCGCCGGTGCGGATATCGAACTTCGCCCCGTGCCGCGGGCAGGCGAGCGAGCCGGCAGCCGCATCGAGCGGGCCCTCGCTCAGTGGGCCGCCGTCGTGCGTGCAGATGTCATCGAGCGCGTACCAGTGGCCGGCCGCGTGGATCAGCACCACCAGCCGCTCGTCAACTTCAACCAGCAGCTTACCTGGGTCGGGAACTTCCGACGTCTTTGCAACCGAGATAAAGTCCGCCATTACATGCGTGCCCAATTTGCCAACCATGTGCCACCGAACAACAAGAAGACTCCCGCCACTAGCAACGGCAACCCCCATCGCAAGGCCCGGCCCGAGCGTTTGCGTTCGTCGATGCGGCCGGAAACGATCGTCCGCACGCCACCCGCCGCGAGGAACAAACCCGGCACCAGGCACACCAGACCGACGAGCCGAACCACGACGGCAACGACTTCCCAAAGCGTCATGCTGCGCCAAGGTCCTGAATATCGCTCACGCGCCGGCCAATCGCCTCGCCAAGCGCGTCGCGGACACTCTCGATCGTGATCCGGTCGAACACCTGTTGGAAGAACCCGGCCACGATCATCCGCACCGCCTCGCGGCGCGTGTAGCCGCGCGTCATCGCGTAAAACACCTGGCTCTCGTCGACTCGGCCCGACGTGCTGCCGTGCGTACAGCGGACGTCGTCGGCCTCGATCTCCAGCCCGGGTATCGAATCGGCCCGGGCTTCGCGGGAGAGCATCAAGTTGTCGTTGCGTTGGTAGGCATCGGTCCGCTGGGCCGGCTTATCGACTTTGATCATGCCCCGCCAGACCGTCCGCGAATGATCCTGCAATGCTGCCTTGTAAAGTAAATCGCTGCGACAATAGGGAGCCATGTGATGCTGATGTGTGTTGTAAGAAAGATGCTGACGGCCTTCCGTGAACATCACACCATTGACCTGCACCTCGGCATCCGGCCCGACCATCGCTACATGCTGATTCACTTTGGCGAGCTTCGCGCCGAGTGCGCCGATGGTCCATTGCAAACGTCCCTCGCGACCAACGTGAGCCTTTTGATGGGCAAAGTGCCACACTTCGTGGCCCCAATTCTGCAAGCTGACGTACCGTAGCCGGGCACCCTGCTCGACGATCAATTCGATTGAACCGCAATGCAGTCCGCTGCCGTCGGCGTTCATGCTGGCGGTCTCGGAAAGGAGCGTGGCTTCGGCGCCCTGCTCGAGGATGACTAAAATCCTGTCGAGATCCAAGCCTCCGTCAGCCAGCGCTGAGAGCGTATGCAGCGGCTGCTCGATCCGCACGCCTTTGGGAACATACAATAGTGATCCGCTCGACCAGCAGGCCGCATTGAGTGCCGAAAACTTGTCCTTGAACGGATCCACAACCTGCCGCTCCATAAACGGTCGCAACAGTTCGCCATGCTCTGTCACCAGCCGCCCCAGGCTGCCAAACAGCACACCCTGCTTGGCCAACTCCGGCGAGAGCTCGCCCAATACCGAACGGCTATCGACACTCACAGTCCGCCCGCCCAGCTCAACGCCCGCCGCCAGCAAGGCGTGCGGATACTCCGGACTTTCGTGCGGCGCCGGATCGGGAACGCAAAACCGATCCAGCTTAAACAGCCGGATGTCGGTCCGCATCCACTCTTCGTCTTTGCCACTCGGCATCGGCAATTCGACGAACCGCCGCCAAGCCTTGCGGCGCAGCTCCGTCAGCCAGGCCGGCTCATCGCGCGTGGCGAGAAAGGTTTCGAATGCCTCTTGGGTGAAGCCCGTCGCAGCGATTGCGGTTGCCATGGATTCCTAGCGGGTTGTTGCGTTTCTACTATTCAAACAAATCATCGACGGGAAACTTCCACCCCGGCACGGCGGGTTCGGCTTCGGCCTGCTCGCCGCGGCGGTAAATCTGCGGGACCTCCGGACTGTCGGCCCGATAAACTCGCACCACATCGTCGCTCAGCAGGTCGACATCCCAAACGACCTTCGTGCCGGCCGCGAAATAATCAGCGCGCTTCGTCGCCATTTCCTTCTCGGCCGCCACTCCGTAGTCGCCCTCGCTGCGGACTTCCGCGGCAAAGTCCGGTGCGCCCTGAGCAAATTTCATATCCGGCTCAGGACCGAAACCAAAAGATGCATCTGGACAAATCGATTTGCGGTGTGGCAAATTGACAACAAAGGCGACATTATCCGGATATGCCCACCCACCAACTTGCTTCTCGTACATGCGCAGGCTGATGTAAATGGTTCCTCCCGCTCGACCGGGACGAACTCCAGTGGGACTCATTTTCACGATCCTCCCGTCAACGATCTCGGCCTTGCCTTCGATCGTGTAAAGCTCCGCAATGAGTCGCTCAGTCGTCGTGTCGGTTGCAATGCTCATGAAAAGCTATCCAAACCTTGGCCCCGCGAATTACCCGACGCTCCCTTCCATCTGCAATTCAATCAGGCGATTCATTTCGACGGCGTACTCCATCGGCAGCTCTTTGATCAGCGGTTCGATGAAGCCGCTCACGATCATCGAGCTGGCCTCGGCGTCGGTCAGGCCGCGGCTCTGCAGGTAGAACAGCTGCTCCTCGCCGATCCGTGAGACGCTCGCTTCGTGTTCGACCTGCACATCTTGCTCTTCAACTTCGATATACGGATAGGTGTCGCTGCGGCTTTGCGGATCGAGAATCAAAGCGTCGCACACCACATTGCTCTTGGAGCCGACCGCGCCATCCTGCACCTTGCACAAACCGCGGTAGCTCGAGCGGCCGCCGTTTTTGCTGATGCTCTTCGAGATGATGCGGCTCTTGGTGTGCGGAGCACAATGGACGACTTTCGCACCCGCGTCCTGATGCTGGCCCTTGGACGAGAACGCGATCGACAGAATCTCGCCGCGAGCGCCCGGCTCCATCATGTAGACGGCCGGGTATTTCATCGTCAGCCGGCTACCGAGGTTGCCGTCGATCCACTCCATCAGCGAATCGCCGTACGCTACAGCCCGCTTGGTCACCAGATTGTAGATGTTGTTGGCCCAGTTCTGAATCGTCGTGTAACGGCAACGAGCCCCGCGTCGGACGACTACTTCGACCACCGCCGAGTGCAAGCTCTCGGTCGTGTACATCGGCGCGGTGCAGCCCTCGACGTAGTGCACTTCGGCCCCTTCGTCGACGAGAATCAGCGTCCGCTCGAACTGGCCCATCTGCTCCGCGTTAATGCGGAAATAGGCCTGCAGCGGGAACTCGATCTTCACGCCCTTAGGCACATAGATGAACGACCCGCCCGACCAGACGGCCGAGTTCAGCGCCGCAAACTTATTGTCTTCCGGCGGAATGATTGTGCCGAAGTACTCCTTCACCAGGTCCGGATACTCGCGGACCGCGGTGTCGGTGTCGGTAAACAGCACCCCCTTCTTAGCGAGGTCTTCCTGCAGCGAACCGTAAACGACTTCGCTCTCGAATTGGGCCTTCACGCCGGCAAGATACTTTTTCTCGGCCTCGGGAATGCCCAGCTTGTCGAACGTGTCTTTGATCTCCGACGGCACATCGTCCCAAGTCTTGCCTTGGTGATCGGTCGGCTTCAGGTAATAGAAGATGTCCTGAAAATTGATGCCGATGTCTCCGCCCCAATGCGGCATGGGCTTTGACTCAAAAATCTTGAGCGACCGCAGCCGGAAATCGCGCATCCACTTCGGCTCGCGCTTCATCTCCGAAATCTCGGAGACGATCTGCGCGTTGATCCCACGCTGGGCTTTGAAAATGCCGTGCGTCTGGGTGACGAAGTTGTATTTGTTGATCTCGCCCAGGGCGTCATTCGCGGGGGCGGAGGCTAAATCGGTTGCCATGGTTCACATTCCTTTCGCACTCCCCTGCGGAAGCGCGGATAGTTCGATCGTCAGGCCACGCCGCAAATGGCGGTGCTCGCGGCCATTTCTTTTTCCACGGCCGCCTCTTCCGGATGGGCCGCTCGGATGCGGTCGTACCCATCGGTGTACAGTTCACGAGCCAGCTCGACGCCGCCCGTCTCAACGATTCGGCCGCCCAGCATCACATGCGTGAAGTCCGGCACGTTGTTCTCGAGCAGCTTGTCGTGATGCGTGATGATCAGGATGCCCATGTCCTTGCCGCCGATTTCCGCGATGCTCTGGCTGGCCAGCTTCACGGCGTCGACGTCGAGGCCGCTATCGGTCTCGTCAAGAATCGCAAACTTCGGCCGCAGCATGGCGAGTTGCAGAATCTCGGCCCGCTTCATCTCGCCGCCAGAAAAGCCATCGTTCACGTAACGGCGGGCGAATTCTTCGTCCATCCGTAACTGGGCCATCTTGTCCTTGAGCTCCTTGCGAAACTCACGCATCGGGATCAATTGCTCGCCTTCCTTGCGCTGCGGATTGCGAACATTGGTAGTGGCATGACGCAGGAAGTCAGCCATCTTCACGCCCGGAATCGACATCGGCCGCTGAAAGGCCAAAAAGATCCCCGCGCGGGCCCGCTCCGTGGCGTCCCACTCGGTAATTTCCTGGCCGTTGAGATCGATCGTGCCCTCGGTCACCTCGAACGACGGATGCCCCATGATCACCGACGCGAGCGTGCTCTTGCCAGAACCGTTCGGCCCCATGAGGGCGTGCGTCTCGCCGCGCTTGATCGTGAGATCAACGCCATGGAGGATCGGCTTGCCTTCGACGGCAACGTGCAAATTCTTGATAGTTAGCGTTTCAATCATTTCAACTCAAATAACAGTCCAAAAGTACTAAGCCGTAATTTTCTGATGATCGAAGACAGGTGCGTTATCTGCCGGCGCTTCGACGTATCCCGAATGATGCGGAATCGGCAGTTCGTCATCGACCTTCATGCCGACAGCCGCGCCGTTCATCCGCGCAATCTTGTGTCCCTTGATTTTGTCTTGAATTCGCATCAAGCCTTCGAGCAGCGCCTCCGGACGCGGCGGGCACCCCGGCACATACACATCCACCGGCACCACCAGGTCAACACCCTTCACGACGTGGTAACCATACTTAAAGTACGGGCCGCCACCGACAGTGCAGGCACCCATGGCGATCACGAACTTCGGATCAGGCATCATGTTGTAGAGCCGACGTACCCGACTGGCCATTTTGTAAGTTACTGTCCCGGCCACGATCATTAGGTCCGCTTGACGCGGCGTCGCTCGAAACGCTCCAGCACCAAATCGATCCATGTCGTACCGGCTAGCCCCAGCCGCCATCATCTCGATCGCACAGCAGGCCAAACCAAACGTCAGCGGCCAGACACTCGACTGCCGAGCCCAATTGATCGCCTGCTCGACGGTCGTCGTAATGAGATTTTCCTCAAATCGCCCTTCAATCCATGGCTCAGACATATTATCTGCCTTACTTTGCTCGCCTTGCTAGTTTGCCAAAAAAATCCGTTGTTTCGCCAACGGAACACGGTGCTAGCAATTGTCGCCTACGAACCGCTCGGTGTGAAGGTGCAACAATTTGCTCCGTCCAGGCGGCACTCCGAGAGTCGCATGCTCTCGCCCAACACTTCCGACAACATCAACTTTTCCATCGAACACACGCTGCGGTCTGCCTTGGCAAGTTCCGGGTAAGGACAAGCCAATGCAGAGAGAACTGGCAAACCATTCGCCATGTTCACTTCAAACGGCACATCGCGGTCGTTCATCAGGCCCGCCAGCGAACCCATCCGATCGCCCAACGAATCGCCATGCACGGCGTTGCGATACTTTGCCACGAACCGGTCCGCGATTCGTTTCAATAGTCCGCGACGCACCTCTAGGTCTGGCACCGCTTTAATTTCTTCCCACAGTACAACCGCGAGGTCCGGAAAATTGTTTCCCCCCTGGCCCTGCCCTTTTTCCGTGAGGGCATAGCGGTGGTTGGGACGTCCGCGACTAATTCTCTCAGCGTGTCGCACAATCAGCCCTTCAGCCATCATCCGCTGAATTCGCTGCCGCACCGCCGTTGCTGTCACTCCCGATTCGGCAACGAGATCAGAGATCCTCGCAGCCCCATGACGCCGCAAGTAATTCAGCAGCACTTGATCAGAAGTTTCAGCTGGTCCACTCATAAATGCTCTCGAAGCGGATATCCCGAAGCCCGCAAACGATTTATGCTCCTAGTTCTTGCCTCGCCCGGCTCTTTAATCGTAGCGGCAGAATTCTTTTTGACAACCCATTATTTGAAAATTTACTCTGGCGTCCGTAACCTGTTGACAGATCAGGGCTTGTTGCGTTAAAAGTACCCCCGGCTGAGGTGCCGGCACTTGCCTATTCTCCGCAGCCCAACTGACTCGCGGGGAGATATCCGCCATGGCTGAAGTTCAACCGCCAGCGAGCCGCCTCAAGGAACATTGGGGAACCCGGCTTGGCGTTATCCTGGCCGTGGCTGGTTCGGCTGTTGGCTTGGGCAATTTCTTGCGATTCCCTGGCCAGGCGGCCCAGAATGGGGGCGGCGCTTTCATGCTGCCCTATTTCGTTTCCTTGCTGCTCTTGGGCATTCCGCTGTGCTGGGCTGAATGGACGATGGGCCGTTACGGCGGTAGTCGCGGCTTCAATTCTGCACCGGGAATTTACAACATTATTTGGCGGCGTCCGATCGCCCGTTACTTCGGCGCGTTCGCGCTACTGATTCCGCTCGTGATCTATATGTACTACGTTCTCATCGAGGCGTGGTGCCTGGGTTACGCCTGGGACTATCTCACTGGCGAACTCATGCTCGGCGCCGACGCAGCCAAATATAACGAACACTTCCAGGAATTCGTCGGCGCGAAACAAGATGGCTTTATCATCGAAGGCGGCAACAACGAGCTAGTCGGCTTGCTGGTCTTTACGTTCGTCCTGAATTTCGTATTCATCTACCGCGGCGTAAAAAAGGGTATCGAGTCGTTCTGTAAGATTGCCATGCCCATAATGGTTGTATGTGCATTGTGCGTGCTGGTCCGCGTCCTCACGCTGGACGTCAGCGATGTAATCGCTGGTTTAGGCGCTATGTGGAACCCTAATCCCGATTACTTGAAAAAGCCGGAAACATGGCTGGCTGCATCCGGTCAGATTTTCTTCAGTTTGTCAGTCGGGTTCGGGATCATCATTAACTATTCTAGCTATGTGAAACGCGACGACGACATTGCGCTAAGTGGCCTGACCGCCAGCAGCATGAACGAATTTTTTGAAGTCTGCCTGGGTGGGTTGATAACTTTACCGGCAGCTTTCATCTTTCTCGGGGCTGCCGCCACGCAGCAGGGAACCTTTGGCCTCGGTTTCAACGCCCTGCCGAACGTGTTTGCAGTCATGCCGGGCGGCCGGTTTTTCGGCTTTCTCTGGTTCTTAATGCTATTTTTGGCCGCCATCACAAGCAGCGTCTCCATGTTGCAACCGGTCATTGCTTTCTTGGAGGAAGGGCTCGGCTTGCGGCGGCATGCTTCTGTCACAATGCTTGGGTTGATCGCCGCCTTGGGAACCGGCTTTGTCCTCTACTTTTCCAAAGACATGGCCGCGCTCGATACGTTCGACTTTTGGATCGGCACCATGTTCATCTTCATTTTGGCCATGATTCAATCCATCCTGTACGGATGGGTGTTCGGCATCGAACGAGGCGAACAAGAGTTGCACCACGGCGCACACATTCGCGTGCCCAGGTTCGTCCAGTGGATCTTAAAATACGTGACACCGGTTTATCTGTTGGCAATTTTCTTCGGCACGTGCTACACCCAAGGTTCTTCCTATGCGGAAACGCTTCAGCAAGGTGGCGTACCGCTCTATTCGGTGCTGTTTATTGGCACGATCTTCGCCTTCCTGATCTTGCTGGTACATATTGCCGGCAAACGCTGGGATCGCGCAGGTCGATTCGATCATCCTGACGATTAGTACCGCTTGACCTCAAGCAAGGAATACGAGCAATGACCCCAGCCGGCTGGTTTATCATGATTCTCTCCGTGGGGTCGGTGCTGGCGCTCACTGCGTTCTGCTTTGTGCGCGTGCTGTCCTTGCCTGCCTCCGTGGCCGAAGAGCACCTCAAAGCCCCGCTCGATATCGACACCCGCGACACGATCGATGCCGATTGAAAGCGCCTACGCAGCCTGCCATGCAACTCGACGAATTAGTCCCCGTGCTACAAACGGCCATCGGCCCGATGATCCTGATCTCGGGCGTCGGCATGTTACTGCTCAACATGACCAACCGCCTCGGTCGAACAATCGACCGAGCGCGGCAACTCGTCGAGCTCGTCAAGCACTGCGACGAAATTGAGCGCCGCCGCTACAAGCTTCAACTCGACATCCTCTGGAAACGGGCCCGCATCCTGCAATCGGCTATTGCCCTGATTGCCACGAGCGCCTTGCTCGCAGCTCTCTTGGTGATCGCCCTGTTTTTCTGTGTCCTGCTCAAAATCGAAGCGGCCATCGTCTTGAGCACGTTGTTCATCCTCTGCTTGTCGTCGTTGATCGGCGCGCTGATTTGCTTTCTCCGCGATATCAACTTTACGCTGCACGCTTTGGCATTCGAGTTGGGCCTAGAAAAAAAGCCGCCCAAGTAGCGCTAGCTGCGTCCCGTCGACACCACTTCTCGTGGAAAATGGCGTTCGACCACACCGCGAAACTCTGCGGGAGTCGAAACCTTCACCACATGGCTGCGAAATTCCCGGGCCCCGCGGCGACCCTGGGCGTAGCAGCAGGCGTATTTCCGCATCAGCGATGCACCCTTTTCCTCGCCAAATCGCCGGCAGATCAATTCGAAGTGGTGCAGTAGTAGCTCACGTTCCTCTGCGAGTGTCGGATCGGGCGGCACCGGCCCACCGCGTAACGCCGCCGCTGCCTGTCGGAACAACCACGGCTTCGAGAGCGACGCCCGCGCGATCATCACACCGTCGACGTCGTATCGCCGAAAGGCATCCACCACCTTGCGGGCTGTATCGAGGTCGCCGTTGCCGATCAGCGGGATGCGTTTCAAAGAGGGCTTGATCGCGGCGATGCGGGCCCAATCGGCCGAGCCGCGAAACATGTCGGCCGCCGTCCGGCCATGCACGGTGAGGGCCGCCGCGCCGGCCCCCTCGACCACCTGGGCGACGTCAATCGCGTTGATCTGGTCGCGCGTGCAGCCGAGGCGAATCTTCGCCGTGACCGGCGTCGGAGCACACGCCGCGACCACCTGTTCGATGATCGCACCCATCCGCTCCGGCTCGCGCAACAGGTAGGAACCGCTGTGGGCTTTCTGCGCGACATCGCGGACCGGGCAACCGAAATTGATGTCGACAACGCTGACCTTGTATTCCTTGCTCAGCCGTTCCCCCACTTTGGCGAGCGTCTCGGGATCGTTGTCCCACATCTGCACCGCCAGCGGCCGTGGCTCATTGGCCACGCCCCACAACCGATCCGGATGCTCGGCCTCGTGCTCATCGAGCCACACAAAGCCCTTGGCGCAAACCATCTCGGTCGCCAGCAGCCCGGCCCCGCCAAACTTGCGGACGATTTGCCGAAAGGCATAGTTCGTATATCCCGCCATGGGCGCCTGCAGAATCGGCGGATCGACCTCCAGCGGACCAATCCACAACGGCTTCACGAGGGACTCTGGCGCAGCGACTATACCGCCACAGTCGGCAGCACTTTCACGCATAAGTCGAGTTGCAGCAAGGGGGCCCATGCCCCTGATTATGGCCGGAACCGGGCGGTCTGTCACTCCGCGGGCACCAGCAGCGAACGCTCTCGCCGCACTATCGTTGGCTTCGACTCCGCCGAGGCCGGTTTCACGTTCTCGTCCCGCGCTAATGCTGCGGCGCTCGTGGCCGACTCCCACCCCTCAACAAAAGTCTGAGCCGAATCCAACAATTGCGGAAGGGCACTGGCCGGAAGTTGCGACTGCCGATGGGGCGGAGGCACCAGCGAAGCCGGCCGTGTTGCTGTATTGGCAGCGCCCTCACGCAAAATCAGCATACCAATGAACCGATCGGAATCGATTGGTCCTGGTGTAGCAAGCTCGGTGTACCGTGCAATCCGACGATTGTAATCGCGAGCGATCTGTACAAACGCCCGCCGCCGCAGCGCGAGCAGTTCCAGGGCCCGCAAGGTTCCGGTGCCGTCGCCGGCAGTGCGCTGGGCTGCGATCGCATTCAAGAACTCCTCCGCCCGCGTGACGGCCATCGCCGCGTCGGAAAGTTCCTCATATCGCATCGGTAACAGCTCACTTAGTTGTTGGGCTTCTTTCGATGGACGTCCAGCAAACACCTGGTCGTAGCGGGCGTAGTAGTCGCCGCAATGTGGAAGTTCGACCGGCAACGGCAAGCTCCCTGCATCGCCTTGTCCGATCAGGCTCGCCAGTCGATACTGCGAGGCAACTGCTGCTCGTTGCGATGTACCAATTCGAACCCCCAACTCCGATTCCGCCTGCTGCCAAACCGGGCCGATATTTTGGACCCCAGAACGCAAGCGCTGCAATTCATCCTGCTCACGCACGCTCAAGTAGTAGTCCGCCACCGACGAACATAAATCCCAATATGCTTCGACTCGCTGCGACTGCTGCTGCCGAGAAGATGCACCGCCAACCACTTCCGCCAATCTCACGGGCCGACCTGTCAAACGAGTGCCTGCCGGAACGGTCTGCATCGAGCGCATCATTGCCGCGGGCTTCACGCCAGTTTCCGTACTCGTGTTCGTGCCCCTGGCGGGCGGCGGCGGTGCTGTAGACGCCGGTGATCGACTCGCCGGCATCCCGTAGCCATAGTCCTCCGCTGTGGTGGCTGGAGACTTTACCGCCGGAGCCGTGGTTGAGGGAACTTTCCGCGGCGGAGCAAACGCAGGCGGTGGGCTGACGTCTGGATGCCTAAGATCCACAGGTGTACGCTCGGTTGGCGGCGGTCCATACCGATCACCGGCGGTAACCTGCCCACTTAGTGCCAAACTAATTACAAGCGCATAGACAGACATGACCGGCCTCCCAACGTGAGCCATGCCAACGGCGACAATTTGCCGCAGGTGTGTCCGCATAGACTGCCGTACAGACTGTCCCCCGTCAATGCCAGATGGGCATGCGCAGGGCGGAGAGCCAGAATCGCTACCTGACAGCGCAGTCAGAGCCCAATCGTGCTGGCTCCCTGTTTCCTGCTCCCTGCTCCTTCAGTCCAGTTCTTTCAGCCACGACCGCAATTCGTTCTCGTACTCGCTCGCCAGATCGACTCGCACGAGCGTCCGCTGAAATTCCGCCAAACCCTCGCGGCCAATATCGGCCTGTTCGGCGCTCGCATAACGCAACATTGGGTCAGCCGCCACCAGCCGCCGGCAGATTGTCATCAACAGCTCGCTATGTGTAATCTCCTTCGGTAGCACCTTATGCAGACGCTGCGGCAAGGTCCGTTTGGCTTCGAGCAGCTTCGCGTATTCCTTGATCCCCGCAAACAGCGGAGCACCGGCCAGCAATTCCACCAGCACATAGCCCAAACTACACAGATCCGAGCGGGGCGTGATCTCCTCCCGATCGAGCATCTCCGGCGCTGCATACTGCGGAGTGCAGGTCTTCATTTGCGGCATATCGTTCAAATCGATCGCCGAGCCAATGTCTATCAGCTTCGCGTTGCCGGTCCGCTTGACCATGATATTCGAGGGCTTGATATCCCCATGCACAATTTCTTCACGATGCAATGCCGCAAGCCCTGCCAAGCACTCGCGGATAATCGATACGGCCACGCCCGGCTTGAAACGTGTCCGCGATTCGGTCGGCGTCGCCACCACGCGGTTGATATATTCCCAGCGGCTCTGGCTGACTTTCTGTTGGGCACGCTCCAGCATGTTTGGATGCATCAGCATGTCGAGGTCGTAGCCGTCGATCCATTCCATTTCCTGAATCCGTACCCGACGACGCTCGATAAAATTCTGCACATCCAGCAGGTTGTCGTGCTGAATTTGAGCGACGCGACTCGAAATCGCCGCCATCCGTTCCATCGCCTCGCGATAGCTCCGCTCATCAGGAAACCGCTCGGGCGAGAAGAATTTGAGCGCGACTGGCAGCGTAAAGTTATCGCTGCCCCGCCGCTCGCTGAGGTACACCACACCTTGGCCACCAGTGCCCAGAAGCCGCCGCAACCGCAGATGCTCCGTCCAGCCTAATTTTGGCTGCGAGATCAGCTTCAAATAGTGGTCGTAAAGCTCGCTATCTTGTGGAACAGCAACGTCGCCTCCGTAGGTCAGCGTGCGAGTGCCCTGCAAAATCGTTGTACTCATAGGTCAAAGTCAGCCCAGGCTTTGCATCGATAGAAATCCGTTTCTCGCCCCCCGAAGCTCTCCGTCCCAAACCTCTCCATCTTAGGCACAAAGCTCCGCAGGCGTCCAGTCCGCGAGTTGGCGCAACTCTGTAAATATCACTAAGTTGCGGCATGCCAACGCATTCCTGGTGGCAATTTTTAGCGCCAATCCGGTTCGGGCCGCGGAAAGCCAAGTTCCTTCAGGACCAAATTTCGCAACGGCCGGCCTGCAAGATACCGCGCTAGGTTATCGCAAAAAAAGTTCGTCATGTCGTCGATCCGTGAGGCAGACTGACCGCCGACATGTGGTGTAATGATCACGTTCGGTAGCGCCCACAACCGGCTCTCCGCCGCCAGCGGCTCGACCTCCGTCACATCGAGCCCCGCACCAGCCAAATGCCCCGCTTCAATCGCGTCTGCCAAGTCGTTTTCGACAACCAACTTACCACGAGCCATGTTGATTAGCAGCGTACCCTGTGGCAGCAAGGCCAGTCGCCGGGCGTCGATCAGGTGATACGTGTGAGCATTCAGCGGAGCCGCCAGAATCAGAATTTCGACTCTTGGCAGCAGCGTATCCAGCGCATCGGCAGGCAGCAGTTCCGCCACGCAGGCCGGCTTACTCTCGGGAAACCAATCCGTCGCCAGAATCGTGGTGCGAAACACGCTGAGCACTTCGGCCAGACGTCGCCCGTTCCCACCCAGCCCCACCAAGCCGATCCGAGCCCGGTGCAAATCTCGAGTCGGCCGACGAATGAACTCCCGCTTCTTTTGCGCTTCCCAAAATGTCGGCAAACCCCGCAGCAGAGCCGTCAGCAGCGCGATGGTGTGGTCCGCCACTTGATCCGCGAGCACGCCTGATGCGCTGGTGACCGTCAGCTCCGATCCAACCACCGCTGGCACGAGGCAGTGGTCCATTCCCGCCGCCGACGACTGAATCCACTTCAGCCTCCCTTTCTGCACCACGTCGTCCCAGGGCACCGGCACCTTGGCGTGGCCGCAAAAAATGTCCGCATTCAGCAGTTCCACCGCCACATTTTCCTGGCCGGCGTCGATGATCTCTGCCGCCGGCGCTACTGCCGCGATTTGGTCAATGTGCCGCGATTCGACGGGAAAACAAAGCACGATGCGCGGCTTCGCAGGCAAAGCCGCTGGCGAGTTCGGTTCGTTTGGCATACCATAAGGTTGTCGCTATCCGACGGTTCTCTGGCAAGGTCTGGATTTTTGGCAAGCTAGGTGGGGTCAATTCGGTGGACAGTCGCAGACAACTTGGCGCGTTCGCGGTCGTGGCCCTGGTGCTCTTGCGCGTCGTCACTGGCTGGCACTTCTTTAGCGAAGGCCTGCAAAAGATCGACCGCGACCCCGCAACTGGCGAGTATCGCATAACGTTCTCGGCGGCCGCCTTCCTTTCGGCCGCCAAAGGACCTTTTGCCGATTACTTCCAATCGATGGCTCCCAATGGCCACGATTGGCAAACGCTGCTCGCCGTGCCGCATCAAAACAAGATGGGCTCTCCCGAAGACGCCAAGACGGCATCCGAGCGCGACCCTGCTCGTGCCTGGGCTGATCACATTGCTGAAGCTTGGCAGTCGATTCTCGATCAAGCGACTGCCATCCCCGGTCTCGCCGAAGCTCAAGTTCAGCAGGCCAAGGCTGCTTTCGCCCGGCGGAAAAAAGAACTTCTCGACTACCTGGCCAGTGAGAAGGCCGCGATTGCGAAATATCAGCACGAACTATGGCGGCTAGAGAACTGGCGCGCCAAACCCGAGGCTGCCGACTTACCTTTCGAGAAGGAGCGCATCACCAAGAAAGCCAGCGAGACATCGAGCCAGGCCAGGGCCTGGGCTGCGGGTGTCGCAGAACTCGAAGCAACGTATCTCGCAGATTTACGCGAAATCCTCTCTCCCGAACAGCGCGCTGAAACGGCAACCACTTCCGCCGTGGAAAACGCAACTACCGGAACGCGGGAGGCCAAGCTGCAACGGGTCAACCTGGCGGCAACAGTCCTTACGATCGGTGTCGGCATTTGCCTCCTGCTGGGGCTCTTTACGCGGCTCGCTGCGGTAGCGGGGGCCTTATTTCTGCTATCCGTGATCGCCACGCAACCTCCCTGGCTCTCCACCGCCGAACCGACCTATTATCAATCCGTAGAACTGGCAGGGCTCTTGGTCCTCGCAGCCACCGGCACCGGCCGCTGGCTTGGTCTCGACTACTTTTCCTGGGCCCTGTTCGGTAAAAAGTCTGAGTAACACTCTTTTCAAATTCAAACACTTTTTTATTCACCACAGAAGCACAGAAAAACACGCAGGGGGAAACATTTATCATTGCAAATCTATCATTTCAGTAGTTCCAATTTTTTCGCCCTAGCGCTTTGTCAAACTAATCTTTTGGGATCGAGTGCGGCACAAGTCGATGAGGTGCAAACGCTTACGTCGCACTCGATCCCAAAAGATTAGTTTGACCAGACACTAGGAGCCTGGAATTCTTGAGCAGGAACACGAATCCTCGCTAATCCAGATCAATCTCGATGCGCGAAGATCAGTGTTCCCGACTGAACATGGAACTACTGCCATTAGTAATTATGTGATTACTGAAATATCTCAATTGCAGATGACAAATTGATTTCCTGAATTCTCCGTAAACTCTGGGCCTCTGTGGTGAATTCCTAATCTCACCGAGTGCAGCGCAATGAATCTAAGCCCCGAAGAAAAAAAGATCGGCAAAGAAAACTTCCAGGAAGCCGTCGGCACCACGCGACGTGACTTCCTCAAAGGCGGCATTGCCGCCACTGTCGCGGCCGGCAGCATCGGTGCGCTCGGCGGCTATTACTTCGGCTATCAGAAGTTTAGCGATCCCTTGCGTGTCGGCATCATTGGCACCGGCGACGAGGGCAGCGTGCTGATTGGCGCGATCAATCCCGATTACATCGACGTCGTCGCCATTGCCGACATCCGGCCCTACAGCTTGCACCGCGCGTTCTACGGAGACTGGTACTCGCCTGGTGCTCATTCTGCCCGCCCTGGCTTGCTAGAGGTTTACAAGCGCGAGGGCTGGGCCGATCGCTCCGCGGCAGAAGAACACATCCATGTTTACGCCAACGGCTACGAAGAGTTGCTCGAGCGCGACGATATTGAGGCCGTAATCATTGCCCTGCCGTTGCATCTGCATCATCCTGCCGCCTTGGCTGCAATGCGCAAGGGGAAGCATGTGCTAACCGAAAAGCTAATGGCCCACAATGTGGCCCAGTGCAAAGAAATGGCCCGCGCCGCCACTAACTTGCGCGATCCCAGCGGCAATCCAATCATCCTCGGCGTCGGTCACCAACGCCATTACAGCATCCTCTACGACAACGCCGTCGATCAAATTAAACAAGGACTGCTCGGCAACATCCATCACATCCGCGCGCAATGGCACCGCGGCAACATGCCCGGAAACGACAGCTGGCAACCACCGCTGCCCGGCGACAAAAAACTCGCTGGTGAACTGGCTAGTTGGCAATCAGTCCTCGCCGGCACGCATCCCAAAGCGGCCAGGCCAACTACCGCCAAAGAGATCAACGAGTGGACCCGCAAAATTGCCCAAAAGCAGGCCCAACTAAACGACATCTCCAACGACCTCGCTGAAAAACACGGCTACCAAGCCGGCACGCTCGCAGGCGGCTACAACCGCTCCGCGCTAGAGGAGCTCATCCGTTGGCGGCTTTGGAATCGCACCGGCGGCGGGCTGATGGCCGAACTCGGCAGCCACCAACTCGACGCTGCCAGTATCTTCCTCACCGCCCAGCGTAAAGACGGCCGCAAGGCCAAGCCGCTCTCGGTGGTTGCCGTCGGCGGTCGCAGTCTCTTCCCGCACGACCGTGATTGCGAAGACCACGTCTATTGCAACTTCGAATTCCCGGGGCCCACTTATTACGAAAACGAGTCCAGCCACAAGATTGCCAATCCGAACGACAAAGTCATCGTCACCTATTCGTCGATCAACGGTAACGGCTATGGCGG
Organism: Pirellulales bacterium; assembly: GCA_041753435.1. Taxonomy (GTDB): domain Bacteria; phylum Planctomycetota; class Planctomycetia; order Pirellulales; family Lacipirellulaceae; genus DASYDU01. Next base: position 156,633 of record JBGSUJ010000135.1, on the reverse strand, counting down.
CTGGGGCGAAATCGTCTTTGGCACCAAGGGCACGCTCATTCTCGAACAGGAGCAGGACGCCCTGCTCTTCGCCGGCTCAAACACTGCCACCAAAGTCGAAGTTAAGCCCGGTGCCGGTGGCAAGCCTTCGCTCGATACTTACGAAACCGGCGGCGGCGCCGCGGTCGCCCAAGCAGCCACCGCTGAAAACACCAGTCGCGGCTACCGCGAGGAAATCGAACACTGGGCCTGGTGCATCCGTAACCCTGCCCCCGAGCATCAACCGCGCTGTAAACCTGAAGTCGCCATGGCCGACGCGGTCATCGCGCTCACCAGCAACATCGCCATCGCCAAAGGCGGCCGCATCGATTTCCAACACGAATGGTTCGATATTACCAGCGATGCCACTCCCGACGGTAGCAAGCCGGCATCTGCCACGAATCTCGCCTAGTCGGCTGTCCGCTGGCAGGGAAGTCAACCATCGGCAGCGGCGTTTTCACCAGCGTAATGGGCTGGCTCCTACCCGTACAACGGCTTGCTCACCCACACCGATTCAGACCTCAAACAAGCCTACGACGCCCAGTCGCACCTCACATTCCCCATAATCAACACTTCACCTATCGCGCGACTCTCATTGTAAACTACAATTTCGAGAGGCGCGTACCTTGCCAGATCGGGTCTCTCGGCTGTGCTAGAGGCCTTCCCGTACCACGGGTCGTCAACCATGAATAGCGTTCTTGCGCGGGCCATGTCACTACGGCGCGGAATGTTCGTAACGATCGCCAGACTCGCCCTTGCCCTCGCCGCGCTTTCTGCCACCGTCTCCGCCAACGCTGAGACCGGCTACGACGCCTGGCTTCGCTACACTCCCGTGGAAGGTCGCCCAGCCCGCGAACGTTACAGCTCGCTCCCGGCGGTCGTGGTCGCACTCGGCGACTCTGAGCTTGTTGCCGCCTCACAGGCCGAACTAATTCGCGGAATCCGGGGCATGCTCGGCCGCACACTCCGTATCGCGAAAGATGTTCCTGCCGAAGGAGCCATCATCCTTGGCACCTACAAAGAAGTCGCCGTCGTCGTCCCTTCCCTCGGCAAAACGCCCCAACTTCCGCCGGAAGGATTCTGGCTCAAATCGCTCGTCGCCGATGGTAAGAGCCACCTCATCATTACCGGCCCTACCGACCGCGGCGTCCTCTACGGCGCCTTCACCCTGCTGCGGATGATTGGCCTCGATGCCCCCATCACCGAACTCAACCTTCGCGACAAGCCCTTTGCCCCGATCCGCATCCTCAACCATTGGGACAACCTCGACGGCACCATCGATCAAGGTTACGCCGGCCGCTCCATCTTCTGGGAGAATGGCCAGATCACCAAAGACCTCGATCGTGTCCGCGACTACGCCCGCTTGATGGCCTCGGTCGGCATCAACGGCTGCTCGATCAACAACGTCCACACCGACACCCGCGTCATCTCCACCAAGCTGCTTCCTGAAGTCGCCCGCGTTGCCGACGTCTTCCGCCCCTACGGCATAAGTCTCTACATCTCGCTTGACTTTGCCAGCCCGAGCAAGCTTGGGGACCTCGCCACCTCCGACCCGCTCGATCCGGCCGCCGTCGAGTTCTGGAAAAACAAAGTCGACGAAGTTTACACGGCGATTCCCGACCTCGGCGGCTTCGTGCTCAAAGCCGATAGCGAAGGCCGACTAGGCCTCTCCGAGCACAACCGCAGCCACACCGACGCCGCCAACATCATCGCCAAGTCCCTTGAGCCCCACGGTGGCATCCTCTTCTACCGTGGCTTCGACTACGACCACCATTGGGATTCGACCGATCCCAAAAACGATTTCGCCAAAGCCCTCTACGACAACTTTCACCCCCTCGATGGCAAATTCGCCGACAACGTCATCCTCCAGATCAAACAAGGCCCCATCGACTTTCAGGTCCGCGAACCCGCCTCGCCGATCTTTGGCGGACTCACACAAACCAACCAGGCCATCGAGCTGCAAATCTCTCAGGAATACCTCGGCCAGCAGCGGCACCTGTGCTTCCTCCCTCCCATGTGGAAGGAAGTGCTCGACTTCGACATGAAGGCCGATGTCGAAACCAGAGGCGCTCGCAGCAATACCCCGGTCAAGGATCTTGCCTCCGGCATTACCTTCAAGCGGACCCTCGGCGGCTTCGTCGGCATCTCCAATGTCGGACGCGATACCAACTGGCTCGGCCACCAACTCGCCATGGCCAACCTCTACGGCTTCGGCCGCCTCGCCTGGAATCCTAATCTTGAAAGCAAGCAAATTGCTGAAGAGTGGACCCGACTCACCTTCGGCCACGACCCCAAGGTCGTCGGCACCATCGTCGATATGCTGATCAAATCGTGGAACATCTACGAAAGCTACACCGGACCGCTCGGCGTCGGCACTCTTACCGACATCAACCACAGTCACTACGGCCCAGACATCGAATCGGCTGAGAACAACGGCTCCGGTTATGGGCACCGCGCCGATGACAAAGGCATCGGCGTCGACCGCACCGAAAAAACTGGCAGCGGATATATCGGTCAGTATTCGACACCGGTCGCCCGGGTTTACGAATCGCTCGAATCCTGCCCCGACGACCTGCTCCTGTTCATGCACCACGTGCCCTACAACCACGTGCTCAAGTCGGGTAAAACGCTCATCCAGCACGTCTACGATTCACATTATGAAGGTGCCCGCGAAGCCGACCGGCTCGTCCGCAATTGGCAGTCACTCAAGGGCCGCATCGACGAACAGCGCTACCAAGAAGTTCTCGCCGATCTCACCTATCAGGCCGGCCACGCCCAAGTTTGGCGCGATGCCATCGCCAATTGGTTCCTCCGCAAATCGGGCATCGCCGACGACGGAAAACGCGTCGGCAATCACCCCCATCGCATCGAGGCCGAAGCCCAGGAACTCACGGGCTACGAGCCCCAAGACGTCACCCCCTGGGAAACCGCGTCCGCCGGCCAGGCTGCGGCCCTCACCGCCAAGGACGGCCGCGGCAGCATCCGCCACAAGTTCGCCGGCAAACCCGGTTGGTACGATCTCGACGTCGTCTACTTCGACGAAAATGATGGCGTCTCAAAATTCAAACTCTTTGTCGGCGACCAACAAGTCGACGAGTGGCAAGCCGACGACGTGTTGCCGCACGACCAACCCAGCGGCCACACCTCCACCCGCCACCGCACACCCAGCATCGCACTCCGCGAAGGCGACGTGCTCCGTATCGAAGCTGAATCCGACGCCGGTGAACAAGCCGCCGTGGACTATCTCGAAATCACCCCCGCCGGGGCTTGACGCGCGTCCGGTGCGCAGCGCGACTTCAATCTTTCTCCGCACTCTTCTCGCGTAGTTCCATCAAAAACGCGCCGAGAGGGCTTGTCCCTCCAGTTGGCTCCAGCCGCAACTCGACGCCTTCGACGGGACGATCCGGATTGGCCTCGACAATTCTCCATGCCGACTTCGGCCCCTGCTCAGCCGTCAGCCAGAAGGGCTCGGCCTGAATGTAGTGCTTTCCGGGCCGGACGAAACGCAATTCAAACTCGCCACGCTCATTGGTTTCCGTCGTGGGGTCATAGTAGCGACTCTCGCGCTTGTCGGCGGCCTGAGCTCGAACTCGATGTTTCGCCACGGGCTGACCGCTCGCATCTTCCACCCGACCGCGAACGACGCAGGGCCGCGACAACTGCAGTTTCACATTCTCAACGACGTCGCCCGGCTTCGTTTGCATCAACTCGCCGATACCATTGGCCCAAGTGCGCCACTCTTCGTAGTCGCCGTCGTGTGCCACCAGGTTGTACTTGGCGGCACCGCTCGCAGGCAGCCGCATCGCGAAAGTGCCGTCCGCTGTCGTCCGCACGCTATAACGCGTATCACCCGTGAGCGAGTTGCCGCTGCCGGTTTTCGCTGCAGCAACGGTCGCCCCAGCTACCGGCTTTCCGTCAGGGTCAACAACTAGCCCGCGAATCTTGACGCCTCGCTCCACGACGATCGTAATCGGTTCCATCCCTTCGCGGACGTCGAATTCCAAACCGTCAAAATTGCGTTGGAAGCCTTCGCCGCGATCGGTCAGGTCAAGCCGCTGCCACGCTTTGATCGCATCAGGGCTCCACCAGCGAGCGTATTCTCCGGCGACATGGGGGAATTTCGATTTCTCAATATTTGCCGATACATTGAACTCGTATTGCCCCGGCAACATGTTCGCGATTTTCAATTCTCCGTTGTTGGTCGAACTCCCGACAATGCCGGGCTCCCTCCATTTAAACAATCGGATGCCGGCGACCGGCTCGCCGGATTGACTGTCGATCACACGGGCACGAAAGACGGGACCTGATTCAAGCTGCAGATCAAACTCGCGACGGTCATTTTCGCGCACAACGGTATTTTCGTATCGCGCAACACCGACGCCTGGTTGGCGAACACGCAATTCGTAGGTGCCCGGCTCCAGATACATTCGATAGTGGCCGTCCGCACCCGTTTCGGTTTCCGTCCAGACCGCGGCTATCATGCTGCCATCCGGTACGTCAAACGGGCCGCGCGTCGCCCGGATATCGATGCCGGCAATCGGCTTTCCATCGGGGTCCAATACGCGGCCTTCGAGATACGAGCGGTTGTTGAGTGTTACGACCCAATCCGCCTTGCCGACTGGCTGGGCAATGAACAGGCGCGGGCAGAAACCAGACTTCGTAAACTGCAGCTCGACCGGTTCCCGCGGGTCAAACCCCTTCAATCGAAAACGGCCTTTTTCATCCGTTTGCGTCTCGTTGCCCGGATACCATGTCCAAGCATCGACGGTCACATCGGGAACAGCCTGGCCGGCCTCATCCAACACAACTCCCACGATTTCATTGGCAGCGCTGGCCCCGCCCAGACCGTCTCCTTCAACCGCCTCGTCCGCTTCGCTGGCGTTTGGTGCTGGCGAGGCGGTCGATGAAGCATTCTCGGCATTTGCCCTTTCTGCAGCATCGGATTTTTGTTCCTCGGAACCTATCGCAGCGGAGTCCATCTCGACCATCACCGCAAAGCTGATCTTCGCTCCGTGATAGAAACCGATCGGGCTGTACTGATCTTCGTCGCAGTGAACACTGCCCACTCGCACGTTGGTATCTGTGACTTGTGTCGTCATCCGTAGCAATCCCGCCGTCCCCTCGCGCGTCAGAAACAGAAACGCGGTGCCGCCCAAATCCTTCTTGTCGGGCCCCTCGTACGTTTCGCCGCGTGGCACCAGTCGAACGACCGGCTTCCCCAACGGATACGGAATCTCGCCGCGCATCGCGCGTGGCAAATCCCGCTGCTCCTCCGGCGTGATTTCCCAGGCCTGCAAGTCAATTGGCAGCAGGCAATACAGCGGCGTCTCCGTGCCCGGAAGCCGATAAGTGAACCCGACCAGATCAAATCCCTGTTTACGGGCCCAGGCCAGCATCTCATCCGAACCTTCCTCCCCCTCCTCAAGCCGCGGCAATTCCGCCGGCCAGCCCGCTTCTCGTGCGGTGTCTAAATCGACAAAGCAACGTCGCTCGCTTTCGTGAGCCGACTGAACAACCCATTCGCTACGTGGTTCACCCAACGCGAGCTTGCTTCCCGTCGGCAACGAGCTTACCTTAGCGATCGCATCACCAGCATCCAGCGGTGGCAAATCGACCGCTGCATATCGCACATCGACACCCAGTCGCTGCCAGTTTTTAGCCCACCAGTCCGCCCACCGCTCGGCCAAATCGTGAAAGAGTTTCCGCTGAATCCTTCGCTGCGATTCAGTCTCACCCAATCGGACCCAATTCAGTTCCATATCGTCCTGATTCGCGCCCGTCAGTTTGTGAAGGGCTCCCACCACCTCGCGAAACGCCCGCCCGTAAGTGAAGGTGTCGTCGTAGCCAACGTCTTTCTCCTCAATGTCGTGATCTCGCATGAAGCGAAGCAGTTCGTCATCCGCCATTTGCAGGCCGTAGTCGCTGCGGCTCGGAAGCAGCGCCCGCGGGTCGCCCATGGCCCGCAGCGCAAACGCCAACTTGCTTATCGCATGGTCGCGCGATTCCGCATCCAATGCCTCAATCACAGGCGGAACTGCCGGTGAGCCAATCTCGGCGAGTGTGCGAATTGCTTTGGCCCAAGTGTCGGCGACCTGTATACCGATCTGCCGATCGCTGAAACCTTCCATTTCCTGAAGGACAACGATCGCTTTCGCAACCTTCAACGCATCTTCATCCGACAACTCTTGGTCAGCCGACGCAATCGGTGCGGACTGCCCAGGCTCCGATCTCCCGGGCTCATTCGTTACGAGGGAAAGAAAAATGGCAGCAAGTACGGCCAACAGTCCCGCTCCACGCCTCCAACGCGTAGGACACCGCTGCAGGACCGCGAACCGCTCATCCAGTAACACCGCCACGCGCCGTCGCAATTGCGAGGCCCCTTCCCACAGACCCACGGAGGCGGGCAACAGTGGTCTCGGGCGCCGTCCAACGTCGCGGGCCCAAGCTATCAATTGTTCGGCATACTGCTGCCGCCCGGCACGTTCTGCTGTTGCGGCGTCCGCCAACGTTTCCTGATCGAGCCGAAAGATTCCGCGCAACCACCAATACAGCGGCTGAGCCCACAGCAGAACCAGGAGCAGCCGACTCGCCGCCAGCCACTTCAAATCGCCGTTGTCCAAATGCGCCGCCTCATGCGCGAGCACCGTATGGAGTTCGTCACGCGTTCGCGAACTCACCCAACGCCGTGGAAGCAATACGCGCGGGCGGAACAAGCCGAGGGCCACCGCCACGTCGATTTCGTCCGATACCATCAAATCGGGACTCGCCCGGTGGCTGTCGCTCGCCAGCCGCAATAGATCGCTCAATTGGTTCGGCGCGCGCTCAGCACGCCGCACTAGACGCCGCGCCGCCAGCACGCCGACTACCAACCACAACGCCATGGCAACGGCTCCGAAGAGATATGTCTCGACAAGCACGGTTGACCAATCAATCGGTGGAGAGGCCAATTCTTGTTGTGCTTCAACGGCTATTGGCGATGGTAAAGCCTTTGCCATTGGCTCGCGTGTTTCCACAACAATCGCCGGCCGAAGCGGCAATTTTTCCGGGACAGTCACGATTTCCGATGACTCCGCGACGGTGCCTTCCGCCGCCTCGGGTTTGCCCAGCGACACCACCGACCACCCCGGCAAAGCACAAAGCCCCGCCATTGCGAACATCGCCACCATGGTCGCTTTGGTGACGGCCAGTCGCTTCACCGGTTGCCGGCAGCAGCGAATTGCCACCAGTGCCACGGCGAGGAGCACAGTCGTCGTCAGGTAATAGTCCGCCAACCAGTACGCAATCAAATCGACGAAACTGTTCATTTTCGCTTCCCCTTGGTTGGGCGTTTGCTGTCGCGAGTCCGCGCCGCCGCGAGCATCGCTTCGAGTTGGTCCAACTCCTTCTCCGAAAGCCGCTTCGATTCCAGCGCGTGGACCAGGTATTCATCCACCGCTCCGTCGAACACTTTTTCCAGAAAGCCACCGGCCAGCTGACGGAATGTGCTCTGCTTCTCGACCCGCGGCAGGTAGACGTAGGCCTTGCCATTGCGGCGGTGGTCCACGAGCCCCTTTTGCTCCATCACCTGCAGCAGGCTCAGCACCGTGGTGTAGGCCAGCTCCGGGTCTCCTGATTTCGAAGCACCCGCATTCATCACATCGGCAAGCTCCCGCACCGTCGTCTCGCCGCGATCCCAGAGGGCCTTCAAGGCCTCGAGTTCCCGATCCGTGGGCGAAACATCCGTCATGTCAAATCCTCCTTAAGAACGCACTACTGGCCAACCAGTACCAACAGCGGCGATTCTACTGCCTGACCAGTAGATGTCAAGCGATCGCACAGAAAATTAGCGATCCGACTTTGCCGCGCTGCTCGCGACACGCTCTTTTCCAGCCGCACCACCCTCCCTGCGTGGCCAAAAATAGTTGTGGAAATTGGGCCACCGACTGTGCTAGGGTAATCCAAGCGTCGTCCCAGATTCGCGTGAGGCAATTCCTCCGCGAAAGGCGTGCGAGGCTTTACCTCCGCCAACAAGATTGCGGTGCTCTCGAGTCCTCCTCCCGGCTCGTTGGCGACACGCTTCGTTTAGAAACGACGCTCCGTTCCACACTAGCTCGAGCGCCCACCGTTTGCTCCCGCCCCAATCCGGCGAGCCTGCGCTACCGCTGCGCATCCACCATGATTTTTCTGATCCCCGATCCCTGACCCCGTCCCCCCTCCAAGAACTTGTCCCCTTACGGGAAACAAGCACTTTCCACTTCGAAAACTTGTCTCCTTACGGGAAAATCGCACCCCGCGCCTTAAATTACCTGTCCCCTTGCGAGAAATTCAAACTTATCCTTCCGAATACTATTCGCTGCGCTTCTTCAGGAAGCCGTAGGCCAGCAGCAAAAGCACCGCGCCGATAATCGACCCGATCCAGTTAGCCGGCTCCGCCACATCCAGTTCGCCGCCGCGTACCAAGTGGCCCAGCCAGCCGCCGACAAACGAGCCGGCCACGCCCAGTGCCGTCGTCTTGATCAAGCCCATCGGATGCGGGCCGGGCAGCAAAAAGCGGGCAATCACGCCCACGATAAAACCGAAGACAACCCAACCAATCAACGACATCACCATGAATGGGAACCTCCCGTGCTGAGAAATGCTTCGTCCACTCGACAGCAGTTATCCTACCCTGCCAGCGGCGCGACTGCTAGCATCGACCCAGCGTGCTCGCGTTGTTCCAATGGCCGCAATTCGTTATCCTTCGCGGTGACGTGCCTACATTACCTGGCAGCAATCAAGGATGCCAACTCCATGAATATTGCAGCAATCGCCCTTCGCGCTCACCAGGCCTGGCCGGAGTTCGGCACGGACGCCCTCGCCCCGGGCCTCAACGTCTTCCACGGGCCCTCGGCCTCCGGCAAAACAACCGTCGCCGACCTGGTCGCCCACGCGCTTTATGGACGCCGCCTCCTGGAAAACAGTGACACGGAACATGTGGGCGCACCGCAGGGCGAAGTGGTCATCGATCGCCGCGGCAAACAATATCGCTTGCGAAGGTCGCGCGACGAAACGGCCGGCGAGCGGCTGACGGTCGCCGCCCTCGATCATTCGGCGGTCGACCAGGACACGGTCCGGCAACTCGTCGCGTGTTTGTCGCCCAGCTTGCTGCGACCACTGTTTGCGGTGAACTTCCGCCAATCGCCCCGGCTCGAGTGGCTGCTCTCGCCCCAGTTCTCGCACGAATTCCGCTCGGCACTCTGGCGGCTCAAGTGGGCCCCACCCACGGTCGGTGGCGAGCTCAGGCCCTTATACGCACGACTGCGCGCACTGGAAACTCAAGTCGCCACACTCGTTCGGGGACTGAGAAATGAAGCATCTCGGCGCAGCTCCGATCGCAAGATACGGTCGCGCACCAGACATCGGCGGGCATCGGCCTTCCTGGCCCAACTCACCGATGGCGAGTTGGGCCGACTGCGTCTCAGCGGCAGCTTAGGCCAGGCGCAGGTTATCACCAGAGTGGGTCAGGCACTGGATCTCCGTTCGCTTTGGTCGACCCAGCGCGATCAGGTGTACTTGAGCCTCTGCCTTGCCTTGGTATCAGCTCTCGGACGACACGGAGCTCGGCTGCCACTAGTGCTGGACGAGCCGTTCGCACGACTCGATGCCCACGCCTCGGCAATGCTCACGGAAGTGCTGCACGAATTCAGCACCCGAGGGCACCAGGTGCTGGTTTTCACCGCCCAAGCAGAAGCGACGCAACGTTTCGCAGCGCTGGGAGCAAGAACCCACGCGATGGAAGCTCTGCGCGGGCAACCGCGAGTTGCGGCACCCTTGCCCGCAGAAGAGGTGCCCGCCCAGCGAATCCACCGCCGTGCCAAAACCACGCGTATGAAACACCGCGAAGCCGGTTAGGGCGTTTTTCGAATAGTCGTAACCGATTTTAGCCAACAAAGACCAATCGAAGTGGGAGAGTTGGCGGCGTCGGCCACGACGCCCCGAATTCGAATCTGCTTAACCATTTCAGCCAGGGAATGAACGCGTCAGAAAACAGCAGCTAATCAGCAGCAGTTTATTCTTCGAAGCGAATCTCGAGAATCTGAAACCGATTAGTACCAGCCGGAACCTCGACTTCCGTTTTATCTCCCACCTTTTTTCCTACTAAACCCTGCGCCAGTGGACTCGCAATGTTGATCTTGCCGTGGTCGTAATCCTCTTCGCCGGCACCAACCAATGTGAACTCCTCTTGGTCCCCGAAATCGAGGTCCTTGACTACCACCGTGCAGCCAAATGCCACTTGATCCTTGGGCATCTTCGCAATGTCCATAATCTGGGCGTGAGCCAGCTTTTCGCGCAGTAAATTAATCTTTGCCATCAGCATCCCGTGCGTCTCACGGGCGCCGTGATACTCGGCGTTTTCGCTCAAGTCACCCTCAGCCCGGGCGGCGGCAACACGCTTCTCCGCCTCGGGGAGTTTCACATCCTGTAGCTCATCCATCTCGGCTTTGATTTTGTTGTAACCTGCGCGCGTCATCGGAATGCGATCAGCCATGGCCATCCAACCGCGAAATGCGGTCTCTAAGAAGCTCAGCGAAAAAAATAGGTCTCCGCAAGGGAGACCTCCAACAGCGGTCTATTGTGCTCCGCCCCGCCGTGATTGTAAAGACGGCTTGGCCGAAATGACACTATTCCGACAAATACAGCAAACAGCCACACGACTTACAGAACACCGGGCGCGAAAGCCGCAACTCGTTCTGCATGTTCAGCGTGATTTGCTGCCCACACGCCCCGCACACGTTATCGTCCACACCAGCCAAACCGTTCGGCCCTTTACTTCGCACGACGCGCTGGTAGTCCACCTTAAAGTCGGCTGGCAAAGCAGTCTCGGCGGTTGTCAGGCTCACTTCGAGCCGCGCGATTTCGCTCTGCAAATTGGCCGCCGCATCGTCAACGGCTTTGCGAGATTTTTCGAGCTCCTGGTTCCCCGCGGCCATGGCTTTATCTGCTTCCTTCACCGCCAATTGCAACGTGTCGAGTTTTTCCATCGTTTCCAGGATCTCGTCGGCCAGTACGCTTCCTGCCATTTCCGCTGCGGCAATTTGCTCGATCAGTGCTTGATACTCTTTGTTGCTACTGGCGCCATTCAGCTTGACTCGAGCGTCAACAACTTTCTGCTCGCCGGCCTTCAGGTCGAGTTGCTTTCGATTGATGGCCATTTGGGTTTCTTGCGTGCGAGCCCGGGCCTCTTCCACCTTCACCTGAAGTTGAGCGACGTTGGCCTCGCGGGCGCGAATCTGCTTGGGGCCCCGCTCCACACGATCGCGGAGATCTGCCAGTTGCTGAAGCAGATGATGTAGCTCACGCAACGCTTCGCCGGTAACGGCCATCGAGTGCCTCCCTGGTGTTTTAAGATGTCAATGAAGTGTATGAATAACTTGCAGCCCACCAGCAGCAGGCGACAAAATCCGTCCTCTTCTAGTCTACCCGTTTATGTCAATAAAAACAGCCGGTCGCGCGGGACGACCGGCTGTCGAGAAAATACTTATGGTTTGGCGAATAGCAGCAAATTCGGCTTACGCCGCGGCAGCGATCGGCTCGGACGCCGATGCTCCTGGAACAAACGCTTCGAGGTAGCGGCTGCGGACAGGGTTTTGCAGCTTGGCCACCGCTTTGGCCTCAATCTGCCGCACGCGCTCGCGTGTCACCTTGAAAATGCGGCCCACTTCTTCTAGCGTGTACGAGTAACCATCGGCCAAACCATACCGCAGACGAATGATTTCGCGTTCGCGAAAGGTCAGTGTCTTGAGCAGTTCTTCGATTCGCTCGCGCAACAAGCAGTTGTTGGCAAGTTTTGCTGGATTCTCCGTGCCATTGTCCTGGACGAATTCGCCGAAACTACAATCGTCGCCTTCGCCAATCGGACGATCGAGGCTCACCGGATGGCGGCCAATATCCAACACACGCTCCGTCTCTTCCAAGCTGACCCCCGCCGCAATGGCCGTTTCCTCGGTCGTTGGCTCTCGACCCATTTCCTGCAACAGCTTGCGGGCCGTGTTTCGCAGCCGCATAAGTACATCGATCATATGCACGGGGATGCGAATCGTGCGCGCCTGATCGGCGATCGCCCGGGTAATTGCCTGGCGGATCCACCAGGTGGCATACGTCGAGAACTTGAAACCGCGGCGATATTCGTACTTGTCGACCGCCCGCATCAACCCAGTATTGCCCTCCTGAATCAGATCGAGGAACGACAAGCCGCGGTTGCGATACTTCTTGGCAATCGACACCACAAGTCGCAAATTGCCGCTCGAAAGCTCTCGCTTCACATCCTCGAATTCTTGGAACTGACCGCGCAGCAAGCGACAACGCTCGCGCAGGCTCCGAGGGCTTTCAAGCGTATTAAGCATCAGCGCGCGAAGTTCGCTGGCGACAGCGGCAATTTTGTCGCTGGGTGCTCCCGTTTCCTTTAGTTCTTTAAGTTGGTTCTTGAGTTTGTCCATCCGCTGCGACATCTCCTCCAATTGGCGGATGAGCGGCTGCACGCGACGGGTTCGTAAACTCAGCTCTTCAACCAACACCAACATCTTCTCGCGGCGCCGCAGATAGCGAGTTCGCGTTTCTTCTTTCGATTCCCTTGTGGCACTGCAGCTGATCAGCAAGGCAAAATCACGCTTCTGGGCGTGCATCAAGTGTACCAGCAAAGGCAAATTGTGCGGCATCCGGGCCTGCACTTGATCTTTCGTGAGATGCTCGGTGAGCGAAACTTTGATTGTGCGATCGAAAGGCAACTCTCCACAATGAACTCGTTGCAGCGTCTTAACCGTGGCCTCTAGGGCATAAAAAGAACGCAGCAAATTGCGACGAAAACGCTTCCGCGTGAGTTCGATCTTTTTCGCTAACCCGATTTCTTCGTCTCGCGTAAGTAGCGGAATGTCCGCCATTTGCGACAGATACATACGAATTGGGTCGCTAGATCCAGATGGCATGCCGTCGTTGAGCAAGAAAGCGCGATCACCGTCGGCACTCGGCTTTTCGGCATCGGCCAACGCCCGCTTATGGGCATCGGGTCCATCGACAAGCTTGATCCCGAGGTTGTCGAGTGCGGTCAATACTTCGTCAATCCGATCGGTACCGAGCGTTTCATCAGGCAAGAAGCGGCTGACTTCCTGATAAGTGAGAGTCCCTTGGGCCTTGGCCTGAGACAGAAGATTTTGAAGTTTAAGATCGAGATGGGACAACATGCTTCGACTCCTCCCGCACTTCTTGTGCGGCTGGTACGAGGAATAACTACAGGCCGTTGCGGAGGAACTATTTTGCGGGAGGCACCTTCGCAAACAGCCACCGGCCAAACACCCAACCCATCCATGAGCCAGGAACCTGTTCGCCGGCAGTTAAAACTTGGTTTCCGCCGCTTCGTACTCTCCACGAATCGACGATCACCAATCAACATTTCACTTTTTCCTCCTCTCCAAATGGCCAAGTTGCTTTGAGCGCGATTCCTGAAAAAACTGTGATAGTAGCGATTCGGCATCGGCTTGATTGGACTTCGCCGCTTCGAGCACACGAATCCGCTGCTCTTGGTCTTGGCGGCGATCAGCGGCGGAGAGCAGATCCTGTAGCCACTGCTCGCGGTCTCCCTGCTGCCTTTGTTCGTCCTGGCAGAATTCATCCAGGCTCACAAGCAGACTCTTGGTATGCGCGTCGTCAAACTCAAGTAGCAGTTGAGCAAAACTGATCGGTTGGCCCAGGTGAAAAAGTTCCACACACTTGCTGTAAATCCGCTGGGCTTCGGGGAGAGTGAATTTCGGCCGATGAGTGGCGGCCTCGATCCGAGCTAAATAGGCGGGCTCCATTAGTACCAGCGCCAGTAGGTCGCGGTCCCAGGCTGTCAACGTAGGCATCTGCTGCTCCGACTCGGGATTGTCCGAGGAGTCGGATCTCGCGGTTGTCGGACGTGACTGGCGAGCCCGCCTGATTGCCGTTAAGCGGTTTCGGAGCTGTTCTTCGGGCAAGCGAAACTGCCGTGCAATCCGTCCCAATATCTGCTGCTCACGCAAAAGTATGGGGGACGCAGTATCCCGCGACGCGGTCCGAAGCTGCGCGAGCGTGGCGAGCACTTGTTCGACGGCCTCGGTGGCACGATGGGTATCGGTGGAAATGTCCAATCCGTTGGTCACCGAATGAAATTTGTGTTCGAGTGCGTCGACAGCAGTTGCGAGCAACTGCCGAAACGCGTCACTTCCTTGCGACGCTATAAAATCACACGGATCGAGTCCTTCTGGCAAGGTCAGAATCCGCAAATCGACCTGATTTCTTACGAACAATGCTAGCAGTGCATCGATAATCTCGTTGGTGCGGCGACGCCCCGCATCGTCGCCATCTAAGACAAGCACGATGCGATCGGTGAACCGCCGCAGCACCTGTAAATGTGCTTCACCCAGCGCCGTGCCCAACACTGCTACCATGTTCAAAAGCCCGTGTTGATGGGCCATTAGGCAATCGGTGTATCCCTCCAGCACGACAACTTGACCTTCCCAGGCGATCCCGTCGCGGGCAGCGTCGAGGCCGTAAAGTTCGCGGCCCTTGGAGAAGAGCGGCGTCTCGGGCGAGTTGATGTACTTCGCTGTGCGATCGTCGGCGAACTGCGGCAGCACACGGCCACCGAACGCAATCGACCGCGACCGCGCGTCGCGGATGGAAAATATTACACGACCTCGGAAGCGGTCGTAGTAGCCACTTTCCATGTCACGAGCAACGGCGAGTCCGGCACGCTCCAGCATACCAGGCGAGAATTGCTTCGCGCGAGCACGCTCGAGCAGCCAATCCCAGCGGTCGGGCGAAAAACCGAGATGAAACTTGCGAATCGTCTCGGATGTCAGGCCGCGATCGGCCAAGTAGCGGCGGGCAACCTCAGCGTCGGGCGCTTCGAGTAAGAATCGATGAAACTGCTCCTCAGCCCAAGCCATTACGTCCAGAAGTCGCCTCTTCTCACTGCTTGGCGACGACTGCTGTCCAGCGGGGCCAGCACTTTGCGCTCGCAGAGTGATGCCTGCCTTCTCGGCCAGCAATTCCAACGCTTCGCGAAACTCCAGCCCTTCGGCTTTCATCACAAAACTGAACACGTCACCGCCCACGTCGCAGACCCAACACTTCCACGACTGTCGCTGGGGATTAACGTTGAGGCTCGGCCGGCTGTCGTCGTGCCAGGGGCAGATGCCTACGAAGTTGCGGCCTTGGCGACGCAACTGGATGTAGCCGCCAACAAGGTCGACGATATCGATCGACTGGCGGACTCGATCCTTGGCGTCGTTGGCTGTTACAAAGCTCACAATCGTCCTCCGATGACTCAAAAAAGGCTGTTGGTTTGCCAGCAGCTTCGCTATTTGTTAGCCACGTTGTTGACTGGGGAAATATAAGTTAGCCATCCCCGCTGGAAGTAGGATTGTTAGCGGGATGGCGCTCCACTTCCACGGACACTTCCAACTCCGACCGCTTCGGCTTGGTTGCATCCGGGCCCGTTTCAGTTCGGACAAGCCGCACCTTGGCCGTCGATCCGATTTTCGTAGCTGCGATCGCACGACTCAACAGTGTCGGATCGGTAGCGGCAAGATCATTCCACTCAAGAATCACGTCGCCCGCGTGGATACCGGCCCTCTCCGCAGGCGCCTTTGGCTCGACGTGGCCAACATAGACTCCTTCGCCAATGGCGAGCCCCAGTTGCTCCTGGATGTTTTGAGGAACCGCAACTGGTCGAATCCCAAGCCAAGCCCGTTCGATCCAGCCCTTCGTCTTTAGCACTTCGTACTGCGACTGAGCCACACTGCTCGGAATCGCGAAGCTGATACCCTGGTAGGTGGGTCCGAAGATAGCCGCGTTGATGCCGACAACTTTACCTTCAATGTTAATCAGAGGCCCACCCGAATTGCCGGGATTCACTGCAGCATCGGTCTGCAAATACTCCTGGTACAAATTGCCGCCGCGCAACGAGCCGCTGCGACGGGACTTCGAACTTACAATCCCAAATGTGAAGCTGCGGTCGAGGCCAAACGGGCTGCCTAGCGCCCAGACTAGGTCACCGACTTCAAGCTCATCGCTATCACCCCATTCTGCGGCAATCAAATTATGTGCGTCGATCTTGAGCACCGCCAAGTCTGTAATGTCATCCGCTCCGACAATCGTCGCAGGGACACGCCTGCCGTCGGTGAGATGTACTTGGATCGAGTGAGCACCATTCACCACGTGATAATTTGTGACAATGTACCCCGCCTGATCAACAATCACACCCGACCCCTGTCCTTCGCGTCCCTGAAAACCGGGCCGAAAAATACTCACAACACTCGGTTCAACACGCTTAGCAACCATCCGTGATGCTAGTTCAAAATCAGTGAGTCGAGGCCGAAGTCCGGAAAGAGCCTCGCTGGCCACATCAACATCCGCCTTTAATTCGTTGAAGCGGACTTGGTAAACAAAATGCCCTACGAAGTAGGGAGAGGCGGCAACAATTGTCAGAAAGACAAGGAGAGCGATCCATCGGCTCGCAGCCTTCGAACTCGAATTGGACATTCGAGGGGTGGCAGGAATCGATAAAGCCTTCACGGACCCGGCTTTATCGGACTGTATCTCATCGGTTGGAAACGTTGAATTGTCCATTTGGCTCAAAGTCCAGCAAATAGACCGGTCATGAGCTGGGTACAGGCGGATCCCCGGCAACTCTGCGGCAATAACTCTAGATTATAGACAGTTCCTACACGGAAGGCGATTGTCCGGTTTTCCCTTGCAATCGACTTTATTCCATACGATCAGACTACTTCGAGAGGTGTCGGCTCGCACCATCTGCAGTGCATGTAACACCCGCGAACTATCCTTGGAAGAACAGTTGCCTAGCCCCACTTGACACCCATTTTTGGGCGAGAACCCATTCTATGCTAACCCTTCCAAACGAAAACGAGGTGATTGACTCCGCCGACGTGATGGACACGAGCACCGCTCCTGTCGGCCTCACAGCCAAAGGGTGCGGCCCATGCTGCGAAAAATGCAGCGCACCATTGAAATCGGACGTCGTCACGATTTGCCGACGTTGCGGCTGGTACGCCAGCTAGGGACAGTACATGGAGGTCGATCAAGACTGGGAGGTGTACAGCGACGAAGAGCAGCAATCAACATCGGCAACATCGGCTTCTCATTTGGAAGTGTGGCTCAAGCTTCTGCCGGGATGGGCGTGGGTAGTTCTTGCCACGATTGCTGCCGTCGTTTTGGAAAGCATTCTAGTCGTCGTAGTCGCTCCTGTTGGAAGCACACTGCGTACAACTTGGTCAATTACCTAATTGGTCATCGGGTGTGTCGCTTTCTTCTTTTGTCATGTGCTCACCTTTCTGTTCGTAATCGCCGACGATGCCGACACAGGTGCGCTCGATATTATCTTACGGCCACTCAAGCTTTGGCTAAGAGCATTCGCCAACATGCCACAACGGTTATGGGTTACCGTGCTGGCCGCCGGGGGTTTGACTGCCGTGATCACATCAATGTTAATCATTGGTGGCTTGCCTTACGATCGACTGTGGGATTGGGGTTTCGAGAAACGAAAAAGTCCAAATCTAATTAGCGCAGTGTTATCGCAGAAAGACAAAGTCGAAGGCAAAGGTGCTGACAACTTAGAAGACGCCGTGAAGGATTTTGCTGGCAATCAAAACGTCGACCAAATGGTCGAAGAGCCTGTTATTCCCAAACCCCGGCTTCAGGCAGACTGCGTAATCCTTGGTTACCGCGTAGATGCCGCGGGGAACATTCGGTCGCTGATTCTCGGCACGGCACTTCGTAAACAGTTAGTCTTCGCCTGCTCCGTAACGCCACAGCTCTCGAGCGAACAGAATATGGAACTGTTAGAATTGCTTAACCACACGCAGTCACACCAACCCTACCTACCACTACAACTTAGCGCCGAATGGGTTATACTGAAGTACTCTTGCCGCGTCAGCTTCGAAAGCCAAGAGAAATCGGGAAGGCTGCTCAATCCGAGTTGGGAGAAATTCTTGGGTTCGTTGGATTAGCTACTTACGCTGGCTGATCGTCAGTCGTCGAGTTATCTTCGATGCTATGGCTGACTTTCCGCTGGATTCCGACGAGCTCTATGTCCCACTCGACGCCGAAGCCGCAGAGTCAGTCGCAGAGGTCGGATTGTCCCTGCCGCGATTTTTTCCTTCGCCTCTCGCGTCAACGCGTGATGGCTTGGTGTGCGTAGGGGGACGTCTTACTCCTGAATGGCTGCTTGATGCCTATCGCCACGGCATTTTTCCCTGGCCAGCTTGGGACGACGAACCAATGGCCTGGTGGTCACTCGACCCCCGTGCAGTCCTCGAGTTCGACAACCTGCATATTTCTCGGAGACTGGCTCGGACAATCCGCAGCGGTAAATTTGGAGTCACTTGCAATCGCGATTTCGTTGGAGTCATATGCGGCTGCGCTACCGCCGGCGATCGCAAAGGGGCGACCTGGCTTACTCCCGCCATGATCGATGCTTATATCGAGCTACACAACCTTGGCCATGCTCATAGCGTCGAAGTTTGGCAGGGGAATGAGCTCGCCGGGGGCACCTACGGGGTAACGGTAGGTGGGTTGTTCACGGCCGAGAGCATGTTTTTTCGCATCCGAGATGCATCCAAAGTGGCGGTCATTTACCTCGTTACGCACATCAAATCCCGCGGCTACCTCCTCTGTGACATCCAGCAGTGGACTCCACACACAGGCAGTCTCGGGGCAACACAGATTGCAAGATTAGAGTATCTGCGCCGCCTAGCCAAAGTCGTAGACTTGCCTGTAACATTCGGCAGTTCAATGATTGGCGAGCCGTTAACTCAACTCGGCAGTTAATTGAGAAGTGGGGGCCGAGGCTGTTGCATCAATTGCATGGTTATCGGTGAGTATTGCCCCTCCAAGTCCCCTTTGCAACGATTGCGAATGCTCCCTTGTCCACCAATGTCGGAAATCTGCTATTGCCTCTCTGAGTTCATGTCGACATTTTTCAGCAAGCTGTTCGAGAATCACTTTCTCGTCAGTTGAGTCGACCTCGAGTGCCCACCTCCGCAAGCTTTCGTCCGCAGCAACACAGTCGTTTATTCGCCCCAGCTTCTCTTGAAGCTCTTCGACAATAGGGTACCACTGCTTGCGAAGTTCCGGTCCAAACGCGGGTGCAAGCAATTCGAGTGTATAGCGGAGCTTCTTACCGCTAATACGAAACTCATGCAGCGCCGAGAGGTCAATGTTTTGATATGGCTGAATAGCAAAAAAACTCCCGCTCACCTGGGTCAACTGCATCTCCGCCCAACTGTGAAAACTCACATCTTGCTTCTTGCAAGCCTTTCCGCGCGGCCGCATTTCGGCCAGCAAACGATACATTCTCCGACTGAATCGGTTTTTGTTTTCACATCGATCAGCTATGGACATGATTTTAGGTTGAGCGGAGGCACGTTCGCTCGCTAATCTTGCCAAGAGTCTACCAGCATCGCATCCGACTTCTTGTCGAATCCACTTAGCAAGGACATCAAGATCACGGGCAACGCCAGCAGCGCGGCGGATTTTTTTCAGCCGTTTTTCAAACCACCGAGCCTCATTCGGCGGAATCCAGTCATCATAGAGGACTAATGCCGCGATCGCCCGCCGGGTCGCAACTCGCAATTGATGGACCTTCTCAATATCGTCGTCGATCTGCCGAGCCGCCAGCGGCAGCCAATAGGCAACTGTCGCCAGACGTGCTTCGATCGACACTTGAGCCGCATCGCTAACGCGACCGCCAGCTGGCAACGAATCGATCCACTTACTTAGTGGTGCCATGCCGAGACCTAAATCACGATTGGCTGGAGCACATTGCGGCTAATCCTCAGCGACCGCTGGCGTCCCTCAAGAGTTTCAGTGAAGGCCTCATCCTCAACCTCGACACACACGGCTCCATTATAATCGGCATCGGCCAGTGTGCCGATCCACTTGCCCCAGTTCACGTCGCCCATCCCAGGCAGTTTGGCCGTCGCACGCCCCATCGGCAGTTCAAGCGAACCGATGTCCTGCAAGCGGTGGTGGTCGATTCGCATATCTTTGGCATGGGCGTGAAAGATGCGCGGAGCGAACTCACGGATCGGCGCGATCGGGTCGATCAGCTGCATTACCAGGTGTGACGGATCGATGTTGAGGCCGAAATTCGGCGAGGGAATGATTTCAAACATCCGCCGCCAGATCGCCGGGGTACGCGCGAGGTTCATGCCAAACGGCCACGTGTTGGGAAACAACATCGGGCAATTTTCAATGCCAATCCGCACCCCGTGATCTTCAGCATAACGGATCAGCTCGGGCCAGACTTCAGAAAACCGTTGCAAGTTCTCGTCAAGAGGCAGCTTGGTGTGTGCGCCAGCAAACGAATTGACAATATTAAGACCCAGCAGCGGCGCGGCAGCGATCACTTTTTTCAGATGGACGCGCGCTCGATCGGCTTCTGCTTCGTCCGCTGCAAGTGGATTTGAATAATAACCTAGCGCCGAAATCGTCACGCCGTGCCGCTCGCAAAGCGCCCGAACCTCGTCAGCATTCGCCTGAGTGAAACCGTCGACGTCAATATGCGAGACACCGCCATACCTTCGATCCGGCCCACCTGCTGGCCAGCACATTACTTCAACGCACTGGTAGCCTTCGGACTCGGCAAACGCTAATACCTCTTCGAACGGCAAGTCCCCAAAAATCGCACTGACGAATCCTAGTTGCATATACGGAGCCTCCACTTATTCCTCAAACGCCTGATCTAAATCTGCTTCTAAGTCTTCGTATGCTTCGAGGCCCACCGAGAGTCGGATAAGCCCATCCGTGATACCGTGCTTCTGCCGGTCCGCCGGATCGTAGCTGGCGTGCGACATCGAGGCCGGTTGTTCGATCAGCGATTCGACCGCCCCCAAGCTCACAGCCAGTTGAAACAGTTTGGTCGACTCCACGAATTTCTTCGCCGCCGCAAACCCAGCTTTCACTTCAAAGCTCAGCATCGCACCAAACCCGCCGTCCATTTGTCGCGCCGCCACGTCGTGGTCGGGGTGATCGAGGAGTCCCGGGTATAAGACGCGGCTGACCTTCGAATGTTTGTTCAACCATTCCGCCAACCGCTGAGCGGTGCGACTTTGCTCGCGGACACGCAG
Source organism: Pirellulales bacterium (assembly GCA_041753435.1). Lineage (GTDB taxonomy): Bacteria > Planctomycetota > Planctomycetia > Pirellulales > Lacipirellulaceae > DASYDU01. The sequence goes on along the minus strand of JBGSUJ010000135.1, from coordinate 135,493 downwards.
TTCCAGCGTTTTGATCCCGCGCGAACAAAGGAACGACTCGAACGGGCCGAGGATCGCTCCTGTAGCGTTCTGTACAAAGTACAGTTTATCCAACAGCGTCTTGTCGCGCACGACCAGCACGCCGCCTAGCAAGTCGCTGTGGCCGCCTAAGTATTTCGTAGCCGAGTGCATCACGATATCGGCCCCCAGTTCCAAGGGTCGCGTGAGCACCGGCGTGGCAAACGTGCTGTCGACGGCGAGCAGGGCGCCGCGCTGGTGGGCCGCGTCGGCACAGGCGGTGATGTCGGTGATCAACATTTGCGGATTGCCGGGCGTTTCGATCCAAACGAGCCGCGTGGCGGACGTAATTGCGGCGGCCACGTTGGCCGCATTGGTAGTATCAACGTGCGTAAACTTGATGCCGCTGCGGTCGGTTACTTTGTGCAGGAGGCGGTAGGTGCCGCCGTAGAGGTCTTGCGCCGCGACGACATGATCACCGGCTGAAAGCGATGCAATCACGCAGTGAGTTGCCGCCATTCCGCTGGCAAAGGCGAGCGCCCCGCAACCGCCTTCGAGCGAGGCGAGAGTGGTCTCAAGATTTTTCCGCGTCGGGTTGCCGCTCCGAGAATAATCGAACTCCCGCCACTTGCCGGCCTCATGTTGCACAAACGTCGAAGCCACGTGAATCGGCGGCACAACGGCCCCCGTCGCTTGGTCGCGCTCCTGCCCCACATGAATTGCCCGAGTTCGAAATTGCATCGTTAGCGCCGGCGGCAACGCCGGATCCCTACCAACCCGTTATTCCACACGCATTTTGTGCCCGCTGGAGCACCTCAGCCGCTTTCTTCCGCGCCATCGCCGCGCCGGCGGCGAGCACTTGATGAACGTAGTCGGGCTTCGCAGCCAGTTCCGCCCGCCGCGCACGGGGCTCAGCCCAATACTTCTCCGCAGCATCGGCCAGTGCCTTCTTGATACCGCCGTAGCCGAAGCCACCCCGGCGATAGAGTGCGGCCATTTCCTCCCGCTGGCTTTCCGTCGCCACGAGCGAATACAGATCATACAGCACGTCGCCGGCGGGCTCTTTTGACTGGTCCATCGGCCGCGAGTCGGTCACGATTCGCATGATCTGCTTACGTTGGACTTTGGCGTCCTCAAACACGGCCAGCGTATTGTTGTAGCTCTTCGACATTTTTTCGCCGTCAGTGCCTGGTACGCGGGCCAAGTGGTCGAGCACATGGGCCTTGGGCAGTACGAAGACATCGCCGAACTGATGGTTGAAGCTGCCCGCTAGGTCGCGGCAAACTTCAATGTGCTGCACCTGATCCTCGCCAACAGGCACCAAGTCGCTGTCGTAAGCCAGGATGTCGGCCGCTTGCAGCACAGGGTAGGTGAACAGCCCCGCATCGGCAGTGAGGCCCTTCGCTTTCTTATCCTTGTACGCGTGACACCGTTCGAGCAGTCCCATCGGGGCACCGGTCATCAGCAGCCAACACAGCTCGCTCACCTCAGGCAAGTCCGATTGCACGAACAGCGCCGCCTTGTTCGGATCCAGACCAAGGGCCAAAAGATCAGTCGCAATATCGAACGTGTACCGACGCAGTTTCTCGCCCTCGCGGACCGTGGTGAGCGCGTGCAAATTGGCGATGAAGTAATACGCCTGATCGTTGTCCTGCAGCGCAATGTACTGCCGGATCGCGCCGAAGTAGTTGCCCCAATGGATCGGGCCAGTCGGTTGTATGCCGCTTAGTACACGCATGCTTAATTCTTGCTTCCGCTTGTCACCAGGGTGCCCACTACATCCACCACCTCGGTCGCACCCGCTTCGGCGAGGGCCAGAGGGAGGGAGTCAAGCACTTCCATGGACGCCTTAGGATTGTAAAAGTTCACCGTGCCAAGTTGAACCGCCGACGCGCCGGCCACGAGAAATTCCATCACATCGTCGATCGAGGCGATACCACCGATACCGATTAACGGCGTATCGACCGCTTGGGCCGCCTGATAGACGGCCCGCAACGCGATAGGCTTGATCGCCGGACCGCTCAGTCCGCCCACCACGTTGCCCAGCATAGGCCGCCGCCGCCGCCAGTCGATCGCCATGCCGAGACAGGTATTGATAAGCGATATCGCGTCTGCCCCCCCAGCCGAGGCCGCCTTGGCCATAGCTGGCACACTCGTCACATTGGGAGTGAGCTTGGCGATAATCGGTGTCGCCGTCGCCCCGCGGCAATCCGCGACGAGCCGCTCGCACATTGCCGGATCGGTGCCGAAATCGATGCCGCCCGAGACATTAGGACACGAAATGTTGAGCTCCACCGCCGCGATGCCCGCCAGGCTGTCGAGACGGCGTATCATCGCCACGAACTCATCGTGCGACCGGCCGGCGATGCTGACGATGATCGGCACGCCCAACCCGCCGAGATACGGCAGATGGTGAGCGACGAACGCCTCGATGCCGTCGTTGTCGAGGCCGATCGAGTTGAGCATGCCGGCCGCGGTCTCGATTGTCCGCCAGGGTGGGTTGCCGGTGCGCGGTTCAGCGGTGATCGTTTTGGGGAGAATGCCGCCGAGGCGAGTCACGTCGACGAGACCCGTCATCTCGCGGGCGTAGCCAAACGTGCCGGACGCAACCAAGATCGGATTGGGCAACCGAAGTCGGCCTAGCTGGACCCCAAGATCGATCGTGGTGAGCGTATCGGCGCGCGGCATGGCAGGTATTGGAAGGCTAGAAAAATGGATCTCGATCGGCATTCGATCAGCCGATGTTCAGCCCACGATTCTAGCCTCCACGTAAGCCGCTCGACACTCCATCAAGAAATATGCCGATGGAAATGATTGATGTTCGTCGCTAAACAGAACCTGTACTGCAGCCGAGGCGAAGAAACGGTCTCCGGCTTTGTCCAGCGACAATCACCCCGTCAAATACCTAACCAAGCTAGATGATTCCACCGTGCGTACGCATCGGCGCCAAGTGGCTGGGCATGTCAAGGAACCAGATTCGCTCCCACTCGTTAAGGAAATTCCGGAGGTCTTCTGATGTAAAAATGAGCTGCTGGGCACGGCGGGCCGGATCGCCAGAGTACATAGGAATCAAGCAGCCCGCGTTGACTGCTATTATCCCTGCCACGGCAATTGCCGAAAATACCTTACGCATCCTAGCGTCTCCTCCGTGAGCAGCCGATCGGTCCGCCGCGTATCTCGCAGCAAAACGCAACCCGATTTCCTTCTTACCGCCGTAAGATCCTTCCTACGAGGTTTTCTCGGTCAGGAAGCTCCGGCGACGTGTGTTCGATAAGATTGTTGAAAAGCGGCGAGAGAATAGCCACTTCATTCGGATCAGTCGAGAGCAAACTTTTGTAGAATCGGCTAAGAAGTCATGATTTGCTGGAAATCGATCGAGTACCGAGCACATGCCAGCACTTCTAACCAACCGATATTTCTAAGTTCATAAACCGCTAAAGTGTTTAAGAAAAGGAACTTCCGGCAATCAACCGGCAGTTTCTTCTAACGGAGGGGAGCCGTTCGAGGCATCGAACGCTGCTTGCTGAGCTGCGCGACGCTCCATCTCACGCACTTTCTCCTCCATCTCTTTACCAGGCTTGAACGTCACAACAAACTTCTCTGGCACATAGACCTTTTCACCGGTCCGTGGATTCCGAGCTTTGCGAGCCGCCCGTCGTTTGACTTCGAACACGCCAAAATTCCGCAGTTCGATGCGATGGTCTTCAACGAGGGTGCTGACAATCGCGTTAAATGTTTTCTGGACAATCTCTTTGGTCTTCAACTGGGTCATCCCAATCTCTTCCGAGATGGTTTTCACGATCTCTTTCTTGGTCACGTTCCAATCCCCTATGAGCATGGCGGATTTTAGGCCGAACGGCGACCGCCTGGAGAGTGTCCTTCAACGCTCCAAGTGTAATTGTGATAAGCATTAGTGTCAAGATTCTGGCTCGTCGTCGCACGGCGAAAACCACCCGTTTGGACGGGTCACGAGAATGGAACGGCAAGACAAGGCATAGTCAATTAGAAGTGCCCTAAATCATTCTATATTAACGAGTTACCACAGTTTACTTCGCAGAGATGGCACCCTGAAGTCATCTATTCGGCGCGTAAAGAGTTTCGGCAAAAGAACTTAGTGGACTTACAACCGCTTAGATCCAGGCATTCACTCAAATGCGAATGATCTCGGCTTGCTGCTGAATTTCTTCGAGTTGATATAAACGCCCCTGGCCGCTGCCAGGACAAACCTGGCAAGTGCTTGCCCAGGCTTCCCGGGTGCGAATGTTAGAGTCCCAGAAAGGCCATGTGCGGCACTGTCGTGGGCGGGCTGCGTAGACGCTGCATTTTCTCGACTTGTTGTCAAAGAATACGCAGTCGCCGTTTTCGTACTCTACCAGGCTCTTACGAACGCCCACTCTCCGCACATACTCTGCCTCAAAATCTTCGATCGACATCTGGAGTAATGCCCCCATTTTGGCGATGTCTTCTCCGTTCACCCAAACATATCCTGGCGACCCTGTACAGCAATCGCCACACCCAGTGCATGTAAACCTCAACCCATCCTTGTACCAAGGTTCGCCGTTCGTCTCACTCATTCGTATTATGCCTTCGTCCATCATTCCTTGCCGCAATGCCACGACTCCAACCGCAGTCTAACACATTGTCAATCACATGGAATCCGTTAAGTCGACCCCAGCAAGGCGGTTATGAAAATGGCTGGTTTATCACGATGCTATTACGAGGATACAAATGCAAAGTCGTGGCCGAATTGTTATCGCGGGAGGAAGCGGCTTTCTCGGTGTATCACTGGCAACCCAATTGGCGAACCAGGGCTGGTCGATAGTTCTGCTGTCTCGCAATCCTCCCAAAATTCGCGGCCCCTGGCAGCACGAACGCTGGAACGCGCGCAGCCCGGGCGTCTGGAGTCGTGTACTCGACGGCGCCGAGGGGATGGTAAACCTCGTCGGGCGCAGCGTCGATTGCATCAAGACTCCCGATCACCAGGATGAGATTCTCCGTTCCCGAATTGAAGCCACGCGCGTGCTCGGTCTCGCCGTTCGTACCGTCGAGAAACCGCCACCGGTCTGGGTGCAGATGAGCACGGCGCACATCTATGGCGATCCGCCGAATGTCATCTGTACAGAAGATTCGCCGTTTGGAGTTGGCCTCGCACCATTTGTCGGGCAGGCGTGGGAGTGTGAATTCAATCAAAGTGTGTTGCCGTCACAACGTCGTGTCGTTCTGCGAACGAGTTTTGTCATCGGGGTTGATCGAGGAGTTGGAGGCGGCGCACTGGCCCGCCTGCTCCGATTGGTGCGATTCGGCTTGGGTGGATCGGTTGGATCAGGCGCTCAGGGGATGAGTTGGATTCACGAGTCCGACATGAACAGACTATTCGAGCGAGCCATCAGCGATCCTAAATTCGCAGGAACGTTCATCGCGTCAGCGCCCAACCCAGTTTCGCAGCAAGAGTTCATGAGAACGCTGCGTCGCGTCGTCAGCATGCCGATTGGCTTGCCCGCTTTCTCGTGGATGGTTCGAATTGGCGCACCATTGCTCATGCGGACGGATCCAGAACTCGCTCTCTACGGTCGCTACGTGGTCTCAACACGCCTTCAAGACGAGGGTTTTAAGTTCCGCTTTCCTCATTTGGAAGCAGCCCTGTGCGACCTAGTCGGCAAAACCAGGAAACCCTCAGGCGACTAGGACTTGCCGCCATCAACGTCCTCGTCACCATGGCCAAAAATAATCGTTGATTTTACCCCGCCCAGTATATATAAACATGCGTACACACAAGGATACGGGTGTAATATGCGCCCCATTCTCGCTCTTTGAAAACATAGTACCAATTAGAACCGGCGCCCTTCAGTGACCGGCGTCGATCTCCTTACGCCTCAGCGCTTCTACGGGAGACTTCTTGCTGACGTTCGGCCAGGTCCCGTCGACCGATCAAAATGAAACAGAATTGGCGCGAATTATGTCAGCCGCGATTCTTGTTTCGCTTGGGGAAAGCCAGTTGGCACGACGTGACGAGCGAACACATTGAATCAATTCTGTCGTCTCCAATGCGTTTTGCGCAGAACCGACAAAATGCAAGTCGTTGTGCACCAACCACTTGCAAACCATTCTGTCGCGCGGGCGAAAACAAAATCCGAAAATCCTCGAGCGCCAGACCTGTGTGTTTTGTCCACCGTAAAAATGGACGATCAAAATGGCACTGCGATGGTCACTTCAGCGAGACGCTGGCGACCTCTTCCAGCGCCGATGCGACCAGATCGATTTCTTCGAGCGTCGTGGCATAGCCCGGGCTCAGTCTCAGAGTGCCGCCGCCGACTGTCGTGCCCAGCGCTTCGTGCATCCGCGGGGCGCAGTGGAGACCAGCGCGGACTTGGATGCGGTGCGATGCTTCCAAGATCGCGGCGAGTTCCTGCGGATCGTATCCGGCGACCGTTATGCTGACAACGCTCGTGCGATGTGCCGTCGATCGCGGACCGTAGACCGTCACGCCCTCGATCGCTTGCAGCCGTTCCAGTAGACGCGCCACCAGCGCGGTGTGATGAGCATGAATCGCTGTAATGGACTGTAGCGCAAGAAATTCGCAGGAAGCCACGAGGCCCGCCTGGCCCAGCAGATTATGATTGCCTGGCTCAAACTTATCAGGTAGATCCTCTGGCTGGCGGTCTTTGTCGCTACGACTACCCGTACCGCCATAACGTAGCGGCTCCAACTCGCGCTCGACCCCCGGTCGGATGTACAGCACTCCGGTGCCAAGCGGCCCCAAAAGCCCCTTGTGCCCCGGCGCCGCCAGCAAATCGACTTCGAGCTTCGACACATCGAGCGGCACGTGCCCCAGCGATTGGGCGGCGTCGATCAGAAACAGTGCACCATGTTCTCGCACAATCTGGCCCATCGCACCGATCGGCTGCACCGCTCCGGTGACATTCGACGCATGGACAACCGCCACAAGTTGCGTATTTGGTCGCAGTGCTGACCGCAAGTCATCCGGCGATACAAGCCCCGCGCCATCACATGGTACGTAGCTGACTTTGACGCCCGCGTGCTCACCGAGCGCCCGTAGCGGCCGCAGCACCGAGTTGTGATCACATACAGTCGTCACCACATGATCGCCCGGCCGCACGACGCCGCGAATCGCCAGATTCAATACATCGGTACCGCTGTAACCGAACACAATCTCGAGCGGGTCCTTGGCGCCTATCAGCTCCGCAACCCCTTTCCGCGCACGTTCAACGATTTGATTTGCTTCTAAAGCCTCGCGATAACCACTCCTCCCGTTAGGGGCGCCAATTTTGCGCTGATAGTGGTCGACCGCATCGTAGACCGGCTCTGGCTTCGGCCAACTGGTCGCGGCGTTGTCAAGATAAATGCGTTCGGAAGTTCTCATCGTATGCAAAGGTTGTCAAACTTGTCAGAGGACGACCGAATCGTGCATCTGTTGATTGTACGTCTCAACCGCCGATCTGGTACATGGCTCGCTCAGGCCGCAAGAATTCATCGCTGCCGATGCCGTGGGCAGGAGCTTTATCCCAAACGCAATCGCGCACTAATTCGGCGATCTCGGCATCGCTGCCACCTTCACGCAGTAACCGGCGCGCGTCCCATTCCTTGGTGGAAAACAAGCAGTTTCGGACTTGGCCTTCGGCGGTAAGACGCAGCCGGTCGCAATCTGTACAGAATGGATACGACACAGGATTGATGAGCCCGATTCGGCCCCTGCCATCGGCATAGACGAAGTCGGTCGCGGGCTGGTTAGGGTACGGTGGTGCAACTGGCACAAGCGGCCCAAACTCAACTTCCAGCGCGCGACGAACTGCGTCGCCATCGAGCACATCGACCGCCTGCCAGTTTTCGTCTGCGTCGAGAGGCATGTATTCGATAAACCGCAATTCCAAACCGCGTTGGCGGGCGAAATGAGCCAGCGGTACGATTTCGGCTTCGGTGAGCGATCGAATGGCGATCGCGTTGAGCCGTATGCATTCAAATCCGGCCTCTTGCGCGGCGGCGATCCCGGCGAGCACACGATCAAGCCCAGGTCGACGGGAGATTTTCTGAAAGGTTGCCTCGCTAAGCGTGTCGAGGCTGATGTTGAGTCGATCGAGGCCGGCGCGGCGGAGTGCAACCGCCTGCTCCGCGAGCAGGGTGCCATTGGTGGTAAGTGCAAGATCCTCGACTTCGCCGAGCGCCGACAACTGCTCTACGAGCTGCGGCAAATCGGCTCGCACGAGTGGTTCGCCGCCAGTAAGTCGCAGCCGCTGCACCCCGATCCCCGTTACGATTCGCACGAACCGCATAATCTCCTCGAAGGAGAGGATATCGTGTCGCGGCTTGAAACGGACATTCTCATCCGACATGCAGTAGAAGCAGCGGATGTTGCAACGGTCTGTAACGCTGATCCTTAAGCTGCGGTGTACGCGGCCAAGACGGTCAACGAGTGGCGACGACTCAATGTTAGGTACTGCACTCACAATAGTTGAGTTCGCTGCACAGCGCAAATCGCGCCGCTAGGAAATTTTACCTTCAATAGGATTTGGATGAATCCACTCGGTCGTTCCATCGGACAGGTATTCTTGTTTCCAAATAGGAACATCACACTTTATTGTATCGATTAACCACTGCCCCGCGGCAAAAGCGTCGGTTCGATGAGTGGTACTGACCACAATGGCGACGCTGGCCTCGGCGATCGGTACACGTCCCAGACGGTGAACCACCAGGCATTCTACCAAAGGCCAGCGTCGCCGCGTTTCGATTTCGAGTTCAATGAGCTTCTTCTCGGCCATTTTTTCGTAAGCCTCGTATTCCAGCGCGACGGTTCGCCGACCATTTGTAAATTCGCGCGTTGTGCCGAGAAATAGTACGACGGCTCCGGATTCGGGCCGCGTCGCCCTGGCAAGCAAATCGGCTACTTCGATTGGGCGTTTCGTCAATTCGATCATCGTCGAGCCTCAAATGTAATCAACCGGCTAGCCGCCGCTTACCGGGGGAATCAAAGCCAATTCGGAAGTTTCATGGACGTATACGTCGGAAGTCACGAAATCCGCATCTAGAGACCAACGCGAATGAGGCATGATCCTGTCCATTCGCGGACATGCTGCGACGACCGCGCGCTGCAATTCTGCAATGGTTGCATGATCGTGCACCTCGACAATTATTTCGCTATCGCCCGCCAGTTCGCGAGCCACGGCAAACAGTTTCACGCAAATCTTCATGTCACCACCAGCCGCTTTCCTTGGGCTCGCACTAAAGTTGCCAACTCGGGCATTAAACCATAGGCCAGGGCAAGCAGTTTCACGGGGTGGATCGTTGGTTTCGCGGTTCCCTGTTCCATTTGAATTCTGCATGTGCTGCATTCCGTCATGCCAAGCTGGAAAGGACCTTTGCGAATGGCGTCGATGAGGTCGAAGCCGGCTCTTAAACTGGAGCGGTAATTCCCACGCTTGAGTCCATACAGCCCCGCAATGCCACTGCAACCTTTCTCGACGCGATTCACGCGAACGCCAGGCACAAGCCTCAGCAGATTTTCTGCCGGCGCTCCCACACCGAGGGCTCTCAAATGGCAAGGAACATGATAACCAACAGAAATTCGCAGGGGTCGGAAACCGAGCTTCAGCTTACCGTTTTGGTGCAAGTGCCAAAGGTAATGGCAAGCATCGAAAGAATGCCGTGCAACCAGGAGGGCATCTTCGTCTTCGTCAAGGATTGTAGGATACTCACGGGTGAGTGCAAGTACAGCGGAGGGTTCTGTGGCGATCACCTTGTAGCCTTGCCGCACCGCTTCAGCCAAAAGTGCGACATTTCGCAGGGCAATTACGCGTGCCGGCTCTAATACGCCATGCGAAATCATGGGCATCGCGGCTTCGTTCTGGTCCGTGGGCACGTACACACTAATGCCATTGTGACGCAGCACGGCAACCAGCGCTTCCGCCAATTGAGTGTCAAAGTGATTCGCGTATGTGTCGACAAAGTAGAGGACCTTTTCACATTGCCGGTTTGTGGGTTGGCTGAATCGTCGCATAGCAGCAGTCTTGAGAAAACTGCGCCGAGCGAACCGAGGCAATTTACGACCTTGAGCCACGCCGAGTAACTTTTCGAGCAGCCAGCGGGCTTGGGAGTTGGTCATCGCCCAATTGGCAATTCCTGGTAAGCGACCGACCAGGGCGGCTAGCGAATCAATTCGGACCAACAGTCGATCATGTAGCGACAAGCCGTTCGTGCGAATATAGGTTGCTTTGGCCTCCATCATGAGCTTCGGGATGTCCACATTCGCTGGGCACTCGAGCCGGCACATGTGACAATGGACGCAGAGGTCTGCGATGGCCTTGCAGTCGTCGTTGAGCATCTCGCCAGGCGGTAAGCGTCCCGTAAGCATGCCACGTACCAAGTTTGCCTTCGCACGAGGCGAAGCTTCTTCACACGGCGACAAACGAAAGATCGGACACATCCGCACATCAGGTGACGTAGAACGACAAGAGCCGCATCCGTTGCAAAGTCGCGCGGCGTCCATCAATTCGCCCGGCTGCCAATTCAACTGAAGCGTAAAGAGATCAGCGGGTGTGCTATTTGTCTCGGCCTCGCCCTGACGACGAGTTTTCAGCCCTTGGTGAATCGCCATGGGCCGCAAGTCATGTGTCATGCGAGTCGACGCAAGTGGCACGATCTTGCCGGGATTAAGTAATCCTTTCGGATCAAAAATTTGCTTGAGTTCTCGAAACACATTGACGAGTGGGCCGAACTGCGTACTCAAGAAAGGAGTGCGACTCAAGCCATCGGCATGCTCACCGCTTATCGTACCGCCCAAGAGCCATACCTTTTCATAAAGTTCTGTGGCGAGCGTTTCAAGTGTCGCCACATCTTCTGCATTCATGAGGTCGAGGAACGGCCGAATGTGCAGCTGCCCGTGGCCCGCATGGCCGAAAACTGAGGCCGTGACTTGCAGTCGTTTAAACGTGTCCTGGGCATGTTTTAGAAATACCGGGAGGGAGACCGGAGGGACTGCCATGTCTTCGATGCACGGCACCGGGCGCATTGTTCCTTGAAGCCGATAGAGCGTGGGAACAAATCGTCGAGCCAAGCCCCAGAACAATTGAAAGTCGCCATCATCCTCTGCAATGTGAACAGCTGCTGCGAGTCCGGACCTGAATTGGACTAAATCGACAACTTCTTCGAGCTTGGCGCGAACTTCGGCTAGTGACTTGCCGTGATGTTCGACTAACAATACAGCTTCTGCCTCGCCGGGAATCAAGAGTTCGTATCGCACGTCGCTTTCGCGGGCAAGGTTCAAATGGCGGCGATCCATCAAATCACATGCAACTAATTCATGGGGTAACAGTTCAAGGACCGCGTTGGCCGCTTTTTCGAGACTGTCGAACAACAGAAGTGCACAGCCACGATGCACTGGTAGAGGATCCAATGTCACGGTTGCATCGAGGATCAGTGCGAGCGTACCTTCGCTTCCGACAAGCAACTTGGCGAGGTCAAGCTGGCCATCCTGAAGCACATCACCAAGTATGTAGCCGCTCCGGTTAACAGGGCTCTTGGGTCGATGGTCAGCAATTAGTTTCTCATGTCTTGTGATTAACCTTGCTACCGATTGAACAAGGTGATCAAGCCGGGTTGCGGGACAGCTTTCCCCAACCGCATCATCGTCCTTGGGAATCTTGTGGCGGCCGACCTTAAGCACAACACCATCGGCAAGGACTATGTGAAGGGCTTCTACATGGCGGCGGGCAGAGCCGTATCGCCGCCAATGACTACCGGCAGCATCGATCGCCACGACACTTCCCATGGTAGTAACGTGACTCATCGCGGGGTCAGGACCGAACAGGAGCCCATTCGAAGCGAGGAAGCGGTTCAAGGTGGCCAACACCACACCCGCCTGCACACGAACCCGCCCGTTTTCAAGCTTGAGAATGCGACGAAAAAAACGCGAAAAATCGATCACGATGCCGCGGCCAAGCGAGTCACCGGCCAAGCCCGTTCCAGCACCCCTTGGGAAAAGTGGAATCTGATTTTCGTCAGCATATTGAACTGTGGCGACTACATCTCTAAGCGATCGAGGACGAACCACACCAAGCGGGCGGATTTCGTAAACGCTGGCATCGGTGGAATAGAGTTGCGTATAGAGATCGTCACAGCGGACTTCACCTTGCAATTGTCCGCGCAAGTCTTCCTCAATTCGCTGGTTCTCTGGGTCCATCAGTGAATACCAAGCAGAATGGACACGAGGAATGAAAAGTAGTTGCGTTGCAAAAACACGTTACGACATAACAGCTGTCGCCGATGGATCTTTTAGCCGAGTTGCGATCTGCCGGTAACGTTCGTGAGTTTCTAAATCGAATCCGCCGTGCTTCTCAATATCATGGGTTCCTCGATACTGGGCGTGACAGCGATAGCACGTGAGCGACTCACCCATTACGATGTACAGCGCCAGATCGACCAATGCAGTTACAAACAGGATTGCAAACGTCCAGAACACTTGGTAATTCGCCCAGGCGATGCTACTACCGATAAAACCGAGAACCACTAGCGCAACCCCTAGCTTCTGGGGGAAATCTTTGCGTGCGAAGAGATCCTCGCTCGGACAAACGAGGCAGCGATCGAGCCGATCATTGGATACAGCTTCAGTAGGAATCTTTACTTGCTGAGCACATTGGGGGCAGACCAACTTCGTGGCGGCGCCGGTGAAGAACGCTCGGACAGGTTTCTCACAGGCGGGGCAACAATAAGTAATGTTCATCGGGCAAACAAATCTCATAGTTATTTTTCGAAACGGCAAACTACGGTTCACCGAGTCGCGCGTGTCGGCGCGCTGAACCCATCAATATAGAATTATAGCGGATACGCCGACTCAGCCGACAGGAGCAGACCGGTCAATTCGCCGACAAATACGCCGATAACCGCCACATAAAGGATGCCCGTGGCACTCTGGGTATTGGGAATCTTGAGCGTCTGCCACGCCATCCAGATTAGCACCGACACACCGACCAAGCCAAATGACCAGCGTAGCAGTAAAAAGAGCAACCATGTAACGGGCGCGTCGCTCGCATGGGTGATGTGGCCAAACAGGCCGGCCATCGAGACAACGCCTTGGACTAGGACGGCACAGGTGAGCAGTTTCAGGAGGCGGTACAACGGTTCCAATCGCATGCCAGGGGAATTGAGATACCAATGGCCCAGCAACATCGAAGCCATGGTGAGCCCAAGCACTAAGCCTGAAGAGACAACCGATAAGGCCTGCCAAAGCCCGGGCTTTGCGCTTACGAGCGCGGCCCCAAGGGAACAAGCGGCTACGCCCCAGAGGGCTAGTACCCCGGCCCGTTTCGCTTCGCATAACCAGCACACTGAGCCAAAATAGCTGAGCACTGCCGCCGCGATGGCGAGTGACGCCATCAGTGGTGATGTGCCCAGCGAGACGAGCGCGGCCAACGTAGTAAGAGCTAGCGTCACGTATAAGTGATTGCGAAAATAACCACTCGAAACCAGCCGTGGCGAAGTCACCGCCATGCCAACCGCAAGACCGAACGAAAGCCGAAGTAAAAACTGCGTGAGGAGCAACATTCGCATGAACCGTTGCGCTCAACGCCGGTTGCCATAGATTAAGTTCATGACTTCCGCACGGCTGGAAAGACTCGAACGGAAAACGCCTTTCATAGCCGACGTGACGCACAGGCTACCCGGTTTGCGGACTCCACGAATCGTCATGCAACTGTGGGTCGCTTCGATGACCACGGCAACACCCTTCACGTCGAGTTCATCGATCAATAGATTGGCCAGATCCTCGGTCATTCGTTCCTGCACCTGCGGCCGATGCGAAACGACTTCGACGACACGGGCCAGCTTACTCAAACCGACAACCTTACCGTTCGGTATGTAGCCGATATGAGCCACACCGGAAAATGGCAACATATGATGTTCGCACATGCTATCAAAGGCGATGTCGCGCACCAAAACCATCTCGTCGTACTTCTCGGTAAAAAACTTCTGCAGATGAGTTCGCGGATTTTGGTGTAGGCCGGAAAACATCTCAGCATACATGCGAGCGACGCGGCGTGGTGTTTCGTGCAATCCCTCGCGATCGGGATCTTCACCGACGGCCGCAAGGATCTCACGCACGGCCCGCTCGATCCGCGGCAGATCCACTTGCCATTCGATTGGCATTTCGTCCCCATCGGCCAACTCGCCATCAAGGCTGTCAACATCGGCGACTCGGTTACCGGTGATTACTTGGGGAGGAGTCATGGTCGCTTTCAAATCGAAGGCAAACTAGAAATCCGAAATGGCGGCTTGTGCGGATGCACGGCTGATTACCGATCTTACGAAGTCGCGAAGTTCATCGTCAAGCGGCGATTAAGGCGGGTGACATCAATTGACGCTGAAGGGCGGCGGAAAAACGTCGGCTGTTGCACCAACTAATTCCCTGGCCGTTTGACATTCGAGATGATCGAGCAACATCTGGGCACGAACATCAACACAGTTTTCGGCCAATAACTGCTGCTTCAGTGCGAGGCTTAAGGGAAGCGCATAAGCGGCGAGATCGGTCATTACGCTCAGCGGCAAGTGTTGAGCGAACATTTCGTGTAGTTGATCCGGAGCGTGGCAGGAACACGGCAAATACCGATGGAAGGCCGTCATCAAATCACGTTGCAGTTCTTCGATCTGACGAGCAGAATCCTGGGCAAATCGCTCGTGGAGCAACTCCACTTTGGCTTTACGGAACGAGCGGAGCGGGGGCAGTTCTTGGACAATGCGGATACGGCCAACCCCCATTAACAGCAGGTTGTAGCGACCGTCGGCAAGACGGTGGTGGGTAACAACTTTACCCAGACAAGCATAGCGAGCGACCGGCGGGCGACTTTCGTAATCGGTTTCCCAGCCGGGCTCAAGCAGTGTCATGGCTATCAATCGATCGGTCGCCAAAGCGTCTTCAAGCAGTTCGCGATAGCGTCCTTCGAAGATGTGCAGAGGCTGCATCACATGTGGATACAAGACCAAATTGGGAAGTGGGAACAGCCGGGCGACGCCGGAGAAAGCGTCGGCATCAAAACTTAGATCGGCAGCTTTCCAAGGTTTCATGACGAGTCAGTCCTCAATCACTACCGGTGGCAACTCGACGGGTGGATCGAGTGAAATCTCCGGAATCATGTCTGGATCAAGTTCGATCTGGGGAAACTCTTCCTGGCTGTCATCGACAGCGGCAAAACAAGCGTCGAATTGCGACAAAAACATTTCCAGATCAAGCCCGACACAGAGTGGTCGGTATGCGTTTAAGTAACCGCGGCTGCTCCGATAGACTTTGCGAGCACCGCGAATATTGCCGTTGCCGAAGTGGTGCAGGGCCACTGCTGCTTGAATCAAACCCTTATAAAACAACCGCAGATCCCCGCTGTAATCCTTCCAAAGCTCCTCCCACACCTCGTGGGCTTCAAAAAACTCGCAAACATTAAAGTAAGCGATCCCCTGCAAATATAGCGGATCATATTCGCACTCGGTGGCGCTCATCGTCTTCTATTGTTGACCATCTACCCAAGGACCAATTTCAACGGCTGCTACTATCGCTAGTTGCGGTTGGAAAAGGCCATGAAGATCCGCAGGACATACCAAAACAACAACGCAACCGAGGCAAAGAGCGCAAGTGCTGCCGCAACGTACTGGTCGGTGCGGTACTCTCGCATGATGTTCGAGGTGTAATACAGGATGTAGCCGCAGGCAGCGACAATCATCAGCACGCTGAACCAGACACCAAGATTAAAACCGAAAGCAATACTGGCAACGATCAATGCCAGAGAACCCCACATCGTGATGCTTAGAAAGCCACCCATGAAGGAGAAATCTTGCTTCGAGAGAAAAGCATACGCTGTCAGGCCTGCAAACATAATGGCCGTCGTCAAGCCAGCAGCCGGAACAATTTGCCATTCTTGGCCAGCCAAATTGATTGTCATCGACTTTGCCAATCCAATCATTGGCAAAAAGATAACAGCCTGGGCGAGCACGTAGAGGAACAAACCAGCATATTGCATGCCAAGGGAGGTGGTCGAGCGAGCCCAGCTATCGGCGATGTAGCTCACTGCGATAAATGCACCCATCACTAGCAACCAAGACCACTGGCTACCGCCCAGCATCTGCATCATCCGCACATCCAAGCCCATCGAGATCATGAGCCATTCGAGGGCGACGAATGCGTAGACTGCTGCGGCGAGGTGCGTATATGTTTTGCGAATGAAAACTCGGCGGGCTTCTTCGGGAGCAGTAATCACCGCGGAGCCGAACGTTGCGTAAGGACTGTCGGCGCGAAAATCGGCTTGGTTCATCGTTACCTCAAGAACTTAAGAAATGATTGATCGCGGCCTGGGCCGCGGGCACCCCACAAGAGACTGCTTGCAGAGTAAGTCTAGGTTGGTACAGTGATGAGGTCAAGTTTGGCCGGCATTTGCTGCTTGTCTCGGAGAGGTTCGACGCAATCGCTTGACAGCATCCGGCCGAAGCCCAAAATGAGCGAGGTCGGCAGGCTCGTCGGTTTGTCGATTGTACGCCAAGCTGGTTGACTGGTCGGACACCTGTGCATCTTTCTGGCTGCGAGAAGGAGATCGCTCGATGCCTCGAAAAGTCTCTCGCTCCGGGAAGGCGGCTACCCGCAAGCAAGCCTCTGCGAAGGTGCTTTTGAAGAAGCCGGTTGCAGTTATTAAGAAGCGGCCCCGTGGCAAAGTCGCTGTAAGAACGATCGCTTCCCAAGTCGTGAAGCATCTGGCGTCCGACTATCCGGATGTGACTTGTGCGCTGGAAAACGAATCGGCGTTTGAGCTTTTGATTGCGACAATTCTCTCGGCGCAATGCACCGATGAGCGTGTAAACATGGTCACGCCAGAACTTTTTCGCCGCTGGCCGACGGCAGCTGATTTGGCGGCAGCGCCAATTGAATCGATCGAGAAAGTGATTCATAGCACGGGGTTTTTTCGCAATAAGGCGAAGAACATCAAGGCCTGCAGTCGCGAGTTGGCTGAGCACCATGACGGCGAAGTTCCGCGCGAGATGGCGGCCATGGTAAAGCTGCCGGGCGTGGGGCGCAAGACAGCGAATGTGGTGCTTGGCACGTGCTACAGCATGGCAACCGGCGTGGTCGTGGATACGCATGTAACTCGGATCAGCAATCGACTCGGGCTCACCAAGACGTCCGATGCGGCAAAAATCGAAAGAGACCTGATGCAGCTCGTGCCGCAAGATCAATGGGTCGATTTCGCGCATCGGATGATTCATCACGGCCGGCAAATTTGTGGGGCGCGCAAGCCGAAGTGTGACGAGTGCTCGATGCGGGACTTTTGTCCGCAGATCGGTGTGGAGTGACGAGGCGTATCGGCATGAGTCCAGCGTGGCCGCCGGCGCTAGCTTCCTGAACCCTGAACCGTCCTATGATTCTCACTGGCCAAGCGATTCGTGAAAGATTGGGCGCGGACATTGTGATTGATCCGTACGACGAGTCACAACTCAACCCCAACAGTTACAACTTGACGCTCCACAACGAGTTGATGTTGTACGAGGAAGTAGTGCTCGACATGGCGAAGGCCAATCGGGTGCGGCGGATTGAATTGCCGGAATCAGGTTTGGTGCTCAATCCGAACCAGCTCTATTTGGGGCGAACTTGCGAACGGACCGTGACGCACAATCTCGTGCCACAGATCGAAGGTCGCTCGTCGATTGGACGATTGGGGCTGTTCGTGCATGTAACGGCAGGTTTCGGCGATGTTGGTTTCTCAGGCTATTGGACGCTGGAGATGTTCGCGGTGCAGCCGGTGCGAATCTATCCTGGCGTGCCAATTTGCCAAATTTTCTATCATGAAATCACGGGTGAAGTAGCTGAGTACGATAGTAAGTATCAACACAATCGCGACATTCAACCGAGCCTCTTGTTTCAGGAACTCGCGCCGGATCGGCATAAAGATCCGCAGTTGGCGCTCAATTTTGGTTACGAGCGATCGCATCGATAGGTGAGTGGTCGCGTCGATTAAGCGATCCCGACTGGAATTGGCTCTCTCGAAAACCTAGGTTTCCGATCGCGTCTCGGAGGGACGCGGCCAGGGGTTGCTACATTACTGCGAAGTAGTTTTGCACGGCGAAGTCGAACGTGTCTGGCGTCATCTTAGCTGACTGACGGGTGTAGCGGCAGAAGTTGCGAATCTGCAGCAACAAGTCACGCGGCTGACAGCAGCGCAGCGGGCGGCTGACCGTATTGTAGTGCTTTTCTATGAGGTAGTTCACAGCGGCCTCGTCGTATTCGACACCAACTTTTGGGGCCATAATCTTGAGCAGTTCGCGATATGCTTCTTCAGTTGGGTCGGTAACTTCGATCTTGTACGGAATACGCCGCAGGAACGCGTCATCGACAAGGTCTCTCGGTTCGAGGTTCGTTGAGAAGACAATCAACTGGTCGAAGGGCACTTGGATTTTCTTGCCGCTGGCGAGGTTCAAAAAGTCGTAGCGTTTTTCGAGAGGCACAATCCAGCGGTTAAGCAACTGATCGGTCGTCATTTTTTGACGCCCGAAATCGTCGATCACTAAAGTGCCGCAGTTACTCTTCATCTGGATTGGAGCTTCACTGGTGTTGGTGGTGGAGTTGATGGTGATTTCAAGTTGGTCCATCGTAAGTTCACCGCCGACGACGATGGTGGGCCTGCGGATGCGGACCCAGCGGCCGTCAATTTTGCGCTGGTCAATGAGCCCTTGGTTAGCCGAGAGAGGCGCTTCTTCATGCATGCCGGCATCAAATAGCCGCATGATCTCGCCTTCGATGCAGATCGCACGAGGAATCCAAATGAACTCACCGAAGGCTTTGGTGATCCGCTCGGCGATGCTGGTTTTGCCGTTGCCCGGTGCCCCGTAAAGAAAGAGCCCGCGGCCGGAATTGATCGCCGGGCCCAGTCGTAGCAGCATGCTTTTATCGATCAGCAAGTCTTCGAACGCGCGATGTAGATCATCTTCAGTAGGATGCTGGTCAGCCAACGTTTGCTGTTTGACGCTACTGATATAGGCATCGAGCGGCACCGGCGCGGACCCACAATAAGTACATTGCTCGGCAAACTTTTTGCCACGCTCACGGCCGAGTTCCGTTGGCTGGTAAACGTAGTCGTTGGCCAGGGCCGCGCCGCGGTGGCCGATGAGGCGATCCTGTTTCATCGTTTGGAGGAGCGGATCGACTAATCGGAAAGACAGCTTGAGGTGCTCGGCGATGGCACGCCCAGTGGCTTCGCTCTTGCTGTTGAGGATTTTGAGAATCAGGGCTTCGACTTCCGCATCGTTCATCCCGCCAGCGGCGAGCGTTTCGGGTTCGACAGGCACCCAGCCCTCGTGCTCTGGACAGTGGCTTGGCGCGGCAGCACGAGCGGAAGAAAGTTCTTGCGACGGGCTTGGCGTCGACTCAGCTGCGCTGGAAGGAGTTAGCTGAGCGGTAGTGAGTTGCTCGATTCGGCTCAAGAGCGCGTCGAGCCGGATTTCTTCCGCAGAAGAGTGGCCTTGCGAATTCTTCGAGCCGAGGACAGATGAATCAGCCATAATCGTGATTTCATTCGCGCGTAGGATGGAAGATATAGTCCCTGAGAGAAACTTACGTTGCGATAGCGGGGGCATGCTTTGCGACGGGGGGGAGGGTGAGATTGTGCTGGTTTTGAGGGGCGATCGGCAGTCAAAATCGGGGGGCGGCTGCGAATCGGTCGGAAAAACGCTACATTGCTGTATTGGTTCTTAATGCGGAATTCCTTTTGCCAGACTGCGATTGCGTACTCGTTTCCAGAGCGTCGTTGCCGACGCCGCCCACCCCCTGGACTGATAAATTCACTTGCCCATCTGGCCGCGTTAGACCAACTTGAAAACTGCTCTCATTCCGCGTCGAACGGACTGAATTCCGACCCCGCTAACTTTCTTGACTGCTATGCAAGTTGTGATCACTGCTGTTGGGCCTGACAATCGTGGGCTAGCCGATCCGATCGTCCATCGTGTGACGGCTCTCGATGCGAACATTGCCGAGATCCAAATGTACGATCACGACGCGGAGCGGGTATTTTCAATGCTCACGCGTGTGGAGTTGGCTGCCGAGCGGTACGACGAACTGCGTCTAGCGATGGCAGAAGTTGCGCGGCGGACGAAGCTTTCGATTCGCACTTGGACTCCCGACATTGTAGGCCGCAAACCGCGATTGGCGATTTGCGTGACTTATCGGCCGGAGCCAGCGCTCGCGCTCTTGCGGGCGATTCGCGACGGACAGGTGAAAGCCGAGGTCCGGCTGATGATCGGCAATCGAGAGACGTGCCACGGTCTGGCCGAACAGTTTGATGTACCGTGGTTCAACGTGAGCGAGAATGGCGAGGGCCAGCCGGACGATGAGCGGCTTGTCAAATTGTGCGACGAGCACGAAGTCGATTTCATCGTGTTGGCGCGGTACATGCGGATCCTGCCGGCGGCGAGCGTTTGGAAGTATGCGGGTGGCCGGATCATCAATTTGCACCACGGGCTACTGCCGAGTTTTCCCGGCATGCGGCCTTACCACGATGCGTATGCGAGCCGAATGCTGACGTACGGCTGCACATGCCATTTCATCGTGCCGGAACTCGACGCGGGCAATCAGATCATCTATCAGTCGACGTTTCTCGTGCCGCCGGGGATGCCTTTGGAGGAAATTATCCATCGCGGGCAAACGGACAACGAGCCGCATTGCCTGGTGGAGGGAGTGCGGCGGGCGGTCGAGGGTGAGGTGCGGCTACACTTTAATCGCGTGGTGGTGGGTAGGTGAGGAGCGGAGTCAAACCGCAAGCGGCGCAAAATGCCCAGCCTCTGTTATCTTCCAGTTTCAACGGCAGTTTTGATGACGCCTTCGAAGATGTCAGGCGATTTTCGGGGTGCCTCGGTGGGGTGAGCGATCAGAGGTTGAGGGTTGGAAATTCTTGCTGTGCGCATAGCGGTAGCGCTGTTCCGGCCGTTTTGGGCGAGGATGGACGGAAGGCGGTCGACACGATCTCGAATCGTGGGTCGTACAAGTTCAGAGCGAGTTGCCAAAGAGCCGGAGGAAGGACTCGGGAGTACTGCTATCTTGCTGGCGGAGGAAAAGCCTCACACGCCTTTCGCGGAGGAAACGCCTCGCACGCGAATTGTTGGCTAGCGACACTCGTCACCTTAGCACAAGCGGTGGCCCATTTCCACCGTTATTATTGGCCACTTTTGTGGGCGAAAATTACGTCGCAGGCATCGGTGTTGGTGTGCGCTGTACGGGCGTAGAACGTGTGCCGTGTCTTACATTTTTTTCTCGTGGACATCGAGCGAACCGGGCGAATTGACTTCCGTGGCATCGGCTGCAGAGGTACGAGGGCGCCCGACCGCTGTAGTTGTCTCGCGTTAGGGTGTCGGGCAATCTGGTCTTGCGGGGCTTGGAAGGGGCCAGTAGTATCTCGCCGCTTGTCCTTCGGGAGAGGCGTTGCTTCTACCAACTTTTCACTGATTTGACAGACTTTTCCAAGTGCCATTCAGGCACGTCGTGGGTTTGCGGCGCGACCGCACGCTTACGGCGAGAGACGGACACATCGAATGCGATCGACCGGAACGTACGAGGTGCGCTGCCAGCGCGGGCTGGCATCGTAGTCGTGCGTGGTCCGGGTCGAGCAAGCGCGCTTTCGAGGCGAACGGAGTAGCAGACGTGATTCAAGATAGTCGCGAAGATCGCTTCTTGGCCCTTTCTATCGCTTTTTTCAGCACGATCGGCAACGGAGTGCAACGCCTGAGAAGCGTTTGGCCGGTGTTCGCTCTTTCGTGCGCGCTGACGACTGCTAGCGGAACCGCAACGCTTGCGCAGGAGCTGGGCGATGTGCCAGCCATGGAAGCAGACGTGCTGGAAGGCGGAGCGCCGATGTCGCAGATGGGCGGCGGCGACTTCTTCTCGCAG
The DNA here is from genome assembly GCA_041753435.1 of Pirellulales bacterium. Classification (GTDB taxonomy): domain Bacteria; phylum Planctomycetota; class Planctomycetia; order Pirellulales; family Lacipirellulaceae; genus DASYDU01. Next base: position 113,586 of record JBGSUJ010000135.1, on the reverse strand, counting down.
GAACTCGGCACACTGCTGCGGCTACGCTACAACACCGAAGGATACGGACAATACGAAACTGGAAATCTCGACATTGGCGCGATGCGAATCGCCAATTTCGAAGACGCCATCGGATTTTTCGACGGGCAAGTAACACTGAGCGACGAGAATGGCGTGGGCTACAACCTGGGCGTGGGCTTTCGCTGGTTGGGCTGGGCACCATTTCCGCTGGAGCCTGAGCGAATTACGGGCTTTAGCTTTTGGACCGACGGTACGAGCACCGACACCGGCAATTTCTTTCCGCAAGTCGGCGTGAGTTACGAGTCGCTAGGCGACCTGTGGGACCTGCGGGTGAATGGCTACATTCCGTTGGGCCAGGAGTCGCAACTGGGCACCTTCTCGCCAACCGGAAACACAACGTTTCAAGATAATTTTCTGGTGAGCGAAACGTTTGCGATCCGTAACACATCGCTGAATGTGGGCGAGGCGGAAATCGCCCGCCGGATCATGCCCGACCGCGACGCCTGGGCGTTTGCTGGACCGTACGTGCTGGCGAACGACGACCAGGATTCGGCGGGCTACCGGGTGGGCGTGCGGGGCTATGCCTACCCCGACTTGCTCGTGCAATTGGCGGTCACCGATGACGAAATCTTCAAAACGAACACAACTTTTTCGGTCACGTGGTTCGTCGGCCGAACCAGGACGAATTTCCGGCCGGCCTATGGACTTGCCGACCGGATGCGTGAGCCGGTGATGCGCAACGACTACGTGGCGTTGGCACGCGATCGGGTGTTGGGTGGCAACCCGCTGACCAACACCAATGGTGATGCATTTCGGTTTGTGCATGTGAATAGCGCCGCTGCCCCCGGCGGCGATGGCACGTTTGAGAATCCGCTCAACAATGTAGGCAACGTGTTTCCCAATAGCCAAGATAGCGACATCGTGTTGTTATACTCCGACAGCCTGTTTCAGAATCAGAATCCACTGGTGCTGAGAGACAATCAGAGATTGCTGGGGGAAGGGAACAACGAAATCTTTCAGATCACGACTCAGCAACAAGGCGTGATCGATATTCCAGAAACGTCGCCGGGCGCACGGGCTGGTGCTCGGCCGGTGATCATGGATGCACTTGGCCTGGGCGCGGTGCAGTTGGCTGACGCGAACGAAGTGGCCAATTTCAATATCGATGGCGGTTTGGCGGGGTTGTTCTCGCCTGGCACGGGTGCGGGCAATCCGAACATCCACGACATGAACATCAGCGACACGACGGGAGATGGCATCGTGTTCACACCGCTAACACGGACAAACACGACCAATCCGCTGCTGAAGACCGTGGCGGGCAATGTAACGATCGACGACGTGGTGTTCGACAACGTGGGCGGAAACGAGATCAACATCAATTCATTCACCGCTGAAAACCTCAATGATCCGAATGTCGCGCTGCAAGAAACCATCGTCATCAGTGACGTTACAAGTACCAATGGCAATGGGCGCGGTGTGTGGCTACAGAATACGCACAGTGGGCGGACAGCCTCGATCACTAATTATACCAACGGCACGCAAGGCACGGCCGGCTCGGGCGGCGGTGGTGGCGATGGTGTGCTGGTATTTGCTGGCACAGGTGGCAACGAGTTCGGAGGTAATGTAACTCTTACGAATTTGGACATTTTCGAGATCGACGGCTACGCGCTAGATTTCGAGAACGTCGACACAACTTCGGCGACGACGATCACAAATAACAACGGCTTGACCTACGACGGTGGCAGCGGCACCGGCGGTGGCATGCGATTCGACAATTTTGACGGTACGATTACCGGCAACAGCTCGACACTCCGAGGCGGTACGCTGGACGGTGTGCGGGTGACGGGTGTGTCGGACGGCACGATCACGCTCAATAGCAGCGTGACGTTTACCGCCATCGACGGCACGGTGATCAATGTCGGGCCGGATTTGGGTGATAGCTTTACTGGCTTATTGACCGTGAGCGGCGACATTACAGCGAATTCTGTCGGACAGCTTGTCTCGCTTCAGCGGTTGGGCGCGACCTCGGTCCTCACCCTGACTGGCGACATGACCGATGTCGAGAATGCAGACAGCTTGGGCATTTTCGTCGGCAACAACACGGCTGGGATTGTCTTGTTCAGTGGCGATATTACGGTAGATACGACGGGTGCAAATCGGACCGGCATCTTGCTCGACACCAACGGAACAACCGATATCAGCTTCAATGGCCTGGTCGACATCACGACCGATGGCTTGAATTCGAATGGCTTTGACGCCCGCGACGGCGGAATGCTGACGATGCTCGGCACGACCAACACCGTCTCGACCAACGGCAGTACCGCGGTGCGAATTACCGATATGGCCATCAGCAATGCTGGGGCGGCGATCTCGGAGGTGAACGTATCCAATGCGGCGGGTGCGGCGGCCAACGGCATTTTCTTGCAGAGCAACACGGGCGGGCCGATTGTGCTGGGCACCGTGGGCGATTTGGCGGGCGAGAGCGGCGTGATCACCGGCACCAGCGGCGACGCGATTGTGATCCAAAACTCTGATAATGTCACTGTGAGCGGCATTCGCGTGGACAACACGGCGGCCGTTTCGGGCGTGCGGGTGACCAAGACGACAGCCGGCACACAGATCGTCAACCTGAATGATTTGGAAACCAATGCAGGTGACATCGGCATCGAAGTGACCGGCAATGGCACCGGTACGCTGAACATGACGGTCAACGATACCAACATCAACAGCGCAACGGCTACGGGCCTGAGCATCGACGATATCGACGCAGGTACGGTTCAAATCAACAACGTGATGGTGGACGGCAACGGTGCGATGGCTAATGCCGGCATCAGCATCAGCAACAGCAATGCCGCGGTGACGATCGATGGCAACACCGTGGTGCAGGAAGTCGCTGGTACGGCGTTTAACGTGAACAATGGCACTGGCACGATCAGCATGGCGGGCGACATCACCAATACAGTTGGCCGGTCGATCGCGGTGCAGAACCGCACCGGCGGAACCACCACCTTTACGGCGACGAACAATGTGACCGACTCAGGCACCGGTATTTTAGTGAACAACAACACCGGCGGGACGGTCAACCTAGTCGGTGACTACGAACTTACGACGGGGGCAAATCCTGCTGTTACGATCACCAACAACACCGGCTCGACCACCAGCATCGGCCAGCTCGATATCACAACGACCACCGGCAGCGGCTTTGTGGCCACGGGCGGCGGTACGCTCTCGGTCGTTGGTATTACCAACACCATCGAAAGTGCGGGCGGCATTGGTTTGCAGATTGAAGGGATGACGATTGGAGCAGTCGATTTTGAAAGCGTCAATCAGAACGGTGGGACGCACGGCATCCGTCTGGTGAACAATACGGGCGGCACGGTGACCGTGGGCGATACCGGAGCGGCTGTCGGCGCGGGCGGAACCATTGAGAACACCGACAATGTGGGTGTGTTTGTTGAGAATACCAACGTCACACTCAATGGCGTAACAGTTGAAGACGCGAATGGCACGACTGGCAACACTGCGGTGGAGATTCTGCACACCAACGCCACGGCGATGAATGCGAATCTGAACCGGCTCACCGTGCAAAATCAGACGCAAAACGGCGTGCTGATGGATGGCACCGGCGGCACGGGCACCTTTAATGCGAACGTGCAGAATTTGGTGGTCAACGTCGGGAGCGATGGCCTGACGGTGGACGACGGCGTGACACTGACCGCGGGTGGCACCAACACGATTACTTCTGCCACGGGCACCGGCCTGACCATTACCGATACTACGATTGCTCCGGCAGGTGCGAATTTCCAGAGCATCACGGTGACGGCCGGGACGGGCGACGGCGTGGCGATGGAAAACGTGACCGGCGGCCAGGTGGCGATCACCGGCACGGGCACAACGCTCAATTCGGGTGGTGCCATCACGACTGCCGGCACGGCAGTTCGGCTGACCAATGTCGAGAATGTCGATCTGCGTAACCTACGGATCATCAACAGCGCCACGGGCGTTGGCATCGATCAGACGAACGCTGCCACAACCACAATGGATGTGACCATCGACAATTTGAATCTCGATGGTGCGACGGGCGACGGCATCAATGTGCTGGCGGCCAGCAATGCTTTCAATTTTGCCATGCGGTTGCTCAATAGCGATTTGGAAGCCGATGTCGTGATGTCGAACACTGGCGCGGGTCCATTCGGCTTGTTGGTCGAAGACACGGACATTGATGTCACCGGCATCGATACGGCGTTCTTGTTGACCTTAAGTAGCGGGGCAACGACTGGCGACGTGACCCTCCGCGATGGCAACCGCTTTACCACAGATACCGGTCAGGCATTGTTCATCGACACCTTTGATGCCACGAATAAGGACGTCAAGATCCTCGTTGAGGACAGTATGTTTGTGTCGAATGGCGTGAGTGCGGCAGCGGATATTCGTAGCCGCGGCAACACGCTGATGAATCTGACGGTGCAAGGCAACACGTTCGATTCGATCAACGCACCGAACGATCTAGATATTCGCTCGAGCGGCGCACAAGCACGGATGCGTCTGAATCTGGGCGGCGACGACCCGAGCGATTTCAACTCGGCGACAGGTGCCGGCACGATGATCGTGCGAGAATTGGCTGGTTCCGACTTCCGGATTTTCGAGGTCACCGAAACGATCGTCAATGACACGCGAAACTTCGATCCGGTCGACAGTGACCCGAACGATGCGGCCTTCGGCAATCTGCCGGTGCCGCCGCCGTTGCCGACGGTGCCATAAGTTGCAGGCGAAATTCGACGCGATCGGCCTAACGTCGGCGGCGACGAGGGGCAAGTGTCAGCCCGCGCCCGGCCAGGAGCAGCAGAATGCTGGCTGGTTCTGGCACTGCGATAGCCGACCTGAGCGGTAAGCTCGCGGGTGTTCCATTGGCGCCGCCAGCAATCGAGGCCGCCATCACCGACTCAATTCCAGAGAGTGCCCGGGCGACCGCCATGGCGTCGTTGATCACAAAGGTCCGCTTGACAAAGACCTGGAAACCGCTGTCTTCCAGCGGCACGTCGCTAAAGCCGAGGTTGCCGGCGCCGGCACCGAAGCCAGGAACAGCGGTGAGGTCGGTTTGCATCAGGCCCATGATGCGATTGATGGTTGTCATATCGGGAATGGCAGCAAAGACGGTGAAGTCGGCATCGAGAAAGGCATTGCTAGTCAAGTTGATAAAGAAGCTGCTGGTGCCGGCGTCTTGATTCGTGCCGCCCATGCCATCGCCTGGCAGGGCTAGTGACACGGTGCCGATCGTGTTGGAGAGTCCGCTGATGGTTGCTGCGGGTTCGCCTGGGACAGGTGGGAACGTACCGACAGCGCGGGTACTTTCGATGGTCATCGGCACGCGCCTAGTGTGGGAATAAAAGCCGCCCATTTGCAATACGAAGTTTTCCGCCGCACGATTGATCCAACTGGCCCGGTAGCGATCGTTCGTGACATAGTCCAGCATGTTGTCGACGTGGGCTTGGAGCCGCGGATCGTTGGTCGGGTTGAGCACCATATCGAAGTCACCGACGGTGGTTTCGAAGCGGACAACTTGACCACTGGCAAATGGGGCCGAGGCAGCCAGAAGAGCGGCGGCAACCGCCAGAGCAATGTTCAAACGAAAGCGCATGCAAACACCTGTGGAATCAGCCTAGAGAAATCAATGTTCCGAGAGGCGGGGCAAACGAAGAAGACCGCCTGAGTATTAGTCTAATCGAGCACAGCAAAGGCGTCAAAAAAGTGGCGATTGGGCGACTGGTAGGTGGCCGATTATGGAGGTAATACGCATCGGGCTGAGAGTGGTTTGAGTATTTGCCACGAAATATAAGTCATTTTGCTTCTGAACGTTGCAAATAGTCGGGCAAACGCTGGACTTGGCCGTTGCGGTCGATGCAGGCGAGAGTGCTTTCGGCCTCGGCAATCAGCTCCTCACCACGAAGGAGGCGGTATTCGTGGTCGATGCGGGCGGCGCGGGTACGGACGGTGCGAATCTGCAGGCGCAGGGTGTCGCCGAATTTGCAGGGGCGGTGGTAGCGGCAAGCGATCTTGGCGACAACCAGGATGATGCCGTCCCGCTCCAAGTCGGCGTAATGGTAACCCAGTGCCAGGAGCTGCTCAACGCGGGCGAGTTCAAAGTACTGGAAATAGTTGGCGTGGTGGACGAAGCCCTGAGCGTCGGTTTCGTAATAGCGGACGCGGATTTCGACTTCGTGGTCGGGAAGCATTCGGAGGGCCGCTTGAGGCGATTGGGGGAATCAACGGGGGCAGACCGTCATCCTACCCGCTTCGAACGGCAGCTCCAACGCCGGGGTGGCACGTTGCAAAACTCGGCTGAAAGTTTATAGTTAGTGGCGATACGCGACGGTAAAACAAGTCGAAAGGACGGCTGCGTCGCTGGCCAATCCCAAAAATCCTTCTACCGTGAAGGGAAAATTGCCATGAGCACAGGAGAAGGAGCGGGCACCGAATTTGCGACGATGCGTGGCCGCGACTACCCCACCATTCGCCAATTCACGGTGTTCCTGGAGAACCGGGTGGGCCAATTGATGGACGTGGTCCGCCGCTTCGAGGGGAGCAACGTGCGGATTGTGGCGCTCACCATTGCCGAGGCCAGCGAATGTGCGTTGGTGCGATTCCTGCTGAGCGACCCCGAGGCTGGACGGGAGATTCTAGAGCGGTCGGGGCTGGCGATTGTCGAATCGGATCTGATTGGGGTGGAGTTGCCGGATTCGCCGCAGCCGATGTTGCAGATTTGCACGGCCTTGTTGGCAGCCGAGGTCAACATCACCCAGATTTATCCCCTACTCTTGCGTCCGACCGGACGTCCCGCGGTGGCCCTGATGGTGGACAACATCGAGATGGGAATTGAAACGTTAAGATCGAAGGGCTTCCATACGATCAATGAAGATGAATTGATGGAGCCGTAGGCGGATGCCGGCGATTGTTTGGGCAGTCAGTTCAAGCGCGCGGAGCAAACTCCGCCGCCAAATAGTCTTCGCTGGTTGACTTCTCTCTTTATCGGGCGGAAACTGAGTAGCATGGCCATTAATGTTACTTGCCCTGGTTGCTTTACCAAGTTCACCGTCGCCGACAAGTTTGCCGGTCAAAAGGGACCGTGCAAGAAGTGCAAAACCATCATCGAGATTCCTAAGCTCGAGGATCAAATCGTCATTCACGCGGGGGAGCACGAGGCCGGGGCTGTCGGCGTCAGTGGGAGGCACGTACTCAAGACGTACAAGCGAACCGACACCAAGTTTCAGCCGCTGGTGTTCGCCGCGGTGATCGGCGTGGTGTTGGTGATGCTGCTGGTGGCGTTGGTATTGCGGGGGACAGAAACCCGGAACAACCTGCTCGTTTTGGGCACCGGTGCGGTGCTGCTGGGTCCCATGCTGGCGTGGGGAGGCTATACTTTCTTACGCGACGACGAGCTGGAAGGCTACACGGGACCGAATCTCTGGCTGCGTTCGCTGGCGGCAGGACTGGGTTACGCTCTTTTGTGGGGAGTGTACCTGTTTATCGGCGGCCAATGGTTTGGGAGCGACGCGCTGGCCAAGGGGCTCGAAATCTGGCAGATGATGGTGCTGTTTGTGCCGATCGCGGCGATGGGCACGATGACGGCCTACGTGGCATTTGATCTTGATCCGGGAAGTGGGTTTTTCCATTGGGCCCTCTACTTCGCGGTGACAGTGCTGTTACGGTTAGTGATCGGCCTCACCGCGATACCGGGACTTGGGGCCAGCACGTGAATCGGAAGTGATCGCGAATTAAAAATTGCAAATTGCTGAGTGAAACTTGGAAGCCAGGCGTGGTCTGTGGCATTTTTTCAACGGGCGATTTTGGAAGCGACAATTCCTTCCTTTCGAGCACAATCTCCACCATTCCCAAATTGGCGCGCTGGACGGGCGGCGGCTCCCGCTAGTCTACTCCTTTCGCGGATCAAGAAACGATGCTATCGGCCAGATCAAGTCCAAGTTGCTGGTTGATAAGGTTTACATCTTGCTGATTCGTCACGCCGTCGCCGTTCAAATCCGCGGCTTGATCAAGATCATCTTGATCAACGATACGGTCGCCGGTCACATCGCGCAAGATCAACAGATCACGCAGGTCGATGCCCCAAGTATCGAGGAGCATTGACAAATCGCTATTCCCAACCTGACCATCTCCGTCAAAATCGCCGCCGCTAAATGGCGTAACAACATCTCCCCAACTATCGAGCAACGCGTTCAATTCCTCGTTCGTTACATTGTTAAGGCCAGTCACGCCCGCGTTTGGCAAGATCGAAGTAAACACGAACTTGAACGTGCCGCCCGGCGTGCCATCGCCAGACGGGAATTCACTCTGCAGGCCGTTTGTCGTCGTAATGCTGACCGGATTGATCCATTCTCCGTCGAGTCGCATGCCCGCCAGATCTGTGATCGAGTCGTCGAGCGTCAGCAAGAATTGCACAGCGGTCGGCAGATTAACCAGATCGAACGACCAAGTTGCCTCGAAGGTCTCTGGATTGTATTCGAGATCGGTGTAAGTCGGCGCAGCGGCGATCGTCGAAAGCGCGGTCAAATGAAAGCTATCCGGAAAATCCTCGTCGACGTCCATCGGCTGGCTGAAGCGAATCGTGATCGCGCTGGCTTCATACACAGGTACTGCCAGCAGTTGCCTGCCCGAGTCGGGATGTGCCGCCAGTACTTCGGCAAACGAGTAGGTTTGTCCACCCGAAACAGAGTTGCTGATCGTCACATTCGTCACCCGGGGCGGATCGGCAGCCAGGACCCGCAGGCCGCTGAGCAGCGGCGGCGCCGAAGAGGTGGCTTGGAGCTCGATCTGCAGCCCGTTGCCGTCGGTCACGTCGACCGCAAAACGCTTGACGATCGCCGTGCCGAAGCCAGCTTGAACCGACGTATTTTCGATTGGTCCAACTAGAATTTTTGCGAAGTCGTTCCAAATGTCATACTCGGAGAGCATCGTTGTTCCCTCGAGGAGCACATCAAATCGACGTTGCCCCTGGTTGGTAATTCCGCCGTCAATCTCGGCGAAGAACATCTCAACGACGTACGACCCATTAGGGACAACCGTTTCGTCGAAGCTCAAGTTGCCTGCCCGCGACGCGATGCCGACGGTCGCCATCGCGCCTTCGTGTTGATCCGTGCTTGTGCTGCTCAAATCGCTATAGTTGAGCTGGATTCGGCCATCGCCGTAGATGATGGCCTGAAACGTAATGGTTTTTGGACTGATCGCTTGGCTATATGCGACGTCGTCCCACTGAACGACCACGCGCTCATCGGACGTGCCAAGGTCGAAGACGTCCCAGAAGACTTCGCCCGTGCTGCGCAGGTCGACGTCATTCCACAACACGGCTAACGTCGGCAATTCTAGTGGCGGACTGCCCAACTCGCTATTGTTATTCGCCGGATTCGCCGTCTCGAAGGTAATTAGCCCATCGACGCTGACGTACATCCGGTCGTAGTTGATGCCGTAGAAAGGCACCTCGAATTGGTCCACATGAGGACGCGCGGCAAAGATGATGTCGTTTGGAGGAGGGAAGAGCAGACCGTTGGCGAATAGGGAAGGCGTTAATGGTCCGCTGATGTCCTCAAACTCGGGTGTTGCGAGGACGGTCGCTTCGTACCCGGGATTTGCCGCCGTTCCCAAAGGCGTAAACAGGATGCTCTTATTGGACGCCACAGCACCCTCGAAACCCGCCGTAAAACCGGTGTCGCCGCCGCGGATCTGCAGAATGTCCTGGTCAAATGTCCGCGCAGTTCTGAATATCTCGGCTGCCACGTTGTCCGGGATCGAGTTGCTGGCGGTGTTGATTGTCAAGCCAGCGTCCGCAGTAACGATGGCGGAAGAAGCAAAGAAGTTGTTTTCCGCCGTGCTGTCCGCGAGGTACTCGCCCTGTTGCGGCCCACCGAGATTCATCTGCAACACGGGTGCCAGCTCGCGATGCACCAGGCCGGCCAGCGACGCCTGCTCGATCTGCGCAACAACGCTGTCGACAAACGCCTGGGTCAACACGTCGACGATCCCGCCCAGTTCTCCCGTTTGTACGTTGAAATCGGTGCTGATGACGCCGACGTTCCATACGGCCCCACCCGTTTCCCGCGCCAGGCGGACGTAATCGTCATCGGTGTTGCCACCGGATGTCGTTCCATTGATGTCGTGCAGATCATCGTCAAACGTGGTCGTCGCGTATCCCGTGCCACCGGCCTGGTCGATGTAGGCCGTGTGCGTGTCCGGTTGACCGTCGCCGTCCTCCTCGGGCGACTCCACGCCGTACACAACGGGCGCGATGGCCGTGTCGAATGGCGCCGGGACCACCGAGTTCAAGATGGCATTTTTGCTTTTGAGCGCGGCCCGAATGCCGTTGTGTGTGAGGGCACTATTCAGCGGGTTCCGACCCTCGCCGGATTGCACCAAGATGAAAGTCGGCACGGCGCCATCGCGGATATCATACTCCGCAATCGCATGCTCGATCGCGTCCCAAGCCATCTTCGTCACCATTGTTGTCCTGTAATCCGGCAACGGCCGCAACAAACTGGTCGGCACCTACGCTGCCAACATCGCTAAACAACGTGCCGTTGACTTTCTGACTCTGTCCGAATCCATCCGGAACCGTAAGAGGGCTCGTGTCAGCAAAACCAACGAGTCCGTAGCGGGCACTGATGTTGTTGGCAGGTTCTTCAAACTTCGCTTGCAGCGCAGGAACGACCTCTTTCAGCCAGATTGGGTATAAGCGTCGGCGGTAGAGGAACCGGACTCATCAAAGAGGAAGACAACATCCGTCGCGATGGGCGCCAGTACGCGTCGGTCTTCGCATTGCTCAAACCGTAGCAAACGCCGATGGCCCCGTGACGAGCAGCGCGAATACGACGAAGACATCCGCCGAAGGATTGCTAGCCCATCCCTCGCTCCATCGACGAACGACAACCAAGAGATCCACCTGCCTTTTGCTGCTCGCTCGCGTTGCCGAAACAGGGCAGGCAGCATCCAGACACCCAGCAGACACATGACTGTTAGGACAACAGTCGATGGTTCTGGAATGACATTGCGAAAAAGCGCAACTCCGGTCGACGTAGTCGAGAGAAAATCGGAATTGGTGGTTAGCAGTCCAGCGCTCCCAAAACTTACACGTGTGGGTGGATCGTACTCAGGCACCATTGCTACGCGTCGACCGAAAAAACCGATCTCGTCGAGATAACCGATGGCGATTAAGTTGCCAAAAGTACCGGGCCGCTCGACCGGCAAGCCAAGCAGTTCAATGAGACGCAAGCTGGCGGCCTGATTCGTGTCAAAATCGAACGTCGATAGATCGATCCCCGCCGACGCGGCAAAGGCCTCGGCGTCGGCAAGATTGGCGACGGTGAACCCTGCGAACTGGCCACCCGCGGCGAGCTCTGCGACGACGCTCTGGTAGCGATCTTCGAGCGTGAAGCCCGGGAACTTCGCGAGCTGCGTTTCGCTCAAGTCCAGCCACTCCCGCCGGTTCACGTCGTCAAACGTCAACAGCCCGTCGCCCAGCGCGAGCCAATCCCGTTCGAACACCCCGGAGTGGCTTGATTCCACCGCAATGAGCATGAGTAATATGAGCAACGCAGCGACGAAGGATTTCATCAGGGACCTCAATTTCTCGATTCCGTGCCCCAATCGTTGAGCCTATCAAACCAGGGGGGCACATGCTAACTCTTTCTTGCGACTTCATCGAATCTTCACTTTGCCGCGCACAAACCACGATCAGCTTGCGAAGATATAGATATAACACCCGCTATCGCGGCGAGCATGGTGCGGCCTACGTATCTCTCCATTCGAAAACGCTCAGGAATGATTAGGGAGCCATCGATGTGGTCGTCGCACGAACAACTTGCCGAACATGTCCTGTCCGTTCCCGGAAAAGCAAGGACGGACAACACAATCTTCTTTGCGGTAACCCGAGGCCACTCAACCTCCCTCGCCGATTCTGCCAGCGTAGCGTGTTGACGGCGGAGCAGCTTTAAGTACAACGATCGGTTCGACAGAAATGAGAATAAGTGCTTGCAATTGGCCGCTCGCTGCTGTATATACACGCGTACACAACTTGAACCAGTGCTCAGGCACAGCAAGGCAGCGCGAATCGGGCCAGCGGCACGTAGAACAACTGCTGGCTGAACCGGCCAAGGGAGGCGTAGCATACCCGTAGCGCTGGCGTCGTTATTCTGTGCGACCATGTTACTCAATGTCCGATCGAGCCACACTAGTTTTCAAAAGACCTGTCTTCTTGTCCCCTTATGGAGGATACGCAGATCAGCAACGATCTTAGTGAGCCTCCTTAGCTTAGTGCAGTACCGGTTTCACGAGCAGGACTACATATACCTAGAAGAACAAACTGGCAGTTCGTTGCGGTCGCACCATTTCGCAGAACAACCCATCTTGCACTACCCCAAAAGCAAGGCGGTAAGTTCCTGACGCCTAGCGGCTGACATCAAAAACCGTGAGCACGATCTACGACATTCCGGAATTGGCGCGCTGGCAATCGGGCGGCTCGCGGGTGCGGATACCGCCCGGGCTGGACGTGCCCTTAACGCCACGGGTGCGTCGGTTGATCGATGCCCCCGCCTTTCGTCGGCTCGCACAAATCAGCCAATTGGGGCTTGTGAGTTTGGTCTATCCCGCGGCCAATCACACGCGGCATGAGCACTCGCTGGGTGTCTACCAGGTAGCGCTTGAGTTTCTGGGGCGTTTGGCGGCGGACGAGCGATTTGCGGCCACGATAGAGCTGCCCGATGCTGAGCGATTTCTGGTCGCCGCCCTGTTGCACGACGTGGGCCATTGGCCGTTTGGGCACCCGATTGAAGACTTGCGGCTAACGCAGGTGCCCGACCACGAACTGCTCGCAGAAAGGTTTCTGTTCGAGAACGAGGTGGCTAAGGCGATACGTGCGGATTGGAATCTTGAACCTGAAAAGGTCGCCGACTTGATCGCCGGACGATGTGACGACGTGAAGTCGCGGCTGCTCGGCAGCTTGCTCTCGGGGCCGTTTGACGTCGACAAGGTCGACTACCTGATGCGCGATAGCTTGCACGCGGGTGTGCCTTATGGCCGCAAATTCGATCGCGGCCGGCTGATTGGCAGCTTGTGCCTGAACAAGGCGGGCGACGGGCTGGCGATTACCGACAAAGGCAAGACCGCCGCCGAGATGATGGTCTTTGCCCGCTACGTGATGTTCAGCGAGGTCTATTGGCATCATGCGGTTCGAAGCGCAACCGCCATGCTGCAACGGGCGGTCTATTTTCTGCGCGACGAGGTCGATTTTGGCGAACTGCAGTTGCTGACCGAGCAGCCGTTGGTCGAGCGACTACAAGCGGCGGCGGCTGAGGATCCTGCGAGCGAACTGCTCCACGGTCTGTTCGGCCCGAGACGGCGGCTCTATAAGCGGCTCGCACAATACAGTTACTTCGAAGAGCCAGAAATCTACGAGCAACTGGCCCGCCAACCTTATGCGAAACTGGTCGCATGCGCCGAACGGTTAGCGAAAATCTTGAGCCGCGATTTGAAGATTGCCGTGGGAGAGCACGAATTACTGGTCGATGCCCCACCGGTGGAACTGGAAGTGGAGTTCGACGTGGAGGTGTACTTCCCTAAGCAGGGTGTATACCGCCGATTAGGGGAGGTCTCGCCAGTCGTGCGGACACTGGCTAGAGAACAGTTTGACGATTATGTGAAGCGGGTCCGGCTGTTCGTGCATCCGCGGCTGGTCGAACAACTCGCCCGGTTGCCGAGTTTGGCGGCACGGGTGGTCGAGGCGGCGGGTGGCTAGCGGAAGTGTGTAGGAACCTTTCAGGGTTCGTCGACTTGCTTTGCAAGCGACACGGGTAATTGACGACGGAAACGCAGCTATCGGACGGCACATTCGGTTTAAGCAGGCCACCCGCAGACGTTCGCAAAGCGGAATTGGCTGTTTCTCCGCTGTTAAATTGGACAGCTGTGGGAAGCGCTGCCGATAAATTAAGCTAGCCGGGTTATGGAATTCGGCTGGCTTGCATTGGAGGTAAGTCTCTGGCATCGAGTTCTGCCGACGCCTCGGCGCCGGGAAGATGGGAATTCATGCGAACAGGCCCCGCGTGCAGTTGGACGCACGATCCTGTAACGAAACTTGCACCTCCCCCCACGGTTTCCCCGATGCAAGCCACCCTCCCCCACTACCTGCTCTTTACCAACTCGATTGGTCGGAGCTGCAAAGAGCGCCAATGGCGGTTCGTACTGCAACCGACTAGCGTAGGCGAACGGATTACCGCGTCGGATGTGGAAACGCATGCCGACACAACTCGGTTGGAACTGCTGGCCGTAGTACGCGGACTCGAAGCGCTCGACGGCTCGTCGCGCGTGTCGTTGTTGGTGGCCAACCGGTTCGTACGGCGCGGCATTCGTCGGGACCTCACTATGTGGCGCGAACGGGGTTGGCGTTGGGAGCGGTTCGGCAAGCTGGTTCCGATCCGCGACCTCGATCTCTGGCAGCGTATTGATCGGGCCCTGCGGATTCACCAGGTCGATTGTGTGGCCTGGAACGCGGACGAACGCGAATTGCCGTCCGACTGCTGCAGCAGCGCACCAACTATTGAACATCACGCGGCCCCCACGGCCTGCGACGAGCCCAACCTGGCAATTGTTCCGCGGCGGGGCACGAATCGGACGTATCCCCAACGGCGACAAAGCCTTCCGGCGAGCCGGCAGCTAACGCTGTGGGGGCAAGAAGTGATCAATTCCTTGACCGGTTTAGGCCCCACGGCGTTGAGCCGGACTGCTTAACGGACCACAATAGACGCACGGCCTTGACTACAGGCGGTGACTAAGGCAACTGAGAAGGAGATACTCACGGTGCAGACGCAACTGGCATTGGAATCAATTGGACCGGTGATTCACGGTTATCACGAGAATCCATTTGAGGTGTTAGGTCCCCACGAAGTCGAAGCAGATGGCCGCCGGGCGATCGCGGTGCGGGCGTTTCTACCCGATACCCAGCGTGCCTGGGTGGTCGATCCGACACACAACCAAACAAGGCCGATGCGGCGGATCCATCCGGCCGGCTTGTATGAAGCGATCCTGGAGGAGAGAGAGTCGAAGCGCGAGGGACGAGCGACCAACGAATTGGTTCACACTTCTGCATTCGATCCTCGATCCTCGATCCTCGTTCCCCCCTACCTGCTCCGCGCAACGAGTTACTCAGGCGAGACGACCACCATGCACGACCCTTACGCTTTCGAGCCTCTGCTCACCGAATACGATTTGCATCTGCTCTCGGAAGGTACCCACTGGAAGAGCTACGAGCGGCTGGGGGCACACCAACGGACGATTAACGGCGTAAAAGGGATTAACTTCGCCGTCTGGGCGCCGAACGCGGAGAGCGTGGGGATTGTGGGCGACTTCAACGGTTGGAGCAGCCGCCGCCACATGATGCGGAAACACCTTCCCAGTGGCGTGTGGGAGCTGTTCATTCCCGGTTTGGCCGTAGGTGCTCTGTACAAGTTTGCCGTGAAGCATCGGGGCGGCCACGTGGTGGAGAAGTGCGATCCTTATGGTTTTGCGGCCGAAGTTCCACCGAAGACCGCAAATATCGTCACCGACCTCGATTCCTACACCTGGAACGATGCCGAGTGGATCACCCGCCGACCGGAGCACAATGGGCTCGAGGCCCCGCTCTCGATGTACGAAGTGCATTTAGGCAGTTGGCGGCGAGATCCGGCCGATCCCGACCGTTGGCTGAGCTACCGCGAGATTGCCCCGCAACTGGTCGAGTATTGCCACAAGATGGGTTTCACCCATGTGCAATTGATGCCGGTCAGCGAGCATCCGTTCACGGGTAGTTGGGGCTACCAAACGGTAGGCTACTTCGCAGCTACCAGCCGCTACGGCACGCCGCAGGACTTCATGTATCTGGTGGATGTGATGCACCAGAATGGCATCGGCGTGATCATCGACTGGGTGCCGGCCCATTTCCCCAAGGACGACCACGGCTTGCGCCGTTTCGACGGCACGGCGCTCTACGAGCACGACGACCCCCGCAAGGGCGAGCACCCCGATTGGGGCACGATGATCTTTAACTACGGCCGCAACGAGATCCGCAACTTCCTGCTCTCGAACGCGCTGTTCTGGTTCGACAAGTATCATATCGACGGGCTGCGGGTCGATGCGGTTGCTTCGATGCTATACCTCGACTACAGCCGCAACGAGGGTGAGTGGGTTCCGAACTGCTTTGGCGGGCGGGAAAATCTTGAGGCAATCGACTTCCTCAAACGATTCAACGAAGAGTCGCACGCGCAGTATCCGGGCGTGCTGACGATCGCCGAGGAATCGACGGCTTACACGGGCGTGTCGAAGCCGACGTACCTGGGTGGGCTGGGCTTCTCGCTCAAATGGAACATGGGCTGGATGAATGACACACGTAAGTACCTGCACCACGAGCCGATTCACCGCCAATATCACCACGACGAACTGACATTTTCGCTCATCTACGCCTTCACGGAGAATTTCGTATTGCCGATGTCGCACGATGAAGTGGTCCACGGCAAAAGTTCGTTGCTGGACCAGATGCCGGGCGATTTATGGCAGAAGTTTGCCAATTTGCGGCTACTCTACGGCTATATGTGGACACACCCTGGCAAAAAGCTGTTGTTCATGGGGGGCGAGTTCGGCCAGTGGAACGAATGGAATTGCAATGAGTCGCTGCAGTGGGACCTGTTGCAATGGGAGTCGCACCAGGGCATGCAGCGGTGGATGGCGGACCTGAACGCCCTCTACAAGAACGAGCCGGCCTTGTACCAAACCGATTTCGATTGGCATGGTTTTGAGTGGATCGACTGCCACAATTACCAAGACAGCATCTTGGCTTATTTGCGGCGGGCCAAGGACCCGAACGATTTTGTTGTCGTTTGCCACAACTTCACACCGGTACCGCGTCATGCGTATCGGATCGGTGTGCCCGAGGCCTGCTGGTACAAAGAGATTGCTAATAGCGACTCGACGTACTACGCGGGCAGCGATGTGGGCAACGGCGGCGGGCTGCTAGCCACGCCAGAAGAAAGCCATGGCCGCCCAGCCTCGCTGGTGTTCACGCTGCCGCCGCTGGCGACGGTGGTGTTCAAGCCGCAACGGTAGCCGAGGTTGGTGGCCTGCACGCGATCGCTGATTAGGAGAGTAGTGCGACTACGACTCGTCCGCTTCCGGTTCCTCACGGAGCGGAACGTCTGGATCGCGTTCCCAGACGACGCCGACGGATTCGAGCATGTCGGCCAGCACGACGCGGAAGGCGGTTTGGAAGCGGCCACGGGCCATGGCTTCGACACCGTACCAGTTGTCGGCTTCCGCTAAAAACGCTTGCTGCAATTCCTCGGGCGAGTTCTGATGCTCGGCGATGCGAACCACATACGCGATCGACTTGTTGTGGTTCGGCGCGGCGGCAACCTCGCCGTCTTTGAGATTGAATATCTGCTCCATAAAATCGGGCCCTGCGGCCACGATGCCGTCGGGCTCGCTGAGGCGGAAGGACTGCACTTGTTGCGTGTCACGCGAGATCGTGCCAACGGTGAGGTACGAGAAGGGATCAGTCTTGGTGACTTCGATAGCCTTATCGTCGGCAAAGGTATCTGCCAACGAAGCACCCGTTTCCTGCGCTTGCTTGGCAAGTTCCTCAGCTCGTTTCAGGGCGAGCTCGCCAGCCTTGCGCATTTTCCAGGCGCGAACAACATCGTCGCGGACTTCTTCCAGGGTGGGCACTTTGCCGGGAATATCTTCGGTTTTCATCGCTAAGTAGCGATTGTTGTCGAGGTCGTAGCTGGCGATCGGCTGATAGAGTTCGACATCGCGGCCAAAGACGGAATAGTAAAACGGCAAGTTACTCTCGTCGGGCCGCACTGATTTGCCCACCGGGGTGTCGCGCAGTTCGACCATCGAAGCCGGGTTGGTTTTCTGGTAAACGAGCGAATGTTTCTGGGCGAGGGGAAGCAGGTCGGCGAGCTTGCTGGGGGGCAGGGGTAGCTCTTTACCTGAGGCCTCGGCATCAAGCGAGGCACCGAAGAATTCGGTGTAGCTTTCGCCCAACTCGGTGTACAGATTGCCCATCAATTGTTCCAGTTGTTGGGTGACTTTCGCTTGGGCAATTTCTCGGCGAATCTCGTCGCGGACCTCGTCGAGGGGTTGAAATTCTTTGGGCTTCTCTGTTGGCTCATCGGGAGCGTCGCTGGACGACTCGGCCGCGGGAACAGCGCCTTCGTCCGCGTCCAGAGGCTCTGATGCTTCATCAGGGACTGCTCCGCCAACGGGTGCGTCGTCGGCGAACGCGGCCAAGCGAAAGGAATTGTCACGCCCGGGTAGGTGCGACGATTCGTCGTTTGAGTCGGGAACCGCTGGCTGGTCACCCGCCGCATCTGACCCGCTCTCTGCGTCGAGATCAATCTTTGGTTCGCGGTAGTCGTCAGGACCGGCATTTTCCGATTCGGTTTTTTCAAAAAGTGCACCGGAGGCCGCATCGGTTCCCTGGACCGCCGAATCATCCAGCACCGATGCGGCGCGAATAAAATAGGGGTCCTTATTGTCTTCGTAGAATTTTTCGATTTCCTCGTCCGTTACCTCGTCTTCCACTTTGGCGAGGAACTGGTTGAAATCGGCCATCAGGTATTGAACCGCGACCTTGCGTGGGATGGCAAAGCCGGGGTTTTGGGGAGGCAATTCGATGCCCCATTGCTGATCGGGTATCGCCTGGAAGTCTTTATAGTCGTTAAAAAAAGTGACCAATTCGGCTTCGCTCGGTTCTGGCACGTCGGCTAAGAGCGATTCGGCAGAGATGGCTGCCGCCTCGACGACCACGCGATCATTCACGTTGAGCCAATCGCGATAGCGCTGTTCGGGCATTGCCGTGGTGAGTGCGTAGAGGTAGCTGGCCATATAATTGCGGGCCAGCATTTCTTCGCGGAGCGCGTCGAGCACAAAGTCGCTGGAAGTGCGACGATTGCCCACATTGAGGCCGGCAAGAATTTGCCGGATTTGGTCTACGGAAACATAGCCCCGCCCCAGTTGCAACAGGTAATTGACGACGTATTCATCGCTGATGGCCATGCCTGCCTTGCGAGCGGCATCGGCAAACAGATGCACACGGAGCACGTCGCGTTCGACGTTTTGATTGGGCTTTTCAGGCCCGACGATCATGTCGACACGCAGCGGCTGGGGCTCTGCACCGGCTTCTTCGGCCGCATATCGACCCACCGCCTCGACTTGCCGAATGAATCCATTGACGACCAACCGCTGGATAACGAGTTGATTCAACTCGGCGTTGGTAAGCTGGCCGTTGTCCCATTTGACGGCCACATCGTTCGGGCTCAAACCGGTACCCGAAGGTGCCGGACCGCCACGCAAATATTGCGAAAGCGGATCGCCGATCACGAAGACAAACATCAACACCACGCCGGCGACCGCGATGAGGGTTTTCTGATACTTCCGAAAAGTGCGAAATGGACTAGCCATGGAGAAAGATTGGGGGTCAGGGTTCGAAGGTCTTAGTGAGCGTGGCCGGGCCACGAAATGCCTGTTCGGTTGGCAGATTGTTCCGCCCGCCGGCCAAACGAGCCATCTTGACAGCTAGCCCACGTGGCCAGTAAGCATGGACGATTCGCCTCTGCCGGAAAACCCGTGATTCTACGGTGAATCGACGTAAACGCAATGCCAATCAGGGTTCCGGCGTCGGCGGACGGAGTGCGAAAGCGCGTCAGGGGGATGCCAAACGACTTGCCGAATCGCTCGAGCATTAGAACAATGACCCGGTTTTCGTCTGCGTAGGTTGTTTTTAGTTACGCAGCGCTCCCGCTCCAGCAGCCACTCGCAGGTGGCCGCATAATCGGAACAATGGATAACCAGAACCTAAATCAACACCCTAGGCATATTCACGGTCGAAGACTCAAGACGAGCGCGTCAGCAAAAGTCGAATCGGCTCCAACCTGAGAATTTTACTCAAAGCGGCGGACATGGCCAAGCAGAAAGCAACGAAGTCGAAAACGTCAGGCAGCGGCCACGCACTGGTGATTGTCGAATCGCCGGCCAAGGCGAAAACGATTGGCAAGTTTCTCGGACGCGGATATACGGTCGAAGCGAGTATCGGACACGTGCGCGACCTGCCTCAAGGCGCCAAACAGATTCCTGCCCAATATAAAGGAGAATCTTGGTCGAATCTGGGCGTCAACGTCGACGACGATTTTACTCCAATATACATCGTACCGCCCGGCAAGAGTAAGCAGATCAAACTGCTCAAGGACCAGCTCAAGAAGGCCGATGCCCTGTATCTAGCCACAGACGAGGACCGCGAAGGCGAGGCCATTAGCTGGCATTTGTTGGAAATTCTTAAGCCCAAGGTACCAGTCCACCGCTTGGTGTTTCATGAGATTACGGCCGAAGCGATCCACGCGGCGTTGAACTCGCCCCGCGACGTCGACAACGGATTGGTGCGGGCCCAGGAGACGCGGCGAATCCTGGATCGTCTCTTCGGCTATGAGGTTTCGCCCCTGTTGTGGCGGAAAGTGCGGCCGAAGCTCTCGGCGGGTCGCGTGCAGAGCGTCGCGGTACGGCTGATTGTCGAACGCGAACGCGAGCGGATGGCTTTTGTTTCTGCCACCTGGTGGGACTTGCTCGCCAAGTTTGCCAATTCCACCGGACAGCAGCTCGATGCGGCGTTGATCAGTGTGGATGGTCGCCGGATCCCAGCCGGTAAAGATTTTGATTCCGCGAACGGGCAACTGAAAAATCCCCAGATGATGTTGCTCGACGCCGAAACGTCGACCGCACTGGGAGAACGGATTCGCACAGGCGACTTTAGCGTGACCAAGGTGGAAGACAAACCGTATGTCACGAAGCCCTACGCGCCATTTACGACCAGCACGTTGCAGCAAGAGGCGAATCGCAAATTGGGCTACACGGCCCGGCGGGCAATGCAGGTGGCGCAGAGCCTGTACGAGAATGGCCACATCACCTACATGCGTACCGACTCGACCAACCTGGCGGCTGTGGCCATCGAGGACGCCCGGCGGTTGGTGAAGGAACAGTATGGCGATCAATACTTGCCGGCCGAGGCGCGTGAGTATCGCTCTAAAGTGAAGAATGCCCAGGAAGCACACGAAGCGATTCGTCCGGCGGGCCACCCGTTTGAATTGCCGGAAACGCTCCGCAGCCAGCTGGGTGTCGATGAGTTCAAACTATTTGAGCTAATTTGGAAACGCACGATCGCCAGTCAAATGGCCGATTGCCGGGCACGACGGATCACAATCCAGATCGAAGGCGGTGGATGTGTGTTTCAAGTAAGCGGGAAGACGATCGATTTTCCTGGTTATTTGCGGGCATATGTTGAAGGTAGCGACGATCCCGATGCCGAACTGGCCGACCAAGAAAAAGCACTGCCCAGCGTGGTGGTAGGTGAGTTGCTTAAGTGCATCGAGATGAATTCCAAGGGCCACACGACCCAACCACCTGACCGGTATAGCGAAGCAGCGTTGACCAAGGCGCTCGAAGAGCGTGGCATCGGGCGGCCCAGTACCTATGCTTCGATCATCGATACGATTCAAGCCCGCAGCTATGTATTCAAGAAAGGTGGCGCGCTGGTGCCGACGTGGGTTGCCTTTTCGGTAGTCAAGCTGCTCGAAGAGCATCTGGCCAGCCTGATCGATTACCAGTTCACCGCACAAATGGAAGACGATCTGGATGCGATTAGCCGGGGCGAGCGAGAGCATATTGAGTACTTGAAGACATTCTATTTTGGCAACGGCAAGCCGGGGCTCAAGCCCCAACTGGCAAACAAAGTCGAAGAGATCGACGCCCGTGGGATCAGCCGTATTCTCATTGGCACGCCGCCAGGAGGCGAGCCGGTGTATGTGCGAGTTGGACGATATTCGCCGTTTGTCGAGCAAGGTGAGCGGACAGCGTCGTTGGTGGAAGACACGCCGCCGGATGAAGTCACGCTGGCGGCCGCGCTCCAGCTATTGGAACAGGCAGGCAAGGCCGAGGAGCCGCTGGGCACCTGCCCGGAGACGAACAAGCCAGTTTATTTGAAAGTAGGTCGCTTCGGCCCCTACGTGCAGCGTGGCACGCCGGAAGATGAAGAGAAGCCACAAAACGCGTCGCTCATGAAGGGGATGAAGCCGGAGGATGTGGACCTGGTGATGGCGCTCAAACTGCTCACATTGCCGCGAAACTTGGGTGATCATCCGCAACAAGGCCAGCCGGTGATGGCTTACAATGGCCGTTTCGGGCCTTATGTGAAGTGTGGCGACGAAACGCGATCGCTACCGACGGGCTTCTCTCCGCTGGATGTGACGTTGGAGCAAGCGGTCGAGTTGCTGGCCCAGCCCAAGGCGCGAGGACGGGGCGCGGCAGCCAAGAAGGAACCGCTGCGGGTGTTTGATGAATCGCCCGTGACTGGTAACAAAGTACAATTGCTCGACGGCCGGTACGGACCGTACCTGGCCGATGGTGAAACCAACGCTTCGCTGCCCAAGGGGGCCTCGATCGAGGAGCTGACGTTTGTGGAGGCACTCGAGTTGCTGGCCGCGCGGGCGGCATTCGGCCCACCCAAGAAGAAACGGGCCAAAGCGGCCAAGAAGGTGAAAACGAAGAAGGCAACCACTACGAAGAAAGCGGCTACCAAGCGCCGGCCGAAGGCGAAAACTGCCGTGAAGTCTTCCAAGCGGCAGGGAGCAAAGTAAGTTTCTGGCTGCCATCGTTGCCCGTGTGCCCGCTGCCTTGCGTCCGGCATGGCGAACGCGTAAGAGCGAAGGGGCAAGGCCTGCCGCTAATTGGAGTCGGTAATTACTTTGACGGGGGGAAAAAAGCCGCTATGATGTTGGGGTTGAAAGCCTTTTCATTTTTCCTCTTGATCGCGGTTTCTCCGGTGCTGACATGCTGAATTGCCCTTTTTTATTGTCGCTCGGCCTCATGCTGGTGCTGTTGGGTGTTGCCACCTCCTCTGAGCATGATCGGCATGTGGTGTTCGAGAACAGCGCCACCGACGAAAGCTATTTTTCCAGCCAAGCAACGGTGATCGCACCGAGCGAATTGGAGATCGTGGCCAACAAGCTGCCTGTCACGAAATCAAAATTTGTCAGTCCTCCTCACTCACTCCGATTGAAATGGAAATCGGTTACCGGCGGCGATTGGCAGGCCATGCTGCGAAAGCCGATGCGTATCGGGCCCGAAGTAGAACTCGACGGAGATACGTTGTGCCTCTGGTGCTATGCAGAAGACGAGCTATTGGAAGCGGAGTCTCCCTCCATCACGATGCAGGATTCGCGCGGCAATCGGCTGCCCGATGCGCCGTTGCTGGTCGGCGTGGGTCGCTTATCGCCGGGCCAATGGGTCCGGCTGGCATTTCCGCTAACGGAATTCAACGGTCGCTATCTCGACACAAGAGAAAGTCGTTTCGATCTGAGTAAACTGTCGACCATCCATATCACGCAAGGGCTCGATGATGGGCGGGAGCACGTTCTGTACATCGACGACGTGCGAGTCGTCGATAGCAGCGCCGTGGACCAACAACCACCGGCCGCGCCTCAAGAACTTACCGTCACGGGCCAGGACCGCCACTTCGATCTGGCGTGGCAAGCCAATGACGAACCCGACTTGCTGAGTTATCGAGTCTACCGTTCGGAAGATGGGAAAATCTTTACACCGCTCGGTACACGCCCGGGCAGATTTCAGCAATTCGTCGATTTCGTAGGTGAGTCTGGGAAGACTTATCACTACAAAATTAGCGCGATCGACCTGAATAACAACGAATCGCCGCTCTCCCCAGCGGCCAGCGGCAAGACGCGGGCACTGAATGACGAGGAGCTGCTGGAAATGGTCCAACGAGGCTGTTTTCGCTACTACTGGGACGGCGCGAATCGCGACTCTGGCATGGCCTTGGAAATTGTACCGGGTGACGAGAATTTGGTGGCGCTCGGTGGTTCGGGGTTTGGCATCATGGCCCTGCTGGTTGCCACGGAGCGTGAGTTCATCACCCGTGAGCAAAGTGTCGAGCGGATGCTAAAAATCGTGCGGTTCCTCGAAAAAGCGGATCGGTTTCACGGCGCGTGGCCCCATTATCTCGACGGTCGCACGGGTCGCGTGTGGCCGCTGTTTGGCAAGTACGATAATGGCGGGGATTTGGTCGAAACGGCTTTTCTCGTGCAAGGCTTGCTGGCAGCACGCCAGTATTTTCAAGGCGACACACCCGAGGAACGCGAGCTTCGCACCAAGATTACGAAGATGTGGCACGAGGTGGAATGGGATTGGTATCGCAAGAGTCCGGATAGCGAGGTACTTTATTGGCACTGGTCACCAGATCACGAATGGCACATCAGCCATCCGCTCGTCGGCTGGAACGAAACCATGATCGTTTACCTGCTGGCCATTGCCTCGCCTACGCACCCGATTCCTGCGAGCATGTATTACACGGGTTGGGCGGGACAATCGGAACGGGCTGTTGGTTACCGCCAAGGCTGGAGTCGCACGACTCAGGGAGACCATTACAAAAACGGCAACACCTACTACGGGCACAAGCTGGACGTCGGCTGCGGGACAGGTGGAGATCTGTTTTTTTCCCAGTTTTCGTACTTGGGATTCGATCCACGGCATCGTGACCGTTTCACCAACTATTTCCACAACAACCGCCAATTGGCGCTCATCAACCGTGCTTACTGCATAGACAATCCGCGCGACTTCGCGGGCTACGGACCCGCTTGCTGGGGCCTTTCCGCGGGTGTCCATAACGGCGGCGGAAAACCTCAACCACGCAGCGACAACGGCACAATCTGCTCATCGGCTGCTCTCGGCTGTTTTCCCTACACACCCGAGGAGTCGACGGCTGCCCTGCGACACTTCTATCGCGATTTGGGCGACAAGGTCTGGGGTGTGTATGGCTTTCACGATGGATTCAACCAAAGCGAAAATTGGTTCGATGAATTTTACATGGGCCTCAATCAAGCGCAGATTGTCGTCATGATCGAGAATTATCGGTCCGGATTGGTCTGGAAGTTGTTCATGGCGAATCCAGAAGTGCAGCCGATGTTGGACGCGATCGGCTTCGAGCCCGATGGGGCAGCCGCCCCGTAAACGCAACGGCTCGGCAGAAGCCCGCTGGGGTCAGGGCGATTCGCCTTCGGCGATGGCGTAGGCGACCGCGTAGTAGCGACTGTGGGAGATGGTGATGTGCAGCCGCTCGATACCAGATCGCTCTTGCACTTCGCGGGCCCCCCCATGCAAGACACAGAGCGGGGCTCCCATGCGATTGCTCACGACTTCGATATCGCGCCAGCTGATGCCGCGGCGCCAGCCAGTGCCCAGGGCTTTCAGCGCCGCTTCTTTCGCGGCCCAACGTCCGGCGTAGTGCTGGATGGCTGCCTTGCGGCCGCTGCAATACTCGATCTCGGCAGCGGTAAAGACGCGGGTGATAAAAATGTCCTGATGCCGCTCGATCATGTCGGCAATCCGCGGGCATTCTACAATGTCGGTGCCGATGCCGAGAATGGCCATGGTGAGGGGAGGGGTCAAGGGTCAGAGGTCAGAATTGTTGGCGTCGTCGGCAGCGACGATTTCCGTGGAGTTTACACTAGATTTCACGAGCCCTACGCCCACCGCACCGATTGCGATCAGCGCCGCATCGATAGACCACAGCGCTAGTCGCCCCGGGGAGATCTCGTGATGCAAGTACTCGATTGGCGTCCAGGGTTCTGCCGGTCGAAATAGGGCAACCCGCGGTTCGTTCGCGTAGGCTACATGCCATTGTCGGCGGAAATCGACGTAAAACCAAGTGTGTTCGGCCAAAACGGCGAAGAAGGCAAAAAACACGGTGCTTGCGAGCCATTGCCGCTTGGCGACACCCGACAAGGCTGCCAGCTTCGAGATTGCCAGCCCTAACCAGATGCCAATCCCCAATGAGATTAAACCGACTGGCGTCCACCACCCCAAATGGCATTGAGCAGCGACCCAGCCGATGACCGTTGCGAGCGAAATGCCGCCGAGGTAGAAGAGGCCGGGAGACCGGGAGATTGGGAGACAAGGAGTTTCAGATTTCATCCTGGTGTCACTCTTTCTCCTTGTCTCCCTGTCTCGCCCCTAGCTGACAATCACTCACGAAATACGATCCAGGGCTTGAGCCAGATCGGCAATCAAGTCGTCGGCGTTCTCGATGCCACAAGAGAGGCGAATCATGTTGTCGAGGATACCGAACTTCGCACGATCTTCCGGGGTAAGCTGGTAATAGCTCATCACGAGCGGCTGCTCGATCAGCGACTCGACGCCGCCGAGGCTGGGAGCAATTCTCGGGATCCGCACGGCATCGACGATATCGGCCGTTTGGCGCCAATCGGCGTCCTTGACGAGGAACGTGACGAGACCACCGAATCCGCGCATTTGTTGCTGCGCTAATTCGTGCTGGGGGTGAGATTTGAGTCCGGGATAGTAGACTTTTTCGATACGCGGATGGGCTTCGAGAAACTCGGCCACTCGCTGGCCGTTTTCATTATGCCGGCCGATGCGTAGCTCGAATGTTTTCAGGCCACGTAGCAGCAAATAACAGTTTTGCGGGCTGTTAATTGCTCCCATGATGCCGCGCAAATTGCGGACCGGCTCGAGTTGCAGTTTGGAGCCGGCTACGACTCCGGCCAACAAATCGTTGTGTCCGGCCAAATACTTGGTGACCGAGTGGAGTACGTAGTCGATGCCGGCGGCAATTGGTCGCAGGTTGTAGGGCGTGGCAAGCGTGGCATCGATGAGTGTTTCGACCTCGTGCTGGCGGCCAATTTCTGCAAAGCGGTCGAGATCGACGATGCTCATGTGCGGGTTCGTGGGCGACTCGCTGACCAACATCCGCGTGCGCGGGGTGATGGCGGCTTGCATGGCATCGTAATCGCAGGCCCGCACCTGCAACGTTTTGACACCGAAGCGTGACAGGTGCTTGGTGCAGAACTCGCGACTGCGGTGGTAACATTCGTCGAAGAAGATTACTTCGTCACCGGCGCTGAGCTTGGACATCAGCAACCCGACGATTGCGGCCATGCCACTGGCGAAGAGGACCGCCTCTTCTGCGCCTTCGAGTGCCGCCAGCTTCCGCTCGGCGACGCGCTCGCCCGGGTTGCCGTAACGGCCGTATTCTTCGCGCGGTAGTTCTTGCTCGATGTAGTCGATCACCGACTGCGTGTCGTCGAACGTGTAAGTCGATGCGCAGAAGATCGGATCGGTGATGGAGTGGTTCGGTTTCTGGCGGGCCTCACCAGCATGGACGCTGAGCGTCGAGAAATCCGCCGTATGGTCTGGAGTCACTGGGGGCGATCCGGCCGCGCTTGCGGGCAAGCGATGATGCGAAGGTATAGTCATTTCCGTGCTGCTCATGGGGTACAAACTCCGTTGGCGGAGGCAGTGGTCTGAAATCGAGATCTAACGTCGGCGAGCGGTGAGATAGGTGAGTAGGTAGCTAAATGTGGGGCCACCTATTCACTGACTCACCCACTCACTCTCACTCTGCCAACAAAAAAAGCCGCGGATCCGATCGCTCGGAATCCGCGGCCAATTGCTAGCGCGATGTGCAAAAGGACGTGCCAGAGTGTTCCCATTCAGGAAAATCACTTCCGCGACGCGAATTCTTTTGCAGTGTCGGCTCTTTAGCAGTAACGGCTGCAAGCGGCCACAAATCCCAAGTACTCCTAATTCTACGGCGTGAATACGGCAGTTACAAGCACGAGCGGCAGCAGAATGGAAAAAATTGGCCGACTTAACAAACGCTGCGGACGATTCGGGCCAGCAAAAACGGCTGGGCCCGGCTGAATTGGCTGGGAGGTGGCGGCGCAATCCGCAGCGGCGTAAGATTGCAGGGCAGGGAGAGTGGTTCATTATCCCTGGACGCACGTCTGGCTTTGGCGGATCGCAGCATGGGTGAAGTTCAA
This sequence comes from Pirellulales bacterium, assembly GCA_041753435.1. Lineage (GTDB taxonomy): Bacteria > Planctomycetota > Planctomycetia > Pirellulales > Lacipirellulaceae > DASYDU01. The sequence continues at coordinate 85,660 of JBGSUJ010000135.1, read as the reverse complement.
TTATCTCGTAGGAATATCCGGTGGCTGAAGCTGGGGTTATGCGCTCTGAGCAGCCTCGTTCTTTTGCCGCCAAAGGCTAACGGCCAAGCAACGGTCGATCCACCCTTCCCAGCACCGACGTCTGTGGAAGTGAAGCGTTGGATTGTCGAGTTGGGCGCCGACGAATACACGGTGCGCAAGGCAGCAGCTGACCGGCTCAAGGAGGGGGGCGCTGTAGCGCGGGCTGCTCTGGATGATGTAGTGAATGCCCCCGACCCCGAGATACGGGCTGCTGCTCACAGGCTAGTAGCGTTCATTGACGAGCACGAATTTAATCATCGCCTGGCAAAGTTCGCTGCGGATGTCGATGGCCGCGATGGTATCAACCTGCCGGGCTGGCAGGAATTCCGTAGGCTCGTGGGCCGAGACAAAGCGGCCCGATCGCTGTTTGTTGAGATGCAACGAGAGGAATCGGTCCTCTTGCAGCGCGTGTTTGAGTCTCCCACCAAGAACAACGAAATCGGTTGGGAGGAAGAACTCGGCGCACGCATGAACTGGCGGATCCTCAGCCGCCAAAACGGCCTCACGTCACCGCTGGGAAGCAACGCAACAATGCTTTTTCTGGGAGCACTGCCGACAGCAAATCTTCCGGATAACGCTGCGAGCAGTTTAGCGCAGTTGGCTCAAATGCCACCGATCGGCACCGCGCTGACCGACAAGCGTCCGGATAATGCGGTCCGCCGATTGTTAGTGGCCTGGATCGTCCATTGCCCGAACCGAAATGAACAAATACTTCAGCAGCGGCTGAATCTAATGCTTCAGCATCAGCTTGCCGAAGCGATTTCTCTGCCGCTTCAGATAGTCCAAAGAGTGCCGAATTATGTGACTTTACATCCGTCGCATCGGGTAATGGCAATTCTGGCGGTGGGAAAGTTCGGCTCGGCGAAAGATGCCCTGGCGCTGGAGCCACTGCTTGATGACCTATCGGATTATTTGCCGGCTCCTAAAACCAATGGGCCTCAAGAATATCAGCATGGAGTTCAGGTGCGCGATGTCGCCTTGGCGACGATGCTCCACCTCACGAATCAAGAGCCGGTAACGTATGGCTTTCTCCATGTCCGCCCGCATCCGCAGACCATTTTCGATGCCACGTCGCTTGGCATGGAAAACAACGACGTGCGTGATGCCGCCGCGAAACGCTGGCGATTCTGGCGCGAGCAGCGCAACCTTTAGTGCGCTTCAAGTCGATAGCAGCTAGCAGCTGCGCTTCTCTTGACGTTGGGCCTGCACCTTGCGACGATCCCGGCCCCGTGTTCTTGATGACGATTGTGCAGACAGCGATTGCGCAGAAACTTGCTGCCGCGGCAGAGCGGCTGGAGTCGACCCATGTCAATTTGTTCTTGGCGAGCGGCCGCGTGTGCCTTCGTGCTGGTGGTCGTCGGCTGCCGGTCGCCCTACTATCAGGACCGAGGCACGGGAGCCGGCGCGCTGGGTGGCGCAGGCGTTGGCGCGCTGATAGGAAGCGCCAGTGGCAATGCCGGAACCGGCGCGCTCATTGGTGCCGGTGTGGGGGCACTGACGGGCAATGTGGTGGGCGCATCGCTGGACGAAATGGAAGCTCGGAACCGTGCTCAAATTGCCGCGAGCATGGGTCGACCGGTTGCCACAGGCGCGGCCACGCCGGCAGAAGTGGTGGCGATGAGCCGGGCGGGCGTTGATCCTCAACTAATTACGAATTACATCAACACTTCGGGAGTTGCCCAGCCGATCACGGCTCAAGACGTAATCGACCTGCATCAGCAAGGCGTTCCGCCGGCAGTGATCCAAGCGATGCAAACACCGCGGGTGATGCCGGCAGCGGCGACCGTGGTCGTTCCGCCTCCGCCGGGGCCGGTAGTCGTGGAGGAGGTTGTTTACGGTTCGCCGGGGTGCTACCCTCCGCCCCACTTCCACTACTACCATGGGCCACCACACCGCCACCCGCGCGTTGGTGGGGGGATAAGTTTCTCTCATTAGTCGTCTATCTTCGTCCAGGCAGGCTAGAGTTGGGCCCCTATCCGCAGCACTTTCGGCCAGTTTTCGCTAGTTTTTTGCCTGTGTGCCGAGTACGATAGGAAGGGTAAGCCCTGTTACCCTTCATCCGGCGGCGTGGCGGCTGGGACGCGTCGCGTGCGAGTAGTGCTAGGAGCGCGCGCCCATGTCTTCCGTGCATCTATTTTATGCCCACGCCGTTTTTCTCGCGGGTGGCGCTGCCTGCTTGAGCGGATGGAGCCCCGCGTTGCTTGCTGCTGAAAATGCCGCAACTGATTCTGCAGCAGCGCAGAACGCACAGTCGGTGCCGGTAACTGCTCTCGAGCCGTCCACCTCCAGGGATAGCAAACTGAGCTTTAATTTCCGCTATCAACCTTGGCAGGATGTGCTCGATTGGTTCGCCAACGAGGCCGATCTTTCGCTGGTGCTCGAATCGCCTCCGCCTGGCACCTTCAACTACCGCGACGCGCGGAGCTACACGCTTGCTGAGGCGCTGGATGTACTCAATAGTGTACTATTGACCAAGGGCTTTACGCTGGTAAGGAACGGTCGGATGCTGGTGCTGGTAAATCTGGAAGACGGCATCCCGCCCAATTTGGTTACCGATGTGCCACTCGCAGAACTCGACGAGCGAAGTGATTACGAAATCATCCGCGTGGCATTTCCCGTACTCAACATGACGGCTGAGGAAGCTGCGAAAGAAGTCGAACCGTTGCTCGGGCCACAAGGTACCGTGGTGGTACTGCCGCAGGCCAAGCGAATTCAAGTCACGGAGACGGGCGGACGACTACGGACGATTCGCTCGGTAATCAATGCGGTTGAGCGGCCGATCGAACCGGCCGGTGGCATCCGCGAGTTCTCGCTCAAGCACTTGTCGGTCGATGATTCGCTGCCCTATCTGCGGCAATTGCTAGGCATCCCAGACGAAGCCTTTAGCACACCGGACGGCCAATTGAAAATCGGCAAGGATGTGACCGGCTGGAAGTTGCTGGTCTACGGCACACCGGAGCGCGTGAACCGCGTAGAGGAAGTGCTGCGTCTGATCGACGTGCCAGACGCAGCCCGGGGCATCTCGGGCGCGCCGCAGCTTGAAGTCTATCCGATCACCACGGCGGATCCGCAGTCGGTGCTGCAGATTTTGCAGACATTGCTCGAAGGCGATACAACCCATCGGCTGGCGGTCGATCCGATCACGGGACACCTCGTGGCGTTCGCACGACCTGCGCAGCAAGCGACAATTCGGGCGACGATCGAACAGATGCAGCGCGACTCGCGGCAAATCGCGGTCATTCCGCTGTCGACCGTTGATCCGCAAGTGGCAGTGCTGTCGATCACCAAGCTCTTCGGAGGTCTCGACAAGGAGAAACCTGATCCTGCGGCTCCCCGGGTCGACGCCGACATCACGACACGAAGCCTGTTGATTCGCGGCACCTCGGGCCAGGTCGAGCAGATTCGACAATTACTGACCCAGATGGGCGAATCGGAAGGGGTCGCCGGCATGGCGAAGTCGAACGAACACGTGCGGCTGCTGCCGCTCACCGGTGCAGCGGCCCGCTCAGCGCTTAACCAGATCGAGCAGATTTGGCCGACTATGCGGCCGAACCGAATCCGCGTGGTGATGCCTTCGCAAACGATTCAGACGTACCGGCCGAGTGAATCGGCGGAGGAAGAGCAACAACGAGCACCGCATCCTGAACGCCCATCCGCTGAAACGGACTTGCTGGATGAATCGGCGACAATTCTGCCCCCGCCCCGCGGCAGTTTTCAATTCGTACAACTGTTGCGCTACGTCGACGACCAACTAGACGAAGCGGACAAGAACCGGCCAGGGGCACCGATTATCGTCGCGCCGGGGGCGGGGGGTATCTTGATCGCATCGGACGATCTTGAAGCCCTCAACGACTTTGAAGACCTGCTCTCGAGCGTCGCAGAACAAAACAGTAGTTCGACCCGCGACTATGCGGTTTTCTACCTGAAGTATGCCAAGGCCGCGAATGTCTCGGAGGTATTGACGACAATTTTCGGAGGGCCAAAGAGCGGCGGGTTGGTTAATGAAATGGCAGGGGCCGCATTGGGCGACTTGGGTGGCGGCTTGATGGGTAATTTATTGCTTGGCGGTGGCGGCAGCGGCGGAGGCTTCGCTTCGGGGGCCGTTGAGATCGTGCCCGACGTGCGGCTCAACGCGCTGATCGTGCGGGCTAAGCCCAGTGACCTGGACACGGTCGAGCAATTGCTGCGTGTGCTCGATCAGCGGGTGGGGCCGGAAGAGGTGGAAGCCGATTCGCGCCCACGGCTGATTCCTGTATTCAATGTGCAGGCACAAGAAATTGCCGCCGTGGTGCAACAGATTTATCAAGATCGGATGGCGGGCGGGCCCTCGGTGATGTCGCCCCAAGACATGATCAAGATGATACGTGGCAACGGCACAAACGTAGACCAGCAAATTCAGAAAATGTCGATCGGTATCGACCAGCGGAGCAATTCGCTGGTGGTGCGGGCTCCGGATCCGCTGTTTGAGGAGGTCAAGGTGCTGGTTGCTGAGCTCGATCAGTCGGACTTGTCGTCGCCAGAAATTACACGCGTGGTTTCCTTGAGACACACCAATTCGGCTGCCGTGCAGAAGGCGCTGACTTCTGTGTTGGGCGATCAAGCGCGCTCATCGACGGCAATTGGCCCTGTCGAGCAATCACGGGCTCTCTGGGACCGCGAGCGGGGCCAGGGGAATCAAGGTAACGACGAGGCGCGGCGTGCCCGCCGACAAATGCAGCGGAACATGGAAATGCTACGCGACATGCAGCGGATGCAAGAACGCATGGGGGGCGGAGGCGATCGGGGTCGCAACGGCGGCGAAGGCCGTGGACGAGGCGGGCCGGGTGGTGGCGGTGGACCACCGGGTGGCTTCCCCGGTGGCGGCGGTGGCGGACGCGGGAGCTAAGTCGCGCAAATCCTTTGGATCGCATGGCCTGCGCGACAACGATTACTTTGCTTCCTCCGTAGTAATCATGCCGTCGTTATTGCGATCGTAGCGTTGGAATTCGGCGGCCGTGCGGTCGTTCCAAGTGTTGCTGTACTCGCTCATCGACACCTGACCATCTCCGTTGGTATCCTTCGAGGCAAATCGCCAGGTTGGCAGCCGCTCTTTGTTCGTTTTGAAGCGATACGACTTGCGCGCATTGTTAACGATTTTTCGCTTGGTAACGGTCGTCAATGCCGTAGCAGCACCGGGCTGTCCGGAGGCTGCGACCTGTGAGGCAGACGGCTTCGCCGTTGTCGTTTGCGAAGTCGGGGCGGCACGGGACTTCGGCGAATAGAACGCCACCAGTTCGTTGTGGGTGATGGTGGCGTCGCCGTTCGAATCGGCCCCTTTGGACATGCCCAGGGCTGCTAGTTCGTCCCCTTCCAATAATCCATTGCCGTTCTTGTCGTGTGACCTGATCAGATCAGTCGCCCGCTGGCGGATTTTTTCGGCTTCCGAAGTGGTGCCAAAATCCGACGAGGAGGCAGTCGGGAGCGTGGGCGAGTTCGTTGAAGGTGCCTGGCGACGGGATTCAGTAGGGCGTTGTTCGCTGCGATTTAACCCGCGTTCGCGGCGGCGTTCGCCCTCCGGTCCACGGTTGCGCCCCCATCCGCCACGGCGGTCTGCGTCGGGGCCTGCCGGCCGAGAGCCATTATCCTGAGCCGCTGCGCGATCCTGGAGCATTGCCAGGCCCACAGCTACGAACAGGGCGACGACCAAGAGCAACAGCCATTGAGTAGTTCGCTGGTACATGCTGACTTAACCCTTGTGCGGCCGGGAAGGCATCGCAAAAACTGTCGATTGGTTTCATTTTAGCTGAAAAACTGCGCTCTGGGCGAGGAGGCCTGTGGCGGCGAGAATGAGGATGGGAAGCAGCCTTTTGCGCCGGTAAGCACAATTCCGGCGTGGCCGCCGACGCTAACCCCTCCCCAACACACTTCCACTGCGGTCTGTCGCTCTGATGCTTGCTGAAGTAATTTCTATTGGCGATGAACTGACGACCGGTCAGCGGCTGGATACGAACAGTCAGTGGCTCTCGGAAAGGCTCACGGAATTGGGCGTCGATGTCATGTTTCACACCACAGTGGGTGACGACTTGGCGGCCAACATCGCGGTATTTCGCGCCGCGGTCGAGCGGGCAGACGTTGTCGTGGCGACCGGCGGACTGGGACCAACGGCCGACGATCTGACGCGGGAGGCCATTGCCGGGGCGGTGGGCGTCGAGCTGGTACAAGATGAAGCTTCGCTGGCACATATCCGGGCGATTTTTTCTCGCCGCGGGCGCGGCAAAATGCCCGAACGGAATGTCGTGCAGGCAATGTTCCCGCGGGGCAGTCGACCGATTACGAATCGCCACGGCACGGCTCCAGGAATCGACCTGGCCATTGAGCGACCCAATCGCTGCTCGTGTCGATTGATCGCGCTGCCAGGCGTGCCGGTGGAGTTGTTTGCCATGTGGCGGGAAACCGTCGGGCCGGCAATTGCCGCGGCCCAAACGGAGCGGCGTGTTATCCGGCATCGACGTATCAAATGCTTCGGCGTGGGAGAAAGCAAACTCGAGGCGATGCTGCCCGACATGATCCGCCGTGGCCGCGAGCCACGGGTGGGCATCACCGTCAGCGACGCAACAATTACGTTGAGAATTACGGCGAGTGGCCCCGATGAAGCCGCTTGCCAGCAGTTGATCACACCGACTGAAGCCGAGATTCGCGAACTGCTGGGCGTGCTGGTCTATGGTGAAGAAGAAGACGAACTTCAAGATGCGGTGGTAAGATTTCTGAACGAACGGAAGCAAACGGTGGCAGTTGTCGAATGTGCGACGGACGGACTCGTGGATCACTGGTTAGCCGATGCCGACGCGGAGAGCAGCCGACTGCTGGGCGGCGTGGTGCTGCATGAGACAGCTTCCATGGAGGCCCTGCTTGGAATCTGCGGGATGGATCCGGCGAGTGCACAGGCGGCTGAGGCGATGGCGCAAGTGATCCGTGAGCGAACTGGTGCAGACTACGGCTTAGCGATAGCCGCACTGCCACAGCCCGCTGAGAACAGCGCGGGACAGGAATTGGAAGACACATTGCAGATCGCGCTGGCCAGCGGTAAGCATGTCCGGGTGAAGGAGCATCCGCTGGCCGGTCACCCGGCGATCGTACGCCAACGTGCGGCGAAGCAGGCGCTGAATATGTTGCGACTAACACTACTGAATCAAGAATTTGCAGAAGGTTAACACTTGAATCGCCTCCGCTTAGCTGCCGCTGCTTTGAATCAAACACCGATGGCCTGGGACGTGAATTGTCGCCACATCCTGGAGGTAATCGCTGCGGCGCGTGATGCAGGCGTAGCAGTGCTATGCCTGCCCGAACTGTGCTTGAGCGGCTATGGCTGTGAAGACATGTTTCACGCCCCGGGTGTCCAGCAGACGGCACTCGACATGCTGGTGAAGTGCGTGCCTGAGACGCAGGGCATGGCCGTCTGCCTGGGGCTGCCCGTGTTTTATGAGGGAGCGGTGTACAACGCGGCGGCGCTGGCCTGCGACGGGCGGCTGCTAGGCATTGTGGCGAAGCAGCACTTGGCGGGCGACGGCATTCACTACGAACCCCGTTGGTTCCGCCGTTGGCAGCCGGGGGACGTCGGCAAGATCGAAGTCGCCGGCGAGACAATCCCCATCGGGGATTTGTTGTTCAACGTGGGCGACGTGCGGATTGGCTTTGAGATTTGCCGCGACGCGTGGGTTGCCGATCGCACCGGAGCCCGGCTAGCCCAACGTGGCGCCGATATTTTGCTTAATCCGAGCGCGAGTCATTTCGCATTCGCCAAGCAGGAGATCCGCGAGCGTTTTGTACTGGAAGGCTCCCGGGCGTTTTGCGTTAGCTACGCGTATGCGAACCTGCTGGGCAACGAGTCGGGCCGGGCTATCTACGATGGTGGCACGCTGCTGGCCAGCGGCGGGAAGATGCTCGTCCGCGGTCCGCGTTTCTCGTATTCCGATTGGGTGTTGACAACAGCCGTGGTAGACGTGACTGCTACACGGCGGGCGCGAACGGCCTTCTATGAAAAGTCTGATTTATTGGCTGCGACCGAAATTGGGGCGACCATCAGTTCTGAATTCCGCTGGCCTGAAGGTGGCGGCGAAGCAAGGACGGTTGGCACGGCGGACGGCCAAACGGGCGTACCGGGTCATCCCGCCTGGGAGAACGGCAATCATCGGAAAGAAGAAGAATTTGCCCGCGCCGTGCCGCTGGCGCTGTTCGACTATCTGCGCAAGAGCAAGGCCAGTCAGCTTGTGGTTTCGCTCAGCGGAGGGGCCGATTCGTCAGCCGTCGCGGTGATGGTGTATTTGGTGGTGCACCTGGGCGGACTGGAGTTGGGACTCGCTCGGCTGGCAAACAAGCTACTGGAGAATGCAACGGCGTTCTCGCCGCAGGATTTGGTACGGCAACTTCTCTGTTGCGTCTACCAGACGACACGCAATAGTGGCGAGACGACGCGCCGTGCCGCACGCACCGTGGCTGCTGCGGTGGGTGCCGAGTTCTTTGAGTGGAATATCGATTCTGCGATCGACGGCTATGTGGCAACCGTATCGCAGGCGGTCGGTCGGGAACTGACTTGGGACCAGGACGATGTCGCACTGCAAAATATCCAGGCCCGCGCCCGTGGACCGGGTATTTGGCTACTGGCCAATTTGCGAGGCGCCCTCTTGCTCGCCACGAGCAACCGCAGCGAAGCGGCGGTCGGCTATGCCACAATGGATGGCGACACGTGCGGCGGCCTGGCGCCGATTGCCGGTATCGACAAGGCTTTTTTGCTTGATTGGCTCCGGTGGATGGAAACAACGGGCCCGGCGGGTGTCGGCTCTCTGCCTGCCCTGGAGATCGTGAACAGTCAGCGGCCAACCGCCGAGTTGCGCCCCCCAGCCGCCGAGCAAACCGATGAAGGCGATCTAATGCCTTATCGCGTGTTAGATGCGATCGAGCGAGCGGCAATTCGCGACAAGCGGATGCCGGTCGAGGTGTGGGAAATTGTCTGTCCGCAGTTTCCGCAATACCAAGGGCAGCAAATGGCCGCTTGGGTCGCGCGGTTCTTTGTCTTGTGGTGCCGCAACCAGTGGAAGCGCGAGCGGTATGCCCCATCGTTCCATTTGGACGATGAAAATCTCGACCCGAAAACGTGGTGCCGGTTCCCGATACTCAATAGCGGGTTTGAGCGGGAACTAGCGGAATTACGTCGGCACGCGGTTTAATTGAACACGGCTTCGAGCGTTTCATTAAGTTGCTCCCAACGGCGCGTGACATCGTGTTTATTGCCGTATTCGAAGGCTTTCACGTTCTCGTCTTCCCGTTGGTAATGAAACGTCGTGGCGTCGATGTCGCGATTGCTGAGCGCCGCAAAGACGCGGGCCACATGCCGCTCATGATCGTCGACGTAAACAATGGCTTTGATATCGCGGTCGCTGCGCGCCAGGAGCGTGAGCAGCATCGCCCCTTTGTGTTGGCCAGCGGTCATCATAATGCCATCGCTGTAACTCACCAGCCGGGGCTGCGTGAGCTCGAAAGCTGCTGCTTCAGTGACTTTAAGCCCGCTGGCCTTAATGTTTTCGAGGTTGTAAGGGAAATAAACATCCGGACGACAGTCGCGCGTAGGTAGCGCAGAGCTGGCAAAATCGTAGCCGTTGCGAGTTAGCTCGCGTTCGGTCGCCGCTCGAAATTCGTCTCCGCGAGATGTCAGCACAACAGTCTCAGTGCCGCGCTTTTGAATGCGTTTGATGATTTCTGGCAGATCGGGTTGTGGCGGGTGCATTCGCCCCAAGTTGTAGAGGGTTCCCTGGACTTCGAGCAGTCCATCGAAGTCTTGGGCCACCAGATGACTTGAAGCAGGCTCGTTTTTGAGGAGGTATTCTTGCCACTCGAACCATTGGTCGCTGCCGAGTGGGCTGTTCATAGCGAGCGTCGTGTTATCGATGTCGACAACCAGCAACACGTGCTCGGCACCATACTTTTCAATATACCGATTGACTGATTCAGCGACGGCTCGAAAATCGCGAATTGAGCGATACTCGGCCGCATGGGCCGGGTTTACCACCGCGCAGAGCACCACCGCAAGCAGAGCGCAGCAGGCGACCGCGGCACGGGGTGCGCTTGTTAAGGAAGTATTTCTCATCCGATGCATAATCAGTAGTGGGCGCGACTGCCGCGGTTGTGGTATACCCGTCTAGCATAGTTGCGGGTGCGTCAAAATGCCACCGGCTGGATGCGGTCGGCAGGCAAATTTGGCGGCCAACGGGGCTTTATTTTCGCTTCTGACCGGAGGAATCACTCGGCGGGGGGTGGTGCGATGGATCCCTTTCTAGAGATGGCGATCGAAGAGGCTCGACGAGGGCTGGCCGAGGGCGGTATTCCGATCGGCTCGGTGCTGGTGGTCGATGGCCAAGTCGTCGGCCGAGGACATAACCGGCGTGTTCAGCAAGGCAGCGCAATCTTGCATGCGGAGATGGATTGCCTGGAAAACGCTGGCCGATTGAAACCGGCCGAGTATCGCAAGAGCGTGCTTTATTCCACGCTCTCCCCGTGCGACATGTGCAGCGGCACCGCCCTGCTCTACCGCATCCCGCGAATCGTCATCGGCGAGAATCGAACGTTTCGGGGCCCGGAAGATTACACCCGCTCGCGGGGCATCAAGCTGGAGGTTGTTGATAACGAAGAATGTTACCAACTGATGCAGGACTTTATCGCCGCACGGCCGGAGCTGTGGAACGAAGACATCGGCGAGGTGTGATGAACTTTGAGTGGCTGGGGTCAAGCAACAACGAGCCTCTAGCTGTGATCGTCCTGGGGGCTCAACTCAAACTCAACTCCAGCCACCCTCTTTACAACCGGCACGGGGGAATCCCGGTGCAGAAGCGGCGATAGCGCGTGATGCCAGAGCCGCAGCTGGCGCGGATTTCGACGAGCGAACCGCAACGCGGGCAATATTCGGGCTCTGTCGTCGTAGCGCCGGCTTCCGCTTTGCCCTGGCAGACGACACAACGCCTCACGCCAGGCAAGGCCTCGACCCTCTCGGCAGGAATCGGCTCTCGACAGAGTTCGCAGAGCACCGCGGTTTGCCAGTCTCCTGCCTGCCAATCCTCCTCAGACGAAGCGGCTTCGTCTCGATCAACCGCGTGGAGACGCTTCTCCTTGCAGATCGGACAGGTCATTCTCGAGGCGGTTTCGACGAACAGAACTCGCAGTAAACCTTCGTCGGGGTCCGGATCGCGGCGAAGCAAGCCAGCGAGGCGCAGTCGGCCGATGGCATCTACTCGTCCGCAGACGGTGCGCCACTGGCAGTTGCGGCAGATGAGTTCGCAAAAAAACATGATTCTTGGTGTGAGTCTGATGTGCTTAGAAGGGTCTTGCATGGCGATGCTGCTCGCAGAGAGCCGGCAGTGCAAGGCAGCCACTAAAACCACTTCCATGCTCGATCGGGGCCAGAGGATGCCACCTACAGTTTACCTGCGCAAAAAAAGTGGGTGCGGGCTGGCGAAGCACATCCGTGGCTCGCCAGACCGCACCCGGCAAGGAAGCATGGAGGCTAACTTCCGTGTGCGGGACGGACGGTCTTAGGCAACAAGCCGCATGGCCGCTGCCGATTCCTTCACCGCGTCGATAAATTCTTCGAAGATCCGCCGATCGAGCGCGGAGGCGGTTGGGGCTTCGGGGTGGAACTGGGTGCCAATGGCAAACCAGTCCGAGATCCGGCTTTCGATGGCTTCGACAATGCCATCAGGGCAGCGAGCGGTCACTTCGAAGCCTGGAGCAATGTCGTCAACGGCCATGTGATGCATGCTGTTGACGCGGAGTTCGCCGTCGCCGTAAACGCGTTCCATCAACGATCCGGCAGTCAGTTCGAGCGTGTGCCGGTGGGCCGGGTCGAGCGGATCGAGATGCGGCAAGGCCGACGGGCGATCTTCGGGGATGTGGAACATCAAATTGCCGCCCAGCATGACGTTGAGCAACTGCATGCCGGCCCCGATGCCGAACACGGGGAGGCGACGCTCGGCAACGGCGCGCATCAGTCGGCGATCAAAATTTTCCCGGCGCGGAGCCAGTGGACGAATCGTGGGATGGGTCATCCAACCATCGCGGCGTGGATCGAGATCTGCCCCACCAATGAGCAGCACGCCGTCGATCGGCAGAAGCGCTTCGGCGAGGTCGTCGTCGTTTTCGAGCGGCGGTAGCACGACAGGAATGCCGCCAGCTTGGGTGATAGCGTCGTAGTAACACGCATCGACAAATGTGAAGGAAGAGCGGCCAGCTGCAGCGGCTCTGAAATCGGCATTCAAGGCGATAATTGGCTTCGACATTCCCTTGTACTCCTTGGCCATCGTCAAAACGGCCATAACAGGGGAACTCATTCTGACGAACGAAGAGCTACCGACTGCGCAGCAGTCCACGCTGCCAACAGCAGTCGGTGGAATGAGCGTCACCAAGCCAACAGCGAGTGGAGCACTTGGTGGTTAGCAACTCGCCACAAGGCACACGCGGGGTACGCGAGAAACTGGTGCGGCGAGTTCGACGTCCTAATCGCTCGGCGGAAAGAACTCCCTTTTGGTTAACAGCCCTGTCACCAGGCAAGGAGGGAAATGCAAGTTGCGAATGAGTGTATCCTCAGGCAGCGCGAATACAAGTACTTTGGCTATTTTGGGGGCAACTGACATTGCTAGCACAACATCGTGTGGAATTTGCGATTTTGTGCGACTACCGAAGCAGCGTCGCATGCACAAGCTGATAGCCAACCAGAAAAATGCCCGCATCCACGAGCAAGTGGCTCAGCCAGGGCCCCAAGAGCGACCCGCTACGTTCATAGAGCCAGGCCCAAAATGCCCCGCCCACGGCCACTGCGGCGGACAGCAGCAAGGTTGGTGCCGTCCACCAGCCAAAGTAAGTCGACAGCACCAGAACGTGGTGAGCCGTGAAGCCCAACGACGAGAGAAAAATCGCAGGCAAAAGTGGCAGCAATCGTCGTAGCTGCCCAAAAACGAACCACCGCCAGTAGTACTCCTCTAGAAAGGAATGAGCAATCGAATAGAAGACGCCAAGAGCCACGTATTTTCCGAGCGAGTCTAGGCCGAAGCCGCTGATCTTTGCCTGGATTGGTTCTGTGGCTGCAACAAATGCTGGAAGGGCCTGTAGTACGTATCGAAATGCCAACCAACTGGCGCTGGTCACAACCAAGCCGAACACGATACCGGTCGCGAGTCCTTTCGTGGAAAAAGAATGCCAACAAATCTTCTCTTGCAACACCAGCAACACCCAGCCAACAGGAAAGGCAAACTGCAAGACTTTGAGTGTTGCCATGACGGTCTGTTGTACGCTCTGGTCATGGGCTGCCGCCTGGAAGAAGTAGGCCCAGGTGACGATGGTAGGAAAAACGAGCGCGAAAAGTACTCCCCCCCAGAGTTTGAAAGGTTCCACGGGCTGATTTCGCTCCAGCATGGCAAATTCCTCAGTCCCACGCACATCACGGTGACGGTACTTTCCGGCTTGTAAATGACCACAAGCACGCCAGCATACCCCCTCCCCACTACGTTGCCAGCGGCAAATGGCGGTTTACGGTGTCCGGGGGGCGGGTTATGTTCGAGTATTCGGAAACTCCTGACCATGATGGCATCGGTAGGGTGCCTTCCGGGGTGCCCCTCGTGCTGAAAACACGCTCGCCGTCAACTTATTGCACTTGTGCCCTATGCATTTTCGACGTGTTTGTGTGGAAGCCTTCGGGTACACGTTGCCCGACGAAGTCGTGACGACTGCGGAAATTGAGCACCGGCTCGCGCCGCTTTACGAGCGGTTACGTCTGCCTGAAGGACGTCTTGAACTGATGACGGGCATCCGGGAGCGGCGGTTCTTTCCGCCCAACACACGGCCCAGCACGATTAGCATCGAATCGGCACAAAAAGCGATTACGGCCAGTGGCATCGATCCACGGTATTTCGGGGCGCTGGTCCACGGCTCGGTGTGCCGCGACTATCTCGAGCCAGCCACTGCCTGCCGAGTTCACGACGGCCTCGGCCTCACGGGCGAGGCGATGATCTACGACGTCTCAAACGCCTGCCTGGGCGTATTAACTGGGTTGATCCAGGTGGCCAACATGATCGAGCTCGGTCAGATTCGCGCAGGTATCGTCGTGGGCACCGAAAGTGGCCGCGATTTGGTCGAGAACACGATCGCGCGACTCAATGCGGACAAGTCTCTGACGCGCGATTCGATTAAGGATTCGATTGCCTCGCTGACGATCGGCTCGGCGAGCGTGGCGGTCGTGTTGTGCGACGAGGAGCTCAGCCAGACCGGTAATCGCCTCACCGGGGCAGTCATTTACTGCGATACGAGCCACCACGAGCTCTGCCGGAGTCGCGGCCTAGAGACGATGATGGACACCGACAGCGAGAGGCTGATGCGGCAAGGCATAGCCACGGGCATGGAAACCTTCCGCCGTTTTTTGGGTGTGGCCGGCTGGGAGCCAGAGCATATCGACCGCACGTTCTGCCATCAAGTCGGCGGTGCCCATCGCAAGCGGATGCTTGAATCGCTCGGCCTGGATCCGGAGAACGATTTCGCCACGCTGGAAAGGTTGGGCAATACGGGGGCGGCCGCTTTGCCGGTGACGATGGCACTGGGCATCGAAGCAGGGCTGTTGCATCGAGGCGATTGCGTGGCACTGCTCGGCATTGGATCGGGGATCAACTGCCAGATGCTCTCCGTTGAGTGGCAGAAGTCGATTGCCGAATACGGTAAAGATTTAGCCGATGCACCGCGGCAATCGACCGTCGGCTAGCTACCTCTGCTCACCAACAACAGCACGGCGATCAGAATTACTAAGCCCACGCCGCCGAATAACACCAATAGGCCCCACGGTGGTCCCTGGCTGGGGGCTTGGTAGTTGGGAGGTTTGAGCGGGTTGAATTGAGCGCGCTGGGCGACCCTCCGTTTGATCGCTTCGATTTCTGGATCGTGTAGTTCCTCTTCGACCAGCGAGCGCTTTGAAGAACCTCCCCCGACAGCACTCTTCCGTGCGAGGACATCGCTTGATGTAACCAAGTCGTCGTCGAGAGGGTTTGCAATTTTCTCGGCATTGGCCTTGGCTTCATCATCAAGCGGGGCGAGGCCAAGCTCATCTTCGGTTGCAGGCGAACTGGCAGCTTCGTTAAGACGTTTTGTGTCTCGATCGGTGGAAGAAATCTGACTGCCAGTTCCGCTAAGCGACGAGCCAAGACCCGGAATCGGCGTCGCAGGACCGACGCCAAAGCGGTTGAAAATGCCACTGCCGACGCCGCTGCTTTCTTCAGCCCCCGTTAAATGGCCTCCCCCGAGTTTGCGGCCGCGTTCAGCGAGCCATTCGGTAAGCCACTCAGCCACTTCGCCAGCGGTTTGCGGTCGCTCGACCGCCTTCTTGGCCATCATCGAATCGCAGAGCTCTACGAGCGAGGGGGGGGCGTCGGGACGGACCTTAAAAATGCTATCTGGTTTGGTCGTTTGGTGTTTTAAGAGTCGCTCGGAGATCGACCCTTCTGGAAACGGCGGGCGACCTACGAGCAGAAAATAAAGCGTACAGCCAAGACTGTAAATATCCGATCGGGCATCGGCTTCGTGACTGTTGAGGGCCTGTTCGGGAGCCAGGTAGTCGGCTGTTCCCAAAACGTTCTCCTCGTTGGCCATCGTCAGCGAGGCTTCGTCTTCGGAGAGCTTCGCCAAGCCGAGGTCGAGGAGCTTCACCGTTTGGTGTTTGTCCAGCAAGCAATTAGCCGGTTTGATGTCGCGGTGGACAAGCCCCATTTCGTGGGCATGTTGCAAACCATTGGCGACCTGGGCAATGTAATCTGCCGCTGCTTCGTAAGTGAGTGGGCCGTTTTGGCTGACGATTTGATGGAGATCCTGCCCTTCGACATACTCCATCACGATATAATGCGTGTTGCCTTCGTTGTCGATGTCATAGGCCCGGACAATATTCGGGTCGTCGAGCCGCGCGACGGCGCGGGCTTCGAGCCGGAACCGCTCCAGGTAAGATGCATCGTTGACTCGGTTGAGCGGCAGCACTTTGATGGCCACGCGGCGCCTCATCAACTCGTGCTCGGCAAGGTAGACGCTGCTCATGCCGCCCTTGCCGATTTGGCCAAGCAGCTTGTATTTGCCCAGGCGGAAGCCCTTGTGCTTGCCCTGGAGCAATTTATCGGCCTGCCAGCGTGTAATGAGACCAGCTTGGATCAGCAAGTCGGCAAGTTGGGGTTGGTCTTCGAGCGCGGCCTCACCGTGCTCGGCGGCGGCCTTTTCCAGAAAGCTCGTCAGTCGAGCCTCGTCGATGAGACCGCTGCGACGCAACAGCTCGATTAGCTTGTTGGCAGTCACCTTCGTCATGTGCGTTGGTAGTTGGACACAACTTAACGAACCAAAAGACGCTGATTCGCGTTCGGTTCGCTTTGCCTCAATGTTGACGCCTGCTTAGTCGAAGCGCGACAAGATAAGTAGTGTCGCCCACTTCTCTCTTTTCCGTAAGCCACTGCGATCCTCCCTGCCGCCAATCACCGGAATGTCGGTTACTCACGCGCCATCGATAAGTCGTTCCGCTGCAGGCGCGTTCGTAGATTGCTCGGGTGTTTGGTACCCCTATTTAGGATACCACGGAGTGCGTCAAGCGACCAGCAGTTTTTTCGCCGCCTGGCCGGCTAAAATTGAACAACCTCGGCAGCCGTAGGCAGCAATTCCGGCTCAGAGATCCCGGGGCCGGAGCGGGCGACACTTTTTCCGCACGACCCGACTAATCGGCCCAATCATTCGCGGTGGAGTGTGCCCCGAATGAGGTCAGTGTCGAAGTAATTGGTGCTCATTCCGGCGTCGACCACCAGCCGCTGAGCGTTGATGCCACTGGAACGCGGGCTCAATAAGAACGCCGCCACATAGGCCACCTCCTCCGTGCGTATTGCTTGTTTCCGCAGTGTCGCCTGCTCGGCATACAAGTACGAGTCGACGTAGCCCGGGATGCCCGCCGAGGCCGAGGTCTTGAGCAGCCCGGGGGCCACCGCGTTGAATCGCACCTGCGAAAAGCGGCTGAAACTCTTGGCCAGGAACGCCAGCGACGAATCGAGCGCCGCCTTGATCGGGGCCATGTAGCCATAGTTCTCGCTGGCCATCGTCGTGGTGGAAATCGAAATCGTCACCACCGACGCGTCCGGCGCGAGGAGCGGCTTCACGGCGTTCGACACTGCCACTAGCGAGAAGCATGAGATATCGAAGGCCCGCAGGAAAGCCCTCTTGGTGGTCTCGTGGAAAGGTTTAACACCATCTTCATAATCGGCGAATGCGATTGAGTGGACCAAGCCGTGCAGCACGTCGTACCGCTCGGCCAACTCGCGGGCTAGGCGTTCGATCTGATCCTCAAATTCGACGTCGCAGACAAACACGACCGCCCCGCCAACTAGCGGCTGCACCTGTGCGCGCCGCTCATCACTCCGCACAACGTAGACGACTTCGGCGCCCGCCTCGACCAGCACGCGGCTGATGTGCCAGGCGACGCTCTTGCGATTGGCGACGCCGAAGACGAGGATGCGCTTGCCGTCGAGCTGGAGGAAGTCAATAGTCATGTTTATTCGGGCGGTTGCGCGAGTTTGCAGGCAAAGTCGAACGTGACGGCCGTCTTGCCGTCGACGGTGACGGCGGCCTTCAAGAAGAACGCGTCGGCCATCCGTTCGACGAGCTCGACTTTCATCTCGATCGTATCGCCAGGCCGGACCATGTTGCGAAACTTCACGTTGTTCATCCGCGTGGCCACCGGCACGCCGCCCGACGACTCCGTCGCATACTTCGACAGCAGCACCGCCCCGGCTTGCATTGCCGCTTCGCACAACAGCACGCCTGGCGTGAGCGGAAATTTCGGGTAGTGCCCTGCGTACCAAAACTCCTCGCCGGTGAATCGCTTGCGGCAAACAATCCGCGAGTCGCTTTGATCGACGACCTCATCGACGAGCAAGAATGGCTCGCGGTGGGGGATGGCGGATTTGATTGCTTCAAGGAACATGGGCGGTCTAAGCGGCGGGCGGCGTTGCGTCGCTAGTTGGAAACGCCGATAAATGAAAATCGCCTAGTTCCATCCGCTGACTGGCATGTTCAATCTCAATGCCAATCACCTCTCCAGCCTCGTTAAAATCAAGGACGATGTCCTCCGCTACCTCTTGTGCATCCGCACCAGGAACATCTCGAAGCTGGATATACAGCGTGTCCGTATCGGGAAAGTATTCGAGTCGCATGGTATTTATTTTGGTTTGAATCCTCGATCGGGAAAGGCATTGTGTAGGGTCTCGCCATCACCCAATGTAACGACACGCAAGTACTTGCCAAGTTCATCGATGTACCGCCAGTGGCGAATGCGGCCGTCCAGCTGAATTTCGGCATATTCCGGGTCGCGCACGGCTTGTTCGCACCATTCCAGCTTAATGTACGGGCGCTGTTGCAGTACACGGCGTCGGAAATAAGGTGTTTGCTTCATGAGAGGATCTGGCACTAACCTGTCGCCGCAACTACTTTCGGCACTGCCGCGCCGCTCATCAACTGACTGTCCACCTCGTTCGCCACAATCACGCCGTAGTTCATCGCGCCGAGCCAGCCGGACATGATAATGCCGACGCTGCCGGCGTGGTACAGGCCGGTGATCTGCTGCGGCAATGCGCGGCTCACGGCGAGGCCTTCGAACTTGGTGCCGAAGCTCGCGCCGTTGATATGTTTTGTGTAGTGCTCAAACGTGACCGGCGTCGAGGCTTCGGCGTGGTCGAGCTTCGTGCGGATGCCGGGCACGTACTTGTCGAGCGCGTCGATCGTTGTCTCCACCAGGTCACGTTTGCTCGCTTCATACTCTTCCTTGGTGAGCTTGGCCCAATCGTCGTAGTTGGCGTTGGTGCTCGAGACGACGAGGCATCGCGGCCGGCCTTGCGGGCGCGTTCGCGGGTAGTAGAACGAGAACGTGCGGCTGGTGATGTCGCGGCTCAGGAGCGACTCGGTGCGGAAGATCGGCGCCGTCGAGCTGAAGAGCAAGTCCCCCGTCGACTCGTCGATCGTTTCGTCCGGCTTGAGCGCCATGTAGACCTGCGTACTCGAATTGTTGAGCCGCACCGCCCGGGCTTCGTCGACGAACGACGGGTCGAAATACTCTTCGCCGATGAGCTTGAAGATCGTCGCGTTGAGATTGGCGTTCGACATCACGGAGAGCGTGCGGATCGTGCGGCCGTTCACGTCGACGCTACGGACCCGGCCGCCGCGACAGTCAATTTTGGAAACGTCGGCGTTGATGCAGATGTCGACGCCGCTCGCGCGGAGCTCCTTCTCCATCAGTCCGATCAACTTGTCGGTGCCGCCCGAGAATGTGAACACGCCTTTCGACATAAAGTTCGAGAACACGATGCCGTAGCTGATCGCCGGGTCTTCGAGCGTGCTGCCGTTGGCGTAGGTGATCGGTTCCATCAAGAGGCGAATCACGTCCTCGCGGCCGGGGAAGAAGCGGTCGAACAGCTCGCGGGTCGTGGTCGTCTGATCGTCGTAAAAATTCATCCCGCGGGCCGTGTCGAAGAATCCGTGTACGGCCGCCGCGTCGACTTTGAACTCGCTCACCAGCAGCTTCGTAAAATCCTCGCGGTTGAACGTCGTCGTGAGCGAGAACATTGGGTTGTCGAAGCGGATGTGCTCCAGCTGCACGATCGAGTCGGCAATCTCCTTCGACCAGTAGCGGCGGCAGCTCTTGACCATCCCGTGCGGGAAGCCGTGGAGCGAGATGTCGAAGATGTGCCCGCCCGGCCGCTTGAACCACGTGGCCAGTCCGCCGAGCTTGTAGTGCTGCTCCAAGAGGAGCACGCTCCGCCCTGCCCTGGCAAGCACGTTTGCCGAGGTGAGTCCACCCAGCCCGCTGCCGACGACGACGACGTCGTATTCGTCTTTAGCGTGTTTGAGAAAGTCGCGAGGCATGCATCGGTTCTACTCGATGATCGCCTCGCAATAAAGGCGCTTCTTCGGGGCACCGAGTTGCGATGTCTCAGACATTACGGCGCAGTTTCAACCCAGAGCATTACGCCATCAAGTGGAAAGTCGGGCTCAGGGGTAGTCCAACCAACATTGATACTTTCCGCTGTGACTGCCTGAATTCGGTGACGCATCAGCACGAACGGCTCCGTCCCTTCAGCGGCTATGGTCGTGCCACCCACACCGTCTCCAAACACTGAGTAGGTTTCTGGGGTAACCGTCGGCCAACGATTCCTCGGAGTGTTCGCCGAGACGTCAAGTGCTATCTTTGAGCTATCGAAGCCGACGATGAGCATAATGTCGGCTCTGCCGCCACGGTGGACGGTCCAAATGGTAACCGTATGCTCTCCAGGACCGATTCGAGCGAACAATCGTCCCCGAAAAAGGCCAAGAATGCCTGCTTGGTCGGGTAGCGTCGTCCGCTCGGGCAATCCGTCTTTCGGTATGTTGTTAACCTGAACGAACGCGTGATATAACCGCCCTGGCGGAACGTAGACACGAAACGATTGCCTGCCTTCGCCGGCAAAACGGGCGGGAATCCTAATTGCATTCAATTGATTTGGATCGCCGATAACCAGCGTGCCGCGCTCCTCATCGAGCCGCTTGTTCTCCGCTCGAAGGGGCCCCACCTCCCGCCACTGCAGCGCGACGGCAATCGCCAGACCGACAAT
Source organism: Pirellulales bacterium (assembly GCA_041753435.1). Lineage (GTDB taxonomy): Bacteria > Planctomycetota > Planctomycetia > Pirellulales > Lacipirellulaceae > DASYDU01. The sequence goes on along the minus strand of JBGSUJ010000135.1, from coordinate 64,937 downwards.
TGTCATCAGCAATATAGCGGTCAGCAAAGATAGTCGAAGACGGACACGAGCCATCGAAAAGTCTCCCGCTCCGACGTAATCGAATCTGCCCTGAGTCTCAGAACAACTGGGCGAAGTCACGACTGCCGTCGACGATGCGCAGTACGTCAACGCCATCGTCCGCAGGGCGAAACACGATCACCCACCGCTTCCATGAAGTGATTCGGATACCTTCGTCCAAATCGGGCCGCGCCGTACCGCTGTAGGGCGCTCGCGCGAGAGAATCGCAATGGCTGCCAATCTCTCGCATGATCTTTGCCGCGGTCGTTGGACGGTGCTGCTCTTCGCCAATGTAACGGCCGATGCTCTTGAGTTCCTCGACCGCGGCATCACTCCAGTCGGCGTGTGGCATGAAGTATTCCGCAGAAGACGTTACTCAGAGATGCCCCTGGCTGCCAACTCCTGAACTACTTCTCGAATCGCTTGCTCAAGGTCCAACGGCCCCGATCGACCGGCGGTGATTCCGTCATCGGCCTCGCGGATCATGCCTTGCATCACTTGCCGCTCGCGCAGGTACTGAGTAAAGCCAGTCAGAATATGCTCGACGGGCACATCGCGGTCGCCCTTTTGCAGCCGCATTCCCAGGTAGAAATCGAGTAATTCGGCATCGGTCATTTCATTTTTTGCGTCGGTCGCCATGCCTGGTTCCTCCAGTCTCAGTATAGTCAATTGGGCCGAGGGGAGCCAATATCGCAGATTACGCACGGCAGGTTGAATGATTTGGGACTCCACATCGGTTTTCGCGAGTTGCGCGCGACACAGTTACGTCGCCGCCTCGCTCCGCAAACAGTGCCGGTTGGCCATCGCGATGCCGCTGGTGATGCTGCCGATGATGCCGACGAAGCCTTGGTCGGTGCCGCAGACGAAGAGATTTTTGAGGTGCGTCGTGCCATCGAGTTGTTTGTCCGGCGTGCCGTAGACGGCGCCGTTGTCGTGGCCGGTGAATCGGACCACCGACGTGGGCGTGAACATGTCGGTGTCGACCACGCGGCTACGATAATCCGGGATGAAGCGGACAGCCGACTCGGTGATGCGGTCGTACCAGCGGAGTTTTTCCAGGCGATACGCATCTTCGTCGAGCTCGCGCCAGCGGTCGAAATTGGCGAGCGCGGTGATGCGGATCGTGCCGTCGTTGAGCGGCTCGTCGTAGGCAAAATTGTTCGGCGAACAAATCACGCCGCTCCGCACGTCGCAGAGCCCGTCCGGCTTCTGCCAAACGAACCTGTCGTGGTCGTTGAAGAATGTAATCGTGCGGTCGTGCCCCAGTTCGCTGGGCTCGGCGTCGAGCGTGGCGATCGTTTCGCAGAACGTGAGCTGGCCGGGGGCGCGCGAGTTGACGACTGGGTGGCCGTCGTCGCAAAGCCGCATCGTTTCGCACCATCCGGCCGAAGAAAGTACATTGCGAGCTTCGAGCACTTCATCGTTCTCCAGCACGACTCGCGTGACGCGGTTGCCGTCCACCGCCAGCTGCTTCACGCCGGCGCGCAGTTTCAATTCGCCGCCCAGCGCGCGAAACTTCCGCACCAGGTGCTTGAGAATCAGCCGCACCCCGGCGTGCGGTCGGCCGAGCCCTTCGAGGAAAATACTGCGAAACATGATCGAGAACTGGCCCCAGTCCATATCGTGCTCGCGGGCTGAGCCGTAGTACATCAACGGGCAGAAGAGCATTTCGACCAAGAGAGGCTCGGTGATGATCGAGCCCACGACCTCGCGGGCCGAGAGGTTGGCATGCGTCTCGCTGAGGTCGTCGTACTCGACGATCTCGCGCGTCAGGCGGTCGAAATTGTCTGCCTGATGCGGAAAAGCGTGAGCCACTTCGTCGCGAAGCGTGGCCGCGTCGTTGTCGAATCGCAAGCGGGCGCCGGGGAATGCGATCTCGCTGCCGATCTGCGGCGAGATGGCGAAGTCGTCCCACTTGAGCCGCAATTGGCGTAGCAGTCGCGCGAGCGGGCCGGTCTTGGTGCCCTTGGGCGTAATATTCGTGAGCGCGTGGAGTCCGACGTCATAGTCGCGGCCACGGAGACGGTAGAACGAATTGAGCCCGCCGATCGTATAGTGCCGCTCGAGAATGCAGACGCGCTGCTCGTAGTAGGCGAGCCGAATCCCGGCCGCCAGCCCACTCATCCCCGCGCCGATGATGATCGTGTCGTACATGGAACGAAGGGGGAGGGTGGGGGAATGAAGGCAGACTTCCGCCTTCCCCACTCCGCCTTCCCCCTTGGGTCAGACTTTCTCGCGCTCGATGTCTTTCATCAGCGGCTCAAGGTAGGTGACCGTCGAGTTCATGCTGGCGAGGTTGATGTAGTCATCCTCAGGAATCTGCACTCGATGGCGCTTGCGAAGCTCCATCACGATGTCCAGAAAGTCCATGCTGTCGAGCTCCAGTTGCTCGCGAAAACGCTTATCGTCATCGAGCTGCGTGAGGTCCTCGTCCGGAGCGATGTCCTTGAGGATGTCCAAAACTTCTTCTCTAATATCGGCAGACGTCATGCCGGGGTTCTCCTTACCGATCAAACATTGACAGGATAACAGGATTTGCAGGACAGGAAGGCGAAAAACGGGACGATTCCTCATCCTGTTATCCTGTTATCCTGTAAAAAAATGGTTGTGGCCCAACTTACGTCAAGTCAAGCCTTCCCGATGATCACAACGGAATTAATCCCCAACATACCAAACGAGTTGTTGAGGATATAGCGGGTGTTTTTCCGCTCGCGGGGCTCGTTCACGGCCAGGCCGGGGAGGGCGCATTCTGGATCGAGGCGATCGACATTGATCGTGGGGTGGCAAACGCCGTCGTCAAACGTCGGCAGGTTGCCGGCCAATTCGAGGGCCCCCGCGGCCCCCATCGCGTGGCCGATGAAGCTTTTGGTGTTGTTGACGACCGGCTGGGCGATGCCCCCGAACACTTGCCGCAAGGCAATGCACTCCTGAATGTCGCCGCTGGAAGTTGCGGTAGCGTGGGTGCTCACCAGGTCGATGTCGTCGGGATTCAGGTGCCCACGATTGAGGGCAATCTGCATGCAGCGGGCCTGCTGGGCCGGATTGGGCAACACGAAGTCACTGGCATCGCTGTTCATCGCGTAACCGACCAGCTCGCCGTAGATTTTCGCTCCTCGCGCGCGGGCATCGTGGAACCGCTCGAGGATGTAGAGGCAGCCCCCCTCGGCCACGACGATGCCATTGCGGTCCTGATCGAACGGCCGCGAGGCCTTGGTCGGGTCGTCGTGCTTGGCGAGCGCGCCCTGGCTGGCGAAGCCGGCAAAGATGCCAAACGTATGGATGCTCTCGGAGACGCCGCCCGTGATGGCCACGTCCACCTCGCCGAGCCGCAACATCTGGGCGCCCTGGATCAGCCCCGCGTTGCCGGCGGCACAGGCGGCACCGATTGTGTAATGCGGGCCCGTGATGCCCATGTTGAGCGTGATCTCGCCGGCCGGATTGTTCGCCACGGTTCGCGGATTGTGGTGGTGCGACCAGACACTCGTGTCGTAGTTGTAGCCTTTGATCTCGTAGATTTCGTTCTCGGTCTCGACGTTGCCGTGCTCGGTAACGCCGATGTAGACGCCGACCCGCTCGCGGTCGAGGTTCGGCCAATCGAGCCCCGAGTCTGCGACCGCTTCCCGGGCACAGTAGATGCCGATGCCGCCGGCGCGTGTGCCGCGGCGGACTTCTTTGCGCTTCTGGTACTTCAACTCGTCGAAGTCGCAGACACCGGCCAGCGTCTCGCCGACGTAGCGAATGTCGTACTTGCGAACGCCGCTCTTGCCGGCGAGCAGCGCGGCACGATAGTCGGCGAGCGTGTTGCCGTTGGGCGCGGTGAGCCCGATGCCGGTGATCACGATCCGCTCGCGGTCTTCAAGGGGATGGGCTTTGGCGGTGCTGATCATGATCCGTCACGCGAAGCGACCGCAAAACGCGGCGAAAAATGGGGAACCGGAGTTATTCACCCTAGCGGTATCGGCGTCCATTGGCAAGCGGCCGGACGGTAAGTGCGGCGGCAAAGTGAAGGCTACGGCTCGGTGATATTGAGATGCTTCAGGTAGGCGGCACGCTGTTTGTCGCGGCCCAGAAGATCAGTGATCGCATCCCACTTGGTGGATGCGGCCTCGAGAGCGGCTAGCGGTTCCGCGTTGCCTGCTTGAACACTGGCGGCCGCCTCATCGAGAGCGGCTAAATAATCGTCAATGCCAGGAATGCGTGGAACCAGCAGGCAGCGATCACTGTTGAGTGCTTGCTCAAGCCGTATGGCAAGTTCATTTCGTTCGGCAGCATTCAAGCGGGGGTCATACCAGGCTGACGATTTGGCGAGTGAATGTCGGATCGGCATGGGGCCTCCCACGGCAGAAGCGAGTTGCGTGCTAATCTCTGCTGACGCCAACCAACCGAGTAGCCTAAAGGCAGTGGCTGGGTTGCGGGAAGCGGTCGTGACAGCAAGTAACCGGTCGCCCACTCCAAGCACTGGGACACTCCCAAGTTCCGCCGCATCGTTTGACATGGACAAGGCTTGGACGAAGGCTGGCTCTGCAATGCGTGGCCGCATTGTCTCGGGATCGAATAACACTCCCTGGCGATCGTTGGATAGCGCGGCCGGTGCTACCCGAACTAGCAAACCCTCAGTAGGCAAATCGATACTGATCGGCAGTGCCATCACTTGGCCGCCCCAAGTCACGAGATCGCGGCGGGCCAGCGGAAAGACGTCGGCCGCGTCGTAGTCCGCGCTGTCGAGCACATTCTTGCGTACCGGCCGGAGCCAGCCGCGCGTAGCGAGCTTGCCCAAGTAGCGCGTCGGGAAGACGATCAAATCGGCATCGATTGCGTCGGCCGCCGCAACATCCTGCCACGTTTTCGTTTCGGCCAAGAGATTGCCGCCGAAGCGTTCGCGCCATTCTCCTCGTAAGCGGCCAATCGCCGCGGCCAGTTCCGGCTCATTCACCACCAGCACGTGGAGTGCTACACTGGGCGGCGGCGCGGCTAGGTTGGCAGGTTGGGGTGCGGCCGGTGGCTCGCTTGAGCAACTGACCAAAGTGCAAGCTGCCAGCAATGTGATAAAGGTGGCTGAGGTCGAAATTCGGCCGAGCTCCCAGCGATTGCTGACTGGAGGCTCGCTATCGCTCGACCCCAGCCACTTGATAGCCCTTTTCAAAATCCTTCGCAAGTCATTCTCCCTGGAGTAGCACACCGCGATGAGTGTGTATATTGGTATCGATATTGGCACTTCTGGCACGAAGACCCTGGCGATCAACGCGAAGGGCAAAATCCTCGGCCAAGCGTTGGCAACCTACCCCAGTTACCATCCCAAACCCCTCTGGAGTGAGCAAGACCCGGAGGACTGGTGGCAAGCAACTGTCAAGGCGGTCCGCGCAGTCGTCAAGCAGTCTAAGTTGAAGCCGGCCGACGTGAAGGCGATCGGCCTATCCGGCCAAATGCACGGCTCCGTGTTCCTCGACAAAAAAGGCGATGTCGTGCGGCGGGCCCTGCTCTGGAACGACCAGCGGACGGCAGCCGAATGTGAAGAAATCGAAAAACGGGCTGGGGGGCGTAAGGCGCTGATCGGAATGGTCGCCAACCCGGCACTCACCGGCTTCACCGCCCCGAAGATACTTTGGCTGCGAAACCACGAGCCAAAGAACTTCGCCAAGGTGACCAAGGTGCTACTGCCAAAGGATGAGGTTCGCCGCCGGCTCACGGGCGAATTTGCTACCGAAGTGAGCGACGCCAGCGGGATGCTGCTGCTGGACGTGGTCAAGCGCCAGTGGTCGAACCCGCTGTTGGAGAAGCTGGAGCTCGACGCCAGTTTATTCGCGACGTGTTACGAGTCTGAACAAGTGACGGGCAAACTGACTCCGGAGGTGGCCAGGCGGCTCGGTCTGTCGACTGATTGCGTGGTCGTTGGCGGTGCCGGCGATTGTGCGGCTGGTGCAGTCGGAAACGGAATTGTCCGCAAGGGAGTGCTCTCGACATCCATCGGCACTTCGGGCGTGGTGTTCGCCCATAGCGACACACCGCAAGTGGATCCCGAAGGCCGGCTCCACACGTTTTGCCACGCGGTGCATGGCAAGTGGCACATGATGGGCGTAACGCTCGCGGCAGGTGGATCATTGCAATGGTTTCGCGATGCTTTGTGTGCCGCGGAAGTTATGACAGCAGCGCGGAAGAAGATCGACGTGTACGACCTGCTCACAGAAGAGGCGAAGAAGACGCCGGCGGGGGCTGAAGGGCTCTATTATCTGCCGTACCTCGCCGGCGAGCGGACACCACATGCGGACCCGCTTGCACGCGGGGCGTTTGTGGGGCTCACGCTCAAGCACTCGCGCGGCCACATGGTCCGCGCGGTGATGGAAGGCGTCACCTACTCGCTGCGCGATTGCCTGGCAATCATCGAGGAACAAGGCGTTGTCGTAAAGCAAATCCGTTCGTCGGGCGGCGGGGCAAAGAGTGCCTTTTGGCGACAATTACAAGCCGACGTGCTGGGAAAGTCGGTCGTCTCCATGGCTGCCGACGAAGGGCCTGGCTATGGTGTCGCACTGTTGGCTGCGGTGGGAGCGGGCGAATTCAAGGATGTTGTCGAAGCTTGCGACGCAACGGTCAAAACAAAGCTGGAGACGAAGACCAGCGCGAAGTCGAAATCAATGTACGATGTGGGCTTTGCAATCTACCAAAGCCTTTATTATTCGCTGCAGGACGACTTTCGAGCAATTGCATCGACCGGATAAGGGCGTGCGGCAAGCGCAGCAGAAGATCTTCTGTCAGAATGAGTATATCCAATGTGTAAAATTACGATGAGAAATTGATCGGCGCGGCGAACTTCACGCTGAACTGCGTACCGGGTACGCAGATTCTGCCTAAGTATTATGCACCCCGCGACTTATGATCGCCGCTTAAGACTGCGAGGGCTGAGTATCGAAGGGCATGACCCCCTCGCCTAAACAACCCAGTATTGGCACCGATCCGGCCGCAGGTTTCTGCTGAGGTGGGGCAAAAAGTGCCCTTAAGTCGGTGTGCAACTGCATGCAGTTGACGTAGTCTCGACGAGCCGCGTCATCGCTGAGCAGGAGGCTCTCAAGTAACTGAAATTCGCCGCTGTCGATCTGATCATCGATCAGCGACCAAGTCAGTTCCTCGACGGTTACGTCACCGCTACCAGCAGCGTATGAGTCGTCGTCGAAAAGGAAATCGCTTTCTTCTTGTGACATTTTAAAATGCTCTCAATTCTCTGCTGCCGAAGCCTGTTCCAATTCAATTCTGAGATACAAAACGGGTCGTGGACCGACCCTCACCGCCAGCAAGGTGCTTGCAAACCCGATGCCACGGCGGCTCGCCCCCTGCTTTCTTATCGTCCGGCGGGGGCAAGGTGTAGAAGAATCTTGCCAGCTGAGCAAGAGAAAATGGCGAAGATTAGATGGAGTTTTTGCGAAATCCAGCCTGGGGTGGAAGTTCAGGACAGCTACGTAAAGTCGAGCAGTGCTGTGAGAAAAGCATTGAGCCGGAGGTTACCGCTGGGTAATAGGCAACCAAGGACGGTTGGCCGGGCCGATATAGCGAGCGCGAGGACGGATTAGCCGGTTGTGGTCGAGTTGCTCGATAACGTGGGCGCTCCAGCCGGAGACGCGGCTGATGACAAACAAGGGAGTGTAAAGATCGATCGGCAGGCCCAAATAGTGATAGAGCCGGCCGGTCGGCCAATCGAGGTTGGGCGGCAGCTTCTTCTCGTCGCGGACGACGCGCTCGATCACTTCGGCAATTTGTTCGAGATCCTGGTTGCCGGTCTGTGCCGCTAAGTCCGTACACAGTGATTTCAGAAACGTCGCGCGCGGATCGCCATCTTTGTAAACTCGGTGGCCGAAGCCCATGATTTTCTCTTTCCGGGCGAAAGTTTCGCGGACCCAGTTTTCGGCATTCTCGATGCTACCAACCGATCGCAATTCATCGAGCACTCGCTCATTAGCGCCGCCGTGGAGAGGGCCTTTCAAGGCACCGATGGCTCCCGTGATTGCCGAGTGCATATCGGCAAGCGTAGAGACGATGACGCGAGCCGTAAAAGTCGAGGCATTGAATTCGTGTTCGGCATAAAGGATGAGCGTCAGGTCCATGGCCCGGATGTGATCTGGAGCAGGCTCAGTGCCGAACAACATCCAAAGTGTGTTGGCGGCCAGCGAGCGGCCACTCTCCGGCACGACTGGTTCCATACCCAGCTTGAGTCGGTGTCGGGCAGCCATCAAGATCGGTAACTGAGCGATGAGCCGTTCGGCTTTGCGAATATTCGCGGCGCGGCTGTTATCGTCGCGGTCGGGATCCCAGTGGGCAAGCAGGCTACAGCCGGAACGGAGGACGTCCATGCCGTTAACTGCCGAGGGAATTCTCCGCAGCGTATCGATGATCGCCGACGGCACTTGGGCTGCCGCACTGAGCCGCTGTTGAAACTGGCTCCATTGTTCGCCGGTCGGCAGTTCGCCATAAAGCAGCAAAAAAGCAACTTCTTCGAACGTCGAGTGCTGCCCAAGATCCTCGATCGAGTAGCCGCGATATTGCAATCCACCACTGACGGTACTGATCGCGGTCTCGCCTGCGAGTACGCCTTCGAGGCCCGGACTGTAGATTGGTTCAGCCATGGGATAGCGGTCGGGGATCGGAGTGGAGACACAACCGCGTCATTGAAAATATTCCCGGTCGCGCGATTCGTAGGTATCGTAATCGAGCAGGTCATAGAGCTCTTGCCGCGTTTGCATCAGGTCCAAGAGTTCGCGCTGCGAGCCATCGGCCGCGAGGATGGCCAGCGCCGTTTCAGCGGCTTTCATCGATATCCGCAGCAGCGTCACTGGATAAAGTACAACACGATAGCCAATGTCAGCAAGTTCATCAAAGTCGATCAACGGACTTTTGCCGAACTCGGTCATATTTGCCACCAGTGGTGCATCGACCGCTTGGGCAAACGTGCGGAATTCATCCAGAGTGCTGAGCGCTTCGGGGAAAATCCAGTCAGCCCCCGCTTCGAGATAATGCTGCGCTCGAACCACAGCAGCATCGAAGCCCTCGACAGAACAAGCGTCGGTCCGGCCGAGGATCACGGTGCTGTCGTCTGCCCGAGCCGCGGCCGCCGCCCGCAATTTGGCACACATATCTGCCGTGGATACGAGCGTCTTGCCGGAGAGGTGCCCGCAGCGCTTGGGCAGCACCTGATCCTCCAGTTGAATTGCGGCCGCGCCGGCACGTTCCAAATCTGCAATAGCCCGCTCGACGTTCACCGTGTCGCCGAAACCCGTATCGGCATCAACAATCACAGGAATAGCCACGCGCGAGGTCATATACTCCACTTGCTGAACTAGTTCGGTGAGCGTAAAGAGCCCGATATCCGGCATTGCCAAGACACCTGCAGAGAGGGCCGCACCGGAAAGATACACTGCCTCAAATCCCGCCTCTTCGACCATGCGGGCTGCGAGAGCATTGGGCGCGCCAGGCACTTGAATGGCAGAGGCATAGACTGTTGATCGCAAGAGCTCGCCGGGACTCATGTCTTGATTCGTCATAAGGCACTATCGTCCATTTGTGAAGAATCTATGATAGGCCGCATCGCATGGCGCCAGCAAGCGGTTCGAGAAAGCAATGCGGCAAGATCGTCGAACAAAGATGTGTGAGGTTGACCACCTGAGCCCTGCCTGAGACGCTGAAAGAATGAGCGCAACTGCTGCGGCACCAAACGGGGATGAATCCATGCCGCAACCGCCCATCGGGCGGTTGGGGGAGGTATTGTTAATACTGTTGGTATTCTTCGTGATCGCTGGCGATCCAGTACCACATAACAATGAGCCACATTATTTGTGCCGCCTGAAACATTTTTGGGACCCAACCTGGTGCCGTGGCGATGTGTTTCTGGAATCGCCCGATGCCCACGGACTGTTTGTGTGGCTGTTCGGCTGGGTGACGATCTGGCTTTCGCTGCCGACGACCGCTTGGGTTGGCCGCATCTTGGCATGGACATGCCTAGCGTGGGCCTGGCAACGGCTGAGTTGGCGCCTGGTGCCGCTGCCGCTCTCCGCCGTGCTCTCGGCTGCACTCTGGGTGACGCTCATCGAGACATCGCATCTCGCGGGTGAGTGGGTGGTAGGCGGAGTCGAGGCGAAATGCTTCGCCTATGTGTTTGTGTTGCTGGCGCTGAGAGAGTTGGTCGACCGGCGCTGGAACCGAGCATGGATTTCGCTAGGAGCAGCGACCGCGATTCATGTGCTGGTTGGCGGTTGGTCACTGGTTATATTCTGCGGAATTTGGTTACTGGATCCATTGCGCGGGACAAGAACTGGCCCTGCCTTTTTTCGGGCCGTGCGCTCGATGTTGCCCGGACTAGTCCTGGGCGGCCTACTCTCGCTTTTGGGGATCGTTCCGGCGCTTGCGCTCACCTGGAATGAAACGCCCGAGTTGATCGCTGAAGCTAATCAAATCTATGTCTTCGAACGGTTGCCGCACCATTTGGCGTTGTTGACTCTGCCGCAATCGGAAATGGTGCTCCGCTTCACGCTGCACGGATTGCTGATCCTCGCTTTTTGGTTACTGGCCCGTGTATGCCGCAGCAACCACATAAACAACAGGGGGCTGCGGACGATCATGTGGTACGCCGGGGGAGCCGTGTTGCTCGCGCTCTCAGGCTTGGCCATCGAGTTTCTGTGTTGGAACGAACCGCAGTTGGCTGCCAAGTTGCTGCGCTACTACTGGTTTCGGCTGACCGATGTGGCGGTACCCTTAGCGGTTTCGCTGCAAGTTGTGTCGCTAATAGCATGGGGGTTCGCCCAGAGAAAGAGTGGGGCTGTGTGGGGTCTAGCTGTGGCAATTTGGCTGACAAGCTTGCTCATCGGCGTTAAAACAGTGGAGCGTTTAATCCGGCCGATACCGCCGGCGGATCGACAAATGGCCGATCACGCTGCCTGGGTCAACGCTTGCGATTGGATTCGCGACCACACGCCGCCCGATGCAACCTTCCTCACACCGCGGTTGGCCAATTCGTTTAAGTGGCGAACGGGCCGGCCAGAGGTCGTTACTCGAAAAGACATCCCACAAGATGCCCGTAGCATGGTCGCCTGGTTTGAACGTCTCCAAAACGTTTTCTACTACAATACCGGCAGCGGTGAAGAACCGACAAACACTCCCGGTCAACTCGGCACCGAGCGTGCGGTCGCGATGGCTCGCCGGTATGGAGCGGCGTACATTGTCTCGGACCATAACCATCCGCTTGTGTTGCCGGTAGTATACCCAAATCGCAAGCATCCTAACGATACGTATGTGGTGTATGCCGTCGAGGATTGATGAAATAGTGACGTTCGCTGACTTACCAGAGCGGTTGGCAGTCTCGCTCAGGCTGCATGATAGAGAGCACCGCGCCGGTCGGGAGTTTGCTCCGGAACTGAGCTATGGTCGTCACTTTGGACCTTCGCCAGAGAATGCACGGTCGGCTGCCGTCATTGCCCTGCTCTATTTGCGTGAAGGAGCCTGGCATGTTCCGTTAACGGTCCGTCCGCCAGCTCTTGGTCGACACGGTGGACAAATTAGCTTGCCTGGCGGTTCTGTCGACCCCGGCGAAACAACGCAAGCGGCGGCGCTACGTGAATTGAGCGAAGAGCTGGGCATTGGCGAATCGATAGAACTCGTGGGTCAGCTCCGCGAGAGTTATGTTTTCGTCAGTAACTTTCGTGTGACTCCGTGGGTGGCAGTTGCACGCGACGCGCCCAAGTGGCAACCACAGACGTCAGAAGTGGAACGAGTTGTAGAGATGCCCCTCGTTTCGCTATTCGATCAAGGCTGCGTTCGAACCGTGACGATTCAGCACGGACCAGTTGAGTTCCGCGCGAAGTGCTACCAGTTCAGCGAGAATTGCGTGTGGGGAGCGACGAGCACCATCTTGGGCCAGTTAGCGGGATTAATCCGGAGAGCCGCCAAGGACGCCGACTTCGATGCATAAACTACCAAAACTCGCGGCGGTCGTGTTTGACCTGGATGGCCTGATCGTCAACTCGGAGGATGTCTACGAGCAAGCGGATGTGGAAGTGCTCCGTCGTCGCGGCAAGGTTTACGATGCTGAACTTCGGGCACAGATGATGGGCCGCCCCACGGCCGAGTCGCTGAAAAAAATGATCGAGTGGCACAGCCTAGAAGATTCGCTCGAATTGCTCGACGCTGAGCGCTCGCTACTGCGTGACAAACTCTTGGAGCTGTCGCTGGCGCCAATGTCCGGACTGCTCGATCTGCTGGTGGCGCTCGAAGCGGCAGGCATCCCGAAGGCAATTGCCACCAGCGGCCACCGATCCTATGCAGCGAACGTTTTGAACCGGCTCGAATTGCAGACGCGGTTCGAGTTCGTGCTCACCTCTGAAGACGTATCACGCGGCAAACCAGCCCCTGAGGTTTATCAGCTTGCGGCTTACAATTTAGGTCTGCTGCCGGCTGAAATCATGGTGCTTGAAGATAGCGTCAACGGATGCCTGGCGGGAATCGCGGCAGGGGCGTTTACGGTTGCGGTCCCGAATCATCATACCTGTGGCTACGATTTTAGCGGCGTGCAGTTTGTAGCCGATACGCTCGCCGACCGGCGGATTCTACGGGCACTCACCATCGCCGAATGATAGCAGCGGCTGCTGTTACCATCCGCATCTTCCCCGCAGTTTTCCTAATCGCTACTGGGTCGGCGCGCCGATGGAGTGAATCGTTACGCGCCCTCATCTTGCCACGGATTGCTAGCACGCATCCGCGACCGACGACCCGATGCGCGAGAAGGAACGATTGTCATGCTACGCCAGTTTTTGCTTTCGCTTGTGACGGGAACGATGCTCACCTGGGCCGGTGGCGGCTGCCGAAGCTGCAGTTCGTGCCACGACTACGACAGCCCCGTGGCTGGCTGCAGCACGAGCGGCTGCGGCCGAACAGGGTCGGTGAGCGATTGCGGCGCCGGCAGTCCCTGCGACGGCGTCAACTGCGAATGTGCTGGTGGGGCATGCCAAACGGGCGACGGTTCATCTGGCAACTGCCATTGCGGCAATCACGGTGCGAGCTACGAGAGCGATGACTACTGAGAGCCGTCGCAATTGCGACTCGAGACAATTGCTACTGACGAGCGACGGGTGATCCGGAACAACCGGGCACCAGTTACGGAGCCATGGCAGGTGCTGCCCCGGCAGTTATGCCGGATTTGGCGGTAGAATCTGCTTTCGCCATGCGGCGATTGAAGATCTCCGGATCAAACTCATCTTTCGGCTGCCACGGCCTTAAGTTTGCGCCAAATTTGATTTCTGGTGTGGCCAAGAGGGCTGCAAATTCTTCACGGCTTGAAGGCTCGACAAGTGAGTCGCTGATACCGGGGTGCGTATCTGATGACCTTGCCTGGAATCCATGTGCCTTGATCGGCCCGGATTCTGTGACGCTTTGCAATGTGGCGGGCTGAAGCGGCAAACTTATTTCAGCAATCTGCCCGATCCAATCAACAAGCTGTGTCAATCTGGCCTGTTGACGCGGTCCGAAGACGGGTCGCTTCATGCCACCGTGGGTGCGACGCGGGACCGTTACCAACTCGCTTTGCTGCGGCGAGTCTCGATTCACAAGCTCGAGAGTGGCCACGAGATTTCGGAGTGTGATCCGTCGATTCGAAAGGCCGTACAGCACGGCACGATCGAGTTGGTAGTCTTGCTTGCCCCCCGGTCGATGGCATCCGGAAGCCGTGCAACTGTTAACTAGTAGCGGCTGCACCTTTCGCGTGAAGCGCTCGACGGCGCCAGGCGGAAGTTCTTTGGCGATTGCCTCGAGCTCTCGGAGTTCTTTCTGGGAGAGCGATTCTTCATCCAAGTCGGTCGATGTATCTTGGTTAGCCGTTTGCTGGGGATGGCTGGCTACCGAGAGGCGACGATCAAGTAGTTCGATCCGGGGATCGCGCGAGTCGAGCTTGCGGGCGTCGGCCAATTCTTGTTGCGCGGCCGGCAGAAGGTGATAGCGCAGACACCACTCGGCCAGCTTGAGGTGGACTTCGGCCGTTTCGCTCGGCAATTGTTGCCGTTGCTGTGCGTAGGCATCATCTAACGAACTGGCCAACAGCAGCACTTGAGAAGCAGATACATCCACAACACTCTTAGGTCCCGTGACGACATACCGCTCGCCGTTGATGGTGATCTTTCCCTGCAGTACGCCACCACTGCGCAGCAAGACCACGCCGTGATCGTCGGCCGCGCTTGACAGGCCGCAAATCGCCAGTGCGAGCGCCAGGGCTCCGATCCATCGAATGCGGCTGTACTGTAGGGATTGCATCGCGCGGGGAGAGTAGATAAACCGGTCGAGCGGGTCAAGGCTGGCAGTGCCAGCAGACACTGGATATACTGAAAAACCATCGGAGGAACTTGGCTTAAAGCGTAAACGGCTGGCTATCGGGATAGGCATGTGGCCGCAGTTCAGCAACGAAAAGTCGTTCGCTATCAGGGCCATGTCCAAGGCGTCGGCTTCCGGTATACGACTCAGTCGATAGCAAAGCGGTACGAAGTTTACGGATTTGTTCAGAATCTGCCCAACGGGCAAGTCGAATTGATCGTCGAAGGTGAGAAACACGAATTGGCCGCGTTTTTGGACGACATTCGCGAGCGGATGGTCCGCTATATTCGCGACGAGCGAGTGGATACGCAGTCGGCCAGCGGAGAGTTCACCGAATTCGAGATTCGGCATTAATGCGACCTGCAGCTTTGAAAGAATTGCTGCTCAGCACTTGATCATCTGGTAGATTCACGGTTTGATTGAAAGAATCCCAATCGTTGACTTGAATCTGGCCTGGATCGTCGTTGAGCCGCAGCCGTCATTGATTGATTTCTAGATCCACTATTACAATCGCTAACTATGGCATTCGCGTTGTTCGGCAATTTGACGATGTGGCTCACGCCACTCTGGGTGCTCTCGGTGGGTGTGACAATTGGCGCGGCAATTTTGCTCGCGATATATAGCCTGCTCTGGTTGGTTGCCAGGCCAGCAGCCGAGTCGGTGACGCGAGTCGTACACGAAAGCGTGTTGCTGCCGCTGACTTATATCGCGGCGGTATTCGTCGGCTTCTGTTTGCTCGCAGCACCGACCATGCCAACTACCTTGCTGATCGAGTCGTTGAAGCGACTGCCCGCGGTAGGAGAGCAGCATACATCGCTGGAAGTTCCCGCTGGCACGGAAGACGTAGAGCTACCCATCTTGTTTCGAGCCGACGAATTGCAGCGATATGCTTTTGAAAGCGATCAAGACTTGGTCATTAACGTGGAACCAAGGAATGCCTATTCTGCTCCACTAGTGTTGGTGGAAGGCAACGAACCGCTGGTCTGGACGCCGAGCAGTAATCGTCCGCGCTCGTTCGACGGCACGGTGACAGTGCTTTATGTCACCAACTCGAGCGATGCGGTAGCCGAATTGCAGGTCGCAATCCGCACCGATGTGGAAATGCCGGAAGTGCATCAGATTCCCATCACGGCAGCGGCAGTGGTGGGCGTGTTTGTGCTGTATTTTGCTATTTACTGGCTGTTCCCGGGCATATCGGCCATTGCGGTGGCTACAGCGAAAGAGGCGATCGCACAACCGCTCTACTTACTGGTGATGCTGGGTGGTGGGTTTGCCCTCTTGTCGTTTATCTACATCCCTTACAACACGTTTGGCGAAGACGTGAAGATGCTAAAGGATTCGGGGCTGACAACGATCATGATCCTGGCGATCCTGGTTGGGTTGTGGACAGCGAGCGTCTCAGTAGCCGACGAAATTGAAGGCAAAACAGCGGTTACGCTGCTTTCGAAACCGATTAGCCGCCGGCAGTTTGTGATCGGCAAGTTTCTCGGCATCATTTGGCCACTGCTATTGATGTTTGTCGTGTTAGGGCTGATTCTGCTGATTACCGTCTCTTACAAAGTCGTGTACGATGCCCGCGAAACATCGAATCCCGAGCCAAACTGGCAGCAATGCTATGCAGCGATGATTGGCGTAGTCCCCGGGTTGGTGCTCGGTTTTATGGAAGCCGTGGTGATGACGGCCATCAGCGTGGCAATCTCGACCCGTCTGACGATGCTACCGAATCTGGTGATTTGCGGGGCCATCTATGTGCTGGGCCACTTGGGGCCGCTGATCGTACAATCGTCTGCCGGACAGCTCGAATTCGTGGCATTTGTCGGTCGGCTAATTGCCGTGGTATTTCCGGTACTCGATCACTTCAACGTGCAGGCGGCTGTGGCAGGCGGAGTCGACGTGCCGATGGCCTATCTCGGCTGGGCGCTATTGTACTGCGCGCTCTATTCCACTGCCGCGATGCTGCTGGCGCTAATCCTGTTCGAGGACCGCGACTTGGCGTAGAGGACAGTTGACGCCGGCATTGCAGCAATGGCAATTTACTCGAAGTAGTGGCCTCGAAGCTGTGCTCGGTTTCGCATCGTCGTGGCCGATGGCGCCAACTCACCCACATCGCATGGCTAATCGCTCTAACCGGCTTTGCGATGTGAAGTCTCGAGTTTGTGCCAACGCTTGTCATTCGTATTGATCGGCAACGCCGGCATGGCGAACGCGCCTTGGCGCCCTGCGGAGCTGCCATCCCATGCGTGTTCGTGGATGCTTTCGAGAATCATGCTAGCCACAGCGACGGCCTCGCGTCCCGCCTGGCCATCGACGCGCGGTGTTTTGCCAGTGGTAATTGCCGCGACGAAATCGCGTTGCTCAGCTTCGATCGCGTTCGATTTAATGGGTTCGTGCTCGGTGCGAATCAGCAGTTCGTCGAACAGATGCTGTTTGAGATGATTGCGCTCATCGAGCGTTAGTCGATCGGCCTGGAAGTGTCGCCGCAAGACTTCCTCGCGTGGCTTTACGAGTGATGCCCGTTGGGTGGCGAAGTCGATCGAGGCCGCGGAGCGGGACGTAAAAATATTCATGGTCCGCTGTTGCTGGAAGCTAACGCGCGAGGCAGTGAACTGGGCGACACAACCACTGGCAAATGTCACACGAGCGGTCGCCATGTCTTCATGCCCGCCCAGCACTGAGATTCCCAGAGCCTGCACATTTCGGACTGTCGAGTTTGCGAAGGCTAAAACAATGTCAAGATCGTGGATCATCATGTCGAGCACGACGCCAATATCGGTCGAGCGGAACGAGTAGCCACTAGTGCGCGTCGCTTCGATATACTTGGGGTCGTGAACTTCTGAAGCCACCCAAGCGAGCGCCGGGTTGAACCGCTCGACATGACCGACTTGCAGCACTAAACCCTGTTTGCGAGCGAGGGAGACAAGTTCGTCGCAAGCAGCTGAGTTAGTGGCCAGTGGCTTTTCGATAAACAGGGGAATCCCGCTCGAAAGTAATTCCACGCCGATCGTGTGATGCGTATTCGTAGGTGTGGCAAGAATCGCCGCGTCGATGTCGCCGATCAGTTCGCGGTAATCTGCCACGGCGTGGGTATCGCCCTCGGCAGCCGCGGCGTCGCGACATTCGGCCACCGGATCGGCCACAGCGACAAGGTTTAATTCATCGATACCGGCAGCGATGCGGGCGTGGATCCGGCCCAAGTGCCCCGCGCCAATCACTGCAATACGAAGCGGTGTCATGCAGCTCTCCTGATTTCACGGCCGCGGCCATGGCGACCTTCTTGCTGACCTTCGACAAAACTGAGCAGTTGATTGACTTGCGGTACCAGTTGCCCATTGCTACGGAGAATTTCCCGAGCTTGATCGAGCCCGATCTTTCCACGGTACAGCAAGCGATGTGCTTCAGCCAGGCAATCGATGACGTGAGTTGTGAAATCATGCCGCTTGAGAGCGACGATATTGATACATCTAGGTCGAGCTGGCGTCCCTTCGCAGAGCATGAAGGGTGGAACGTCGTGCAGCACGCGACTCAGGCCACCGATGAAGCTATAGCTGCCGATCGTCGTGTAATGATGCACGCCCACGGCCCCAGAGATCGAGGCGTAGTCGTCTACTTGCACATGCCCTCCCAGAAGCGAGCCATTCGCCATGATAATGTGATTGCCCAACTTGCAGTCGTGCGCCACATGCGAACAGGCCATCAAAAAATTTCTGTTGCCGAGCTGTGTAATGCCGTCTTCTTTTTCGCTGCCGCGGTTGATGGTGACGCCCTCTCGAATTGTGTTTCCGTCGCCAATGACAACCTGCGTATCGCTGCCAGAATAGCTGATATCCTGCGGTTCACCGC
Organism: Pirellulales bacterium; assembly: GCA_041753435.1. Lineage (GTDB taxonomy): Bacteria > Planctomycetota > Planctomycetia > Pirellulales > Lacipirellulaceae > DASYDU01. The sequence continues at coordinate 46,727 of JBGSUJ010000135.1, read as the reverse complement.
CGATCACAACGTTAGGATAGATGACGTTGTCGTGGCCAATGGTGACGTGGCCCAGCAGACTGACTGCGTTCATCACGCGAGTTCCAGACATAATTCGCACGTGGGGCCCGATTGTTGTGAAGGGGCCGATTTCCACGTTATCGTCAATCTCGGCCTGAAAATCGACCGACGCATGTTGATTGATGCGAGTTGTCATTGTGGAATACTCCCGATTGTTGCCTGATTACATTTGATTTATTTCTAGTTTTGCCGCCCAAGTTGAACAGGCGGCACCCACTTTGGGAAAGCTGATGATCGACAAACGCATCACGCACACCGCTGCAGCTCCGTCGTCAGGGGTTGGCTTGCAATGCCAGCCTGCTCGAGTAGTTGCCGGGCGAGCTCGGCGTGCAAACGGTGCCCAGATCGATAGGCCATAATGTCGGCCACTACTTCGCAGCCTGTCAGCGCGAGGTCGCCGACGACATCGAGCACCTTATGACGTACACATTCGTTGGCGAAACGCAGCGTATTTTCTAGAGGGCCATGGGGACCAAAAATCAGCAAGTTCTGCGGAGTGACGCGCTGGCCCAAACCCATCGTCACCATCGCCCGGGCTGTTTCCTCCTCCAAGAACGTCCGGCAGGGTGCCAATTCCGAACGGAAGGTGTTCGGATTGACATTGAGCCGAATCGTCTGTCGGCCAATAGCCGGATGCGAATCGTAATTGAGGTCGAACGCGACCGAAAGCCCGCCGTCCGGCGCTGGCGATGCTTCAATCCAGTTACTCTCGTCTCCAACACGAATGCATCGCTTCACACGGATTTGCCGCACTGGAGCATTTTGCTCGATAGTGCCGACCGAATCGAGCGCCTCGACAAACTCGAGTGCGGAACCGTCGCAGGCAGGCATTTCAGCGGCATTTACCCAAACTTCGCAGTTGTCGACTCCAATCCCGGCTAATGCCCCAAGCACGTGTTCGACCATCTGCACTTGGACACCGCGCCATTGGAGGGTAGTCCGCCGCGGCACATCGATCCGCAAGGCAGGAGAAACCGGCACCCGCATCGCGGGATGCATATCACCACGGACAAATGTCACGCCAGAGCCTGAAGAGGCGGGACGAAATTCGACTCGAATATCTTGGCCGCTCAAATAGCCAAAGCCTTCAACGGCAATCGGCTTGCGAACCGTGCGTTGATAGCGCGGGACAAACATCGACAGCGAGCTCCCAAGCGGACGGGCGTCCGTGGTGGACACATGGTTGCGGGCAAATCCGCGAATAGAATAGGTTTCACGATCACAGACCGCGTTAGCCGCGACCCGCGAACCTCACAATCAATCAACTACCGCGGTATGGAGCTACCGGGAGTTTGTGGCCGACCGAGCTGCGGCGTGGCCTGGGCGTCGCGGTTCAAGAGCGCGAGCACGTCGGGCGTGATGTCAATCCGGTTCTGAAAGACGACCGTCTTATTGATCTCGCGGAGTACGTCTTCGCGGCGATTAGCGTCTGGCTTCTCGCCATTGAACCGAATCACGAGCGCGATGTCGTGCCGCTCGGCGTAGTACTTAATAGCGTCGTTGACTTCGAGATAGGCTTGGTAGTACATCTTGGCTTCGCGCTCCATGAAGCCTTTGCGGAGGCGATCCATCTTTAGCTTGAATTCAGCGACCGACCGGGCCAATTCTTCGTCCAGTTGCTTGTACTCTGGCGCGCTGGCATTGTAGTTGTTCCGTTGCTCTTCCATCTGGCGAATCTTTTCACTATCCGACTTGAGCTCGGCCTCGGTATTCGTCATCTCAGCCTTCATGGCCTCAATCGTGGTCTGATGGCGCTTATGATTCTTGAAAATATAGCTAATGTCGACGACGGCAATGTGGTGTGTGCTGGCATTGGCACCGGCCGGATTCTGTGCCTGGGCCGAAAAGGTCAATCCAACAACACTCAGCAGAGCCACCGTGGCGGCGGCAACTTGCAACAGAGTTTTCACTTCAGCACTCCTTGCTGTTTGCGGTCATCCTTGACCAATGAGGGTCTGGCCAGGCGCGAGCGGTATCACGTGGCACCGCAATTCGCGGGGACCTGGCTTCCAAAATGCGGGGCGTATTGTGGCGGCAACCTCAAAACACGTAAAGGGCAGTATTTGTCGAAATTCACGCGAAGAAATCGGGGTCCATTCAAACCAACCTCAACCAACCGAATGTGCCGCAAGGCAATTCTTTGTCTCCTGATTGACACACCTCGCAGCACTCACTATTCTCCCCGCCACGAATCGGTGGCCTCTGTCGCCCCTGATCGGCCGGACTGGATTATGACGATGGAGAAAATCGGTGAAAATAGCGCCGCGTGTGTTGATCGTCGATAAATCGGCAGACTCGCGAGAAGTGCTTTGCGCGCTCCTGTCGCGACAAGGCGCGACCACTATTGAAGCACGGCAAGCACGGCAGGCCATCGAACTGCCCGACTTTCACCGCGTCGACTTAATCGTCTATGACGCTGAAAGCGACGATCTGGCCCAGGGGGCCTGCGGAGACGACCTCAAAGCCGCCGCCAGCCGCAACGGCACGCCGATCGTCATACTAGGCACAGTCCAAGGAACGAAAAATCCCCCTACTTCCAGCCAATTTCTGGCCAAGCCCTACCATTACGGCCAGTTGATTCATAAGATTGAGAGTCTGCTGGCTGCGGCCTAACGGCACCGCGTCAGGGCGCTTCTTGTTTTTGATCGGCCGTTCAGGCTCGACAGGCGTCTGATCACCGGGGGACGTTTTAACTTTGCCTTCGCTTTTCGTGATTCAAGGGCGCGATCAAGGCTCGCGCTTCCGGCTCGACGACTCTCTAGTCACCATCGGGCGCGGTACGGCCAACACGATCCAGTTACACGACACCGAAGTGTCGCGCGACCACGTGGAACTTGTGCGCCGCGGCGATAAATTTGTCCTTAAAGATTTAGGCAGTTCCAACGGCACATTCGTCAACGGACGCCAAATTCGCGAGCACGAATTGGCGAGCGGCGATCAGGTGCAACTCGGCCGTTCGCTGTTGCTATACACGGGCGTGACCGACGACCGGCTTGAGGACCTCGCTGACAAGGTGAGCATCGTCGCTCGCAACGTCGAGGACGATGGCTCGCGGATTGTCCACTCGATGGCTCAGTCGGAAGGGAGCGAAATATTCGCGCCGCCGATCGATGAGACCGCCTCTCCCTGGCTGGCACGTGCCCGCAGCAATTTGCAGATCATGTACCGCACGGCGCTGGCTGTGAGTCATACGCTCGACATCGATCAATTGCTGGCGCGGATCATGGACATGATTTTCGAGTGGGTCGACGCCGACCGTGGCTGCATCATGCTGAAAGACCCCGAGACCGAGCAGCTCGTCCCGAAGGTCCGCCGTCACCGCCGCGGCGTGCAGACTGACGAGCGGATTACGATTTCGAAGACGATTCTGGATTTCGTCGTTGACCGCAACGAAGGTGTACTTACAAGCAACGCGCGCGACGATGATCGCTTCGATGCTGCCAAGAGCATTTTACAACTTGCCGTTCGCGAAGCGATCTGCGTACCGATGCAGGGCCGTTACGACGTGGTGGGTGTTATTTACATCGACACCGCGCTCACACCACATCGCATCTTGCAACAAGGCTCGGCCAATAAATTTAATCAAGAGCATCTCAAGCTGATGATCGCAATTGCACATCAGGCTGCGCTCGCGGTCGAAGACACATCGTATTACAAAGCCATGGTCCAAGCTGAACGGCTGGCTGCCGTGGGCCAGACAATCGCCTCCCTTTCGCACCATATCAAGAACATTTTGCAGGGTGTTCGCGGGGGAAGTTACTTGATCGAACTCGGCATGAAAGACCACGCCAAGGCGGTCAGCAACGGCGAGATCAACGTCGATTCCGCCGAAAAGGCCGTCACCACCATGCGCAAAGGGTGGCATATCGTGGAGCGGAATCAGGAGCGTATTTCCGCACTGGTGATGGACATGCTCACTTTCAGTAAAGAGCGCGAGCCGGTGCCTGAGCCGTCTGATCTGAACGAAGTTGTGAGTGATGTCGTCGAATTGATGAAGTCGCGCTCTGAGGAAGAAAATGTCGATTTGGCGTGGGAACCGTCCACCACGATGCCGACTCTGATGTTTGACCCCGAGGCAATGCACCGCGCCATTCTCAATGTCGTGACGAACGCCGTTGACGCTTGCCTAGACCGCGATATCCGTCGCGTCGAGGTATCGACCATTTACGACCACAAGGAACGGATGGCCCGAGTGCGGGTCAAGGACACGGGCTCCGGCATCGAAAAGGAAGATCTTGAGCGAATCTTTGGTGTGTTTGTCTCACACAAAGGCGGACGAGGCACAGGGCTTGGCCTACCGGTAAGCCAAAAAATCTTGCAAGAGCATGGCGGCCGAGTTCGTGTGGAGAGCCAGCCTGATCAAGGCAGCAGCTTCACGATCGAGTTTCCTGCCACGCCACCTCACGCCACTAACGCCGACCAACCTGAGCCGGGTCGGAGCAGCAGCACGACAATCGATCATCAGGTTGCTGACACAGGTCACTCGCCGGCAACCGCCCCGCAAACTTAAGCTGCATCACGTCATTCTTACTTGAATGCGATTACGAGCCCTTTCCAAGGCGTCAGGTGATGTACCCCGCCGGCGCACCCACGAAGGGATTCGTTTGCTTTTCGCGGCCCACGGTTGTCGCGGGGCCGTGGCCGGGAAGGATGATCGTGTCATCGGGTAGTGTAAAGAGTTTGTCGTGAATTGAGGCGCGAAGAGCGTCGAAATCACCGTCAGGAAAGTCGGTTCGGCCCACGCTCCCTCGAAATAGCACATCGCCGCCTAATACATGCCACGGCTCGACTTGTCGGCAAAGTAACACGATGTGTCCGGCAGAGTGGCCGGGGGTATCGAACACATCGAATTCGAAGCCCGCCATTTGAAACTTATCGGGTTCCGCGAGGGTCCGATCGGCGGGTGGACTGATCAGCGACGCCCCAAACGCAGCCGAGAGATTGCCTTTTGGATCCGTAAGCTTCCAGGCGTCGCCGCTGCCAATTACGAGCGGGCAATCCGGCCACTGTCGTTTGAGCGTGGCATTGCCCGCTATATGGTCGCTGTGACCATGTGTACAGAGAATTGCGGCCGGAGTGAGCGACCACTCCGCGAGGTAATCAACGATTAAATTGGGCTCGAAGCCTGGGTCGAAGATGATGCAGTCATCCCGGCCATCGAGGTGGGCAATGTAGCTGTTCTCGTCAAAAGGCAGAGAAACTACCTTGCCCAAGTGTATATTGCGAGCTAGCACCGAGAATTCCTCCCTTCCACAGATAAGCCGGGTTGTTTAGGATATTTTTACCTGCGAGATGGAATTAGGGAATCGGGCGGGCCTGCATGGCCGATCCGATTCAAAGCCAATTCTACCACGCAGCACGGCTTGCAGGTCGCTATCGAGCTTCGATTCTATGATGATACCGACCGCTTTGTCCGTCCTCACCTCGCCCGACATGGATGTTTTATATTGGTCGCTCAGAGCCCACCCTGGCGATATCATGGTTAGGAGTCCTATCATGCGGTTGATGCATTTGCCGAAATATTTAATTGCCTTGGCCGCTTTCACACTTTGTGCTTCGCCATTAGCTCACGGACAAACAACCTCTGAGCCGGTGTTCCGAGTCGCCAACGAGGCGGCCGCGGCTTCGGTTGCAACCGCCGCTGCCCCGGCAGCCGCACCTGTCGCCATCGCTCCTGCGACTCCCTTCAATCTGACGCAGCAGCCAGGCGAGCATCCGCTGGGCCCCACGGTACGTGTGCTAACCGAAGTCCTCGGCCACATCGACCAAAATGTCCGCGATTACACCTGCACACTGATTAAGCGCGAAGCAATTGATGGCGCGTTCGGCGAACCGCAACATATCATGATGAAGGTTCGCAACGAACCATTTAGCGTGTACATGGTATTTCTCAAGCCCTTCCAGGGGCGTGAGGTGCTTTACGTCAATGGTGCCAACAACAACGAGATGGTGGTGCTCGAGGCAGGTTTCAAACGGCACCTGGGCAAATTGAATCTCGATCCCAACGGCATGATAGCCATGCGGGGCCAGAAACATCCGATCACTGAGGTCGGCCTGCGCAATTTGGTGAATAAACTCGTGATCGGCAAAACGGCTGAAATGCAGTTCATGGAGTGCAATGTTTCGAACAATCCGAATATCAAAATTGGCGACCGTTCAACGACTTTGATCCAAATTGAGCACCCTGTACCGCGTAAAGAATTTGCCACCCATATCTCGCGAATTTTTCTCGACAACGAGCTTCGTGTCCCCGTACACTACGATGCCTACTTATGGCCTGAAGCTCCCGGCCGAACCCCACCACTGGACGCGAGCTACACGTATAGCAACCTGAAGCTCAACGTCGGCCTCGCAGCGCGCGATTTCGACGTCAACAACCCGGAACTGTTCAAGTAGCCGGATCAGTGTGCATTGTTCTGTGCCATCACAACCCGCAGCGTTCTCAAGAGAATCATCAGATCGAGGCCAAAAGACCATTCGCGGATGTATTGGTGGTCGCAAGCGACGCGCTGGGCCATTTTGTCGAGCGTTTCGGTTTCTCCACGGTAGCCACTCACCTGCGCAAGGCCAGTAATGCCTGGCTTCACCTTGTGGCGGAGCATATAGCCGCCGATCTGAGTGCGATATTGCTCGTTGTGAACGTTCGCATGCGGGCGAGGGCCTACGAGCGACATCGTGCCTTCGATCACGTTGAATAACTGCGGAAGCTCGTCAAACGAGGTACGCCGTAGGATGCGGCCAAGCGGCGTGACTCGATCGTCGTCCCATGTGGCTTGTCTAACGTTCGACCCATTATCGCAGCATTTCATCGAACGGAATTTCCAGACTAAGATCTCGCGACCATCAAGTCCGTAGCGCTTCTGCCGGAAAAACACTGGCCCGCGTGAAGTACATTTTATCAAGCCGGCGATAATTAGCATCGGCATTGCCGCTGCCAGCAGGATCAGCGAGCCTAGCAACAAGTCGGCAGATCGCTTCAAGAGCCCGTCGACACCGTAGAGCGGGTTCTCGAACACGCTGACTGTCGGTAGGCCGCCGACGTTCGACCAGCGAGCATGCAGCAGTTCGAACACGAAGAAATCTGGCACGATATAGACCGACACAGCGCTATCGGCCAGCCGCTCCAGTAGTGCGCGGATGCGATCCTCCGCCCGCATCGGAAACGTAATGTAAATGCTGTCGATGGTGCCCAGGCGAGCACGCTCGATCAGCTCGTCCATGCCGCCGATTCGTGTGCCGAACTCGCTCGGCAATGCGTCGGTGCGGTGGGCGGGGCGATCGTCGTAGAAGCCTGCCAGCCGCAGGCCAATCTCGGGGGCACTCTCGATGTTGCGGGCTAATTGAATACCAAGTTCGTTCACTCCGCAAACGGCATAGGTCCGCGTATTGAGGCCCTGAGCCCGCAATCGCTGTAGGACCTTTCGCATCACAATGCGTGCCAGTGTCATGGCGACCGGCGTAACGAAGATCCACACCAGCTTGGTGCTATATGAAAACTCAGCGTTATACTGAGTCAACAAACCGAGGCCTAAGAGCACCGGAACTGTGTAGGCCCAAGTGGCAAAAATGCAAACGATTTCGTTTTGTAGCTTCGTACCACGCCAGCTACGATAGAGACCGCTCAGATCGGATATTACGTGATGCACAAGGATCGAAGCGGCGGCGACAGCCAGTAAATCGCTGGCGCTTACATGGCGAGAGTACAGTAACGCGACTCCCACCGTGCAACAAATAATTGCCGCATCGATCAGCCGATGCAGACTGTAGAGTAGTGATTCGCTGTAAGAAATTCCGCGGGTGACCGGTGACATTTTTAAGTTGCGCCCCTCTTTCGCTGAGCCTATGCCTACTGACCCGGCAACTTCCAGAGCAGAGCGTGTGCCGACGGCTAGTGATTCAGGAGAATCTGCGGTTTTCAGGCCACTTTTCGGCCTATTTACCATCTGAAGTCATTCGAAGCGCCTTGCTTTGCGGCTGGAAAGTGATGCTACTTTTCAACATTATTTGCGGCCTGGCGGACAAAAAGCCACGAGCGAAGAATTGGCTCTATAACCGGAACTTTGGACCGCCCTACTGCGTCTCATGCTGCACAAAGACCCACAATTGAAGACACTTTCCACCGGAATTCCGGTGGACCTAAGTCCCAGTCAAACCGTAGAACATGGATCATCCCAAACATTTCTCGAGACGCATGATGCAACGCAAGATTCGGCAGCATTGGTTCGGTTGGCTCGCAGCGATGGTGGTGGCCTTCGCATCGGCTGCTTCACTTTCCCAGGAGGCCGAATTGCCTTCTCATGACACCGCCCTGCAAGCGTTTGGCGACGGCAACGTTAAAGACGCTTACGATATGCTCCGCCGCTGGTTGCTGTCACCGAACGTGAACACCGCGAAGATCGAACAAACTCTCTCGACAGCGGTGCAAAGCTTGCGGCAACTTAATCGAGTTGACGAAATTGACAGCCTCTTAGCAGATACGGCTGCCGCTCACCCCACGAGTTGGCAGACTCTTATCGCCGTCGCCAACCAATACGCTGCCATCGAACACTATGGCTACATGATTGGTGGGCAATTTCACCGTGGTCAGCATCGCGGCGAAGGTCGCGTGGTGCATGCGACTGCTCGCGACCGCGTGCGTGCGTTGCAGCTTTATCTCCGTGCGTACAATCTCGCCAAGAATCAGCCCAACAAAGCTGAGGCGGCAGGAGTACTTGCCGGTTTTTCTCATGTGCTGCTTTACGGAGGCGATGCCAGCCAATACTGGCGACTGCAATCCCTCACTAATCTCGTCGTGCTCCCAGAGTACGAAGAAGGCTGGGGCCAATACTTTGGTAGACTGCAAGGTGCACCGGTCGATGTGGAAGGGAAGCCCGTCTTCTATGAAGTGCCCGCGAGTTGGGATACCGCTCAGAACGATGGCGAGCGCTGGCGATGGGCGCTCGAACAAATGACGTCTGGGGATTCAACGCTGTTTGGGCGTGAACTCCTGGCGCGAGCAGCCTTCTTGAAATCGCAGTTCGGCGTACAAACGATGGCCGGCCAGCCGATCCAGTTGTGGCGTGAGTCGTCGGACATAGCCGACGAAGCGCCTCAAACCTGGTCGCTCGATACGCTCGGCGAAGACGAGACCATCGCCCGCTTGGCCACTGGCATCGAGCGTTTTACTTTGCCGGCCGACCAGAACTACATCAAGCTCTACCAGCAAGTGCTCACGATTCAACCGTCGGCGTCCGAGCAGGATGTACGCTCTGCCTTAACAGAACTCGGCTCGATTTTCGAAAACCGCCGGCAATTGGCGCGAGCCGCAGATTACTGGCGGCAGGCGGTCGAGCGGTTCTCCGGTGACGAGCGGCAGCAATACCAGAATCGTCTCGATCAGATTAGCGGCAACTGGGGAGAATTCGGCAGCGCGCTTACGCAACCGGCCGGCCGCGGGGCAACGATTGAATTCCGTTTCCGCAATGCTAAGAGCGTCGACTTCACCTCCCAGCCGATCAATGTAACTAAATTGCTTAGCGATGTCCGCTCCTATTTGAATTCACGTCCCAAGCAGCTCAATGGCCAAATACTAAACCTATCAGACATCGGATACCGCCTTGTCCAGGAAGATGAAAAACAGTACGTCGGCGATGTGGTGGCCAATTGGAAGCTGCCGCTCGAACCGCGCGACAAGCACTTTGACAAGCGAATTACGGTGACCACGCCGCTCCAGCAGGCAGGCGCGTATCTGCTCACCGCGAAGGTTGCAGATGGCAATACTTGTAAAACTATACTTTGGCTTGCCGACACAACCATTGTTCGCAAGCCGATGGGCGAGCAGTCGCTCTATTTTGTCTGCGACGCAGTCAGTGGCGCCCCGCTCATCAAAGCGAACGTTGAGTTCCTCGGCTATCGAGTCAAATATGCAGATAATCCCGCCGCACGGCCCCGAAATAGCTTTGACGTAATTGTCGATAACTTCGCCGAGAAAACCGACAAAGATGGCCAGGCGTTTCTTGCTGTTTCCGACCGAGAGCACGATCAGTTTCAATGGCTTGCGATCGCCACGACCTCCGATGGACGGCTTGCCTACCTCGGATTCCACAATGTGTGGCGCGGTAGCCAGCAGGATCAGCAATACAGCCAGGTCAAGGCGTTTGTAATCACCGACCGGCCCGTCTATCGGCCGAAGCAGACGGTTGAGTTCAAGGTCTGGATTCGCCGCCGTGCCCAGTACGACCAAGAGGATACATCGCAATTCGCTCACCAGACTTTTCAAGTCGAGATTCACAACCCGAAGGGCGAGCGTGTCTACACAGAAAAACTGACATCGGACAATTTTGGCGGCATTGCCGGAAAGTTTGAACTGCCCGTCGATGCGACATTAGGCCAGTACCACTTGCAAGTGGTGAATCACGGCGGCAGCATGTTCCGCGTCGAGGAGTACAAGAAACCTGAGTATGAGGTCTCCGTGGAAGCGCCGAAACACCCGCTCCAACTCGGCGAACAGTTTACCGCCACGATCCGAGCCAAATACTACTTCGGGTCGCCCGTGACCGATGCCACCGTCAAGTACAAGGTGCTCCGCAGCGAATACGCGAGTAGCTGGTATCCGCCGATGCCCTGGGACTGGCTCTACGGCCCCGGCTATTGGTGGTTCGCTTATGATTACCCTTGGTATCCGGGCTGGCAAAAGTGGGGCTGCAGCCGACCATCGCCATGGTGGTTTTGGCACGCGCCCGATCCGCCCGAGGTCATTGTCGAGCGAGAGGTGCCGATCGGCCCCGATGGCACGGTCGAAATCGAGATCGACACGTCGCTTGCCTTGGCATTGCATTCCAACCAAGATCATCGCTACGAGATTCAGGCGGAAGTCGTCGATCAATCTCGTCGCACGATCGTGGGCAGCGGCTCTGTTCTCGTTGGCCGTCAACCGTTCCGCGTATTTGCCTGGGTCGACCGAGGCTTTTACCGAGTCGGCGATACAGTAAACGCCAGCTTCGCCGCTCGCCGTTTGGATGGCCTCGGCGTGGCAGGCCCTGGCAAACTGCGACTGTTGAAGATTCGCTACGACGACAAGAACGCCAGTGAACCAATCGAAACAGAGGTCCGGGCGTGGGAGCTTGCCACCAATTCCGAAGGCCTGGCGACGCTCACCATCAAGGCTTCTGAACAGGGGCAATATCGTCTGTCTTACTCGGTAACTGATGCCGCTGGTCACTCGCTTGAAGGCGGGTACTTGTTCACGATCGTCGGCGAGGGTTTTGCCGGCAGCGATTTTCGCTTCAACGATCTGGAGATCGTCCCTGGACAACGCGAGTATGCACCCGGCGATAAGGTTCAGTTGCAGATCAACACCAATCGCGTTGGTTCGACGGTGCTACTGTTTGTACGGCCATCAAATGGCATATACCCGGCGCCGCAATTTGTGAGGCTTGAGGGAAAAAGTACCATCGTTCTCGTCGAAGTCACCACCAAAGACATGCCGAATTTTTTCGTCGAGGCGGTAACGATTTCGGCTGCCCGCGTTCATACGCAGGTCTGCGAAATCCACGTGCCGCCGGCCAAGCGCATTCTCAACGTGGACGTGGTACCTTCTGCCGACGTCTATCAGCCGGGACAACAGGCGACGATAAAACTGAAGCTCACTGACGAAGCGGGCCAGCCGTTCATAGGTTCGACCGTACTTTCGATCTTTGATAAGAGCGTTGAATACATTTCGGGCGGCTCGAATGTGCCCAGGATTAAGGAGTTCTTTTGGAAGTGGCGACGCCAACATCAGCCGCATCAGGAGTCGAGTCTCGATCGCTGGAGCACCAACATCACACCGCCAAATGCGACGCCGATGCAGAACATTGGTGTTTTTGGCGATCCAGGGGCAGACAAAACGGCTGTCGAACTGTCAACGGCCTCGCCACTGGCAGGCCGAAGCGGCATGGCGCTAGGATTCTCGCGGAGCATGGCGGCACCAGCTTCCAAGGCCATGTCGGCTGAGGCAAATGCCGGGGTGGTAGATCGTTTTGGTACCACGAATGCAGAGTCAGCGGCCTCCGCAACTGTTGAGCCGACGGTCCGTTCCGAGTTCGCTGATACCGCGCTGTGGATTGCTTCGCTTGATACGAATGCCGATGGGCTGGCGGAAGTAGTGCTCGATATGCCGCAGAATCTTACAACTTGGAAAATCCGCGTCTGGGCCCTGGGCCACGGCACGCGAGTGGGCGAAGCGGCCAGCGAGGTAGTCACTCGCAAGAATATCATTGTCCGCATGCAAGCGCCGCGGTTTTTTGTCGAGCGCGACGAAGTGGTGCTCAGCGCGAATGTGCATAATTATCTGCCGCAAGCCAAGCAAGCGCGGGTGCGGCTCGAGCAATCAGGCAGCACTCTCGAACTCCCCGGCATCGTGGAACAGACGGTCGAAATCCCCGCTGGCGGCGAACGGCGTGTCGATTGGCGGGTGAAAGTTCTGCACGAAGGTGAGGCCGTAATTCGTATGTCAGCCCTTACCGACATTGAGTCGGACGCTGTCGAGAATCGTTTTCCGGTCTACGTACATGGCATGCTCAAGATGGATAGCTTTACCGGTATGCTGCGGCCGGCAGACGAGCGAGGAACATTCGAGGTCGTTGTGCCGAGTCAAAGGCGAGCAGAAGCTACGCGACTCGAAATCCAGTACTCTCCCTCGCTGGCCGGCGCGATGGTCGACGCCCTACCCTACCTGATCGCCTATCCCTATGGCTGTACCGAGCAAACGCTGAACCGCTTTGTGCCTGCCGCGATTACACAACAGACGCTCCGCCAATTGGGCCTCGACCTCAATCAAATTCAAGAAAAGCGAACCAACCTCAATGCCCAAGAGCTAGACGAACCCGCCGAGCGGAAAAAACAGTGGAAACGATTCGACAGCAATCCAGTGTTCGACGATGTGGAACTGGCCAGGATAGTGAAAGCGGGCGTCGAGCGACTTACCGAAATGCAGCTTTCGGACGGAGGCTGGGGCTGGTTCAGTGGCTGGGGCGAACAGAGCACGGCCCACACCACGGCGGTCGTCGTGCATGGACTGCAGGTGGCCGAAGAGAATGGCGTCGCGCTCGTGCCCGGCCTGCTGGAGCGTGGCACCGCTTGGCTCAAGCAACACCAAGAGCGTCAACTGCTGGCCCTCACGAACATGAACCGGGATGGCCAGCCGATCGACAAAGAAAACCCCTCTAAGCTTGCTGCCGATAATCTCGATGCGTTGGTCTACATGGTGCTAGTCGACGCTGAGGTGAAGAGCGATGCGATGCGAGACTATCTCTACCGCGATCGCACGAAACTTGCCGTTTACAGTCTGGCTACTTTCGGCCTCGCGCTCCACAAACAAGACGAAGCTGAGAAACTCGCCATGGTTATGCGGAACATCCGCCAATATCTGGTTGTTGACAACGAAAATCAAACCGCTTATCTCAATCTGCCGGGTAGTTCTTGGTGGCACTGGTACGGCAGCGAGTTTGAAGCGCACGCGTTCTACCTGAAGCTGCTTGTCGCCAATAATCCTCAAGACACTGTCGCGCCGCTCCTTGTAAAGTACCTGGTCAACAATCGCAAGCACGCTACCTACTGGAACAGCACGCGTGACACGGCGTTAGTGGTCGAGGCACTCGCCAACTATATCAAGGCTACAGGCGAGGATAAACCGGATATGACTGCCGAAGTTTGGATTGACGGCCAAAAGCGACAGGAGGTAAAGGTTACGGCGGAGAACCTGTTTGCTTTCAACAATCGATTTGTTCTGACCGGGGATTCCCTGGAAGCCGGACGGCACACCGTCGAGCTCCGCAAGAGCGGCACCGGTCCGTTGTACTGGAGCGCTTATCTCACCAATTTCACGCTCGAAGACAACATTCGCGCGGCAGGCTTGGAACTCCGAGTCGAGCGTCGATTCTACAAGCTCACCCTTGCAGACAAATCAATCGAAGTCGTTGGCGGCCATGGCCAAGTTGTCGAGCAAAAGGTCGACAAGTTCGATCGCACGGAGATTCCCAATCTCGGCATGGTCCAAAGCGGCGACCTAGTGGAAGTAGAGCTGTTGATCGAATCGAAGAATGACTATGAGTATGTGATGTTTGAAGACATGAAGGCTGCCGGAACCGAATCGGTGGCTCTTCAGAGCGGCTACAACAGCAACGATCTCGGCGCCTACGTGGAGCTCCGCGATAACCGAGTCACGTTCTTTTGTACTCGACTTGCGCGCGGTCAGCACAGTGTCAGCTACCGGCTGCGGGCTGAGATTCCGGGCCGCTTCAGTGCCCTGCCGGCTCGAGCATCGGCGATGTACGCGCCGGAATTGAAGGGCAACTCTAACGAGCTAATGCTGCAAATTGAGGATCGGCCAATTCCGTAGGTACTTTCCGCGCGAGGAAGGGCCGGATACAATCGGCAGCATTGTACCCTGCTTTCTCTCTGCCTAGGAAAGGATTCGCCGTGTCTGCTGTCGCTACGGAAAAGGTACTTGTCGTTCCGACCGCGCTGTTTCATGAGTTGGGTTACTTTCAAGGCTTCTCGGTCGAAGTGAGCCGCTACTTGCCACGGCTCTTGGAGGGCCGCGAGATCGAATATCTGCCTCGCGGCCAAATGGAAGAAGATCCCAGCTACAAGCAGCTAATTCCGTACGTCTTGTTTCGTTGGACTGACGACGACGGGCGCATCCAGTTGTTTCAATATCAACGCGGCGGCGGCATGGGCGAACGCCGGCTTCACGCCAAGCGGAGCGTCGGCATCGGCGGTCACATCTCATCGCTCGACGCATCGGCCGGCCACATCAATCATGTCTACCGCGAGGGCATGCAGCGCGAGCTGGCCGAAGAAGTGTCAATCGACACACCCTACACCGAAACAATTGCCGGGCTGATCAACGACGACGAGACGCCTGTCGGCAAGGTGCACTTGGGAGTGGTTCATCTTTGCGACGTCGAGCAGCCGGGCGTCTTGCCGCGCGAGGATGACATCCTTGATGCCGGATTCCGACCGGTAGGAGAACTGCTCGAGCGGCTCGAAGAATTTGAAAGTTGGTCGCAAATTGCGTTGCGGGCGCTATTCAACTAAACCGCAAGCAGTGATCGAGCCGGAACTTGCGTAGAATAGTCTGGATGCGCACAATTTCCCCGCATGCGTTTTAGTTCTCATGCCTACCACACTCCCTCAACCCGTGTACATGGACAACCACGCTACGACGCGGGTTGATCCGCGCGTGGTCGAGGCGATGCTGCCCTACTTTACTGAAAAGTATGGCAACGCGGGCAGCGTCGGCCATCAATATGGCAACGACGCCCGAGAAGCAGTCGACGAAGCGCGTCGCTCGATCGCGACAGCGATTGGCGCCGACGCGAAGGAAATCGTCTTTACCAGCGGCGCCACCGAAAGCAATAACCTCGCCATCCGGGGTGTTGCCGAGCGCCAGCGCAGGCGAGGCGATCATCTAGTGAGCGTCTTAACCGAGCACACTTCGGTACTCGAACCGTTGGCCCGGCTCGCCCGTCGCGGCTACGAGGTAACGCTGCTCGGCGTCGAGCAGGTCGGCAGTCCGCGAGCGGGCTGGCTCGACCCGCAAAAAGTTGCCGACGCTTTGCGTGCCGACACCTGCCTCGTCAGCGTGATGCTAGCCAACAATGAGATTGGTGTAATTCAGCCACTCAGGGAGATTGCCCATTTTTGCAAAGATCGCGGTGTGCTGCTGCACTGCGATGCGACCCAAGGTGTGGGAACAATAGCAGTCGACGTGTCGCAGCTTGGCGTCGACCTGATGAGCTTCACGGCTCACAAAATCTACGGTCCCAAAGGCGTCGGTGCGTTGTACGTCCGTCAGCGAGATCCAATCGTGCGGCTCGACGCCCAGATCAACGGCGGCGGGCAGCAGGCAGGCCGCCGCGCTGGCACACTCAACGTGGCCGGTATCGTAGGTTTTGCGGCGGCGTTGCGTCTATGCAGGGAAGAATTACCGACCGCTCTACCAAGGCTCCTGGCACTCCGCGACCGCCTTGCGACCGAAATCATGCTCGAACTCGACGAAGTTCAAATCTGCGGTCCGGCCCTCGACGCTCGAGACATTGATGGATCGCTCTTGCGTCTGGCTGGCAATCTCGACCTTTCGTTTGGCAACGTCGACGGCGAGGCGCTGTTGATGGCCATGGGCAATCTGGCGGTGAGTAGCGGGGCGGCATGCTCCTCGACCGACCCGGAGCCAAGCCACGTATTGCGAGCCCTTGGCCTTAGCGAGGATGCCGCCCGCAGCAGCCTGCGATTCGGCTTGGGCCGCTTTAATACCACCACCGATGTCGATTTCGCGGTCTCAAAAGTCGTAGCTGCTGTGCATGAACTGCGGAAACTGGCACGGCGCGGCTAGAAACGGGGCTTGTAAGCCATAACGCCAAGATTCCATGTG
The DNA here is from genome assembly GCA_041753435.1 of Pirellulales bacterium. Classification (GTDB taxonomy): domain Bacteria; phylum Planctomycetota; class Planctomycetia; order Pirellulales; family Lacipirellulaceae; genus DASYDU01. The sequence continues at coordinate 30,271 of JBGSUJ010000135.1, read as the reverse complement.
CCATTTTCCACGGACGACCCGATGACTATAATTGGTCATGACAAGTTAAAATGACTACGTGGGCTGATTGGCCGCCTGTGGGCAGCAACCCCACACCTTCGCTCAATTAGGGAGTAGTACGACTATGGGCATCACTTTGACTGAAAAAGCCGCCACCGAAGTTAAGCGGATTATCGCCGACCAAAAGCTCGAGCCGGAAACCGTACTTCGCGTCGGTGTCACTGGTGGCGGCTGCAGCGGCTTTTCCTATGCTCTTGGCTTCGACAAACAATACGATCAGAAGGTCGATAGCCGCTACGATTTTCACGGTGTACCAGTCGTCGTCGACAAGAAGAGCGCGCTGTTTCTCGACGGCACGACGGTCGACTTTTACGACGGCATTGAGAAGCGCGGCTTCACGTTTGACAATCCAAACGCCGTGAAGAGTTGCGGTTGCGGCAGTTCGTTCCAGGCCTAATCACAGACGCTGAGCAGGGCTGAAGGCGACGCCTCGATTGTAGTGACTTTACTCGTCGCAACCCCTACAATTGGGCTCGCTGGGCTGTACTCTCGACATTTTTGCTGTGCGAATTTGCCATCGGAAGAAAATAAGCTAGGTTTGGAGTGGAAGCTGCCCTGATGGCGCCTTTTCACGTGTGATTAGCTGGCGAATTTCCGAGCCTTTTCTGACGCCGGTGGATTGCACTTTGCCTGGATACGGTTTTATGTTTTCCCACCTCAATAACTTCCTGCGCGACGAATCTGGTCCGACGGCTGTTGAATACGCCGTCATGTTGGCACTCATTGTGATTGCTTGCATAGGGGCCATCAATGCGATGGGAACCGCCACCGCTGGTAGCTTCGAATCGTCGGCCGACGATTTGGCCAGCGCATTCGGCTAACCAGTTCGTGTCGTGTTCCATCTGCCATCGGTAGGCGACCGCTTCGGTGGTATCCGGGCAGATCTTGCCCACTTCCGAAATCCAGGATCTGGCAGCCAGGAAGTCGGCCTTTCCGACTGGCGTGTTTGCGTCACTCGATGTGGACTACCCAGTGGTCGTTTGCAGCGATGTGAGTTAAACCTCGGTATCTAGCGAACATTTTGCGATAAAATATAGCAAATACTAACAACTTAGAGCTCGGAAGAAACGCCTTAAGTCTCTCGTGGTGTCAGTCGATGAAACCGAATAGCACAGCTGAAACGCGCAAAAAACTCGCGCGAATTCACCGACTTCTTGGTATAATTCGATTCTGATACGGCACTTTCGCAACGATTGTCCGCCAAGCTATGGCGGCTCTTCTCGACAGTAGGGACTACCTGCCCCAGTTCCTCAGAGGAGAGCCGCTCTTATTATGCGCCTTAATCGCTAGCTGCATGACATTGCGTCGTCTCAGTCATGCAAATCAAACGATTAGCATCGCGTCGCCGTAGCTATAAAAGCGGTATTCTTCCCGTATCGCTTCCAGGTAGGCTCGCTCGATTAGGTCGCGCCCCGCAAACGTTTCGACTAATACGAGTAACGTCGTACGCGGAAAGTGAAAATTTGTCAGCAAGGCGTCGATCGCCTGAAACTCGAACGGCGGACGAATGAAAAGGTCGGTCTCCCCTTGCCAGGCAAGCATCGATTCCCGCGACGCCCCAGGTGTACGCACTGCCGTTTCGAGCACGCGCGCGACGGTAGTACCTACAGCAATGATCTTGCCCCCGGCCCGCCGAGTCGCATTCAATTCGGCAACGGCGGCCTGCGTAAGTTCACCCCACTCACGATGCATCGGATGGGCATCGAGCGTGGCGGTTGCGATCGGGCGAAAGGTGCCGAGCCCCACATGCAAGGTGACCGCCGATATGGTTCTGCCGCGTTGCGCAAGCGAACGCAGCAACTCCTTCGTGAAATGCAGCCCAGCGGTTGGTGCAGCTACAGCGCCGGGCACGCGGGCAAACACGGTCTGATAATTCGCCACGTCCGCGTCGACCATTTGACCGCCACGGATGTATGGTGGCAACGGTACTCGGCCCACTCGCGCGAGTAAGGTTTCGGTGGTTTCGTCCGACTCGGGGTGGGCCAGCCACTGGCCTTCCGCCAGCGGCTCGATCATTCTGAGCTTGAAACTGGGTCGGCCCTCGACATCGACCAGGACAATCGCATCGCCGGGTTTTATCCGGCCGCGCGCTTTGCAGAGCAGCTTCCAGTGCCCTTCGGTGGTCGTCTGCAAATAAAGCCCTTGCCAGCTGCCCTCGGTGAGCACCCGCTTGCCGACGAGTTGAGCCGGAATGACCTTGGTATCGTTTAGCACGATACGATCGCCGGACTGCAGCAATTCGGGTAAATCTCGGACATAAACGTGTTCTATTTCCTGCCGCCCTCGGTCGACTACCATCAGTCTCGCGTCAATGCGATTCGGCAATGGTTCCTGGGCCACCAGCTCACGTGGAAGTTTGTAATCAAAACAAATCGGTTCGTCGGGCATGGGCTCAAGTTGCTGGAGTTCAGGGTCGTCGATTTTTTGGATCAGCGGGTCACCGTCAATTACCATCCACAAACAAATAGCATCCGTATTGGAACCTGGCGAGTTTACAATTCTCGACTGGCAGATCGAAATTCCGCAAGTGCATGTGGCGGCCGATCTGGCAGTTTTCACTTTCTCATCCAAGGGGGGGTGCCCAATGCTGCTCTCGAAGTGATGGCAGCCACTAAACCAGTGGTCACCGTGGCTGTACATGGCATCTCGGAGATTGGGGGCGAGGATGCAGACGCTCTCCCCTCCAAGAGTGCTACCGCCTTCGCTCGACGCCGTGGAACGAACCGGCGGAGATCAGAGCTTGGGGGGCCCGGCTCGGCCATCGCAGTCGCTCCGGCTCAGCAAGCCCTTCTCGCTCGCTGCGACTTTCTCCTATGCTACGAAACTATACTCATCCCTCCTTTCGAGGTGAGTGGCGAATATCGAAGCCAATTCTAGCTAGCTTTACAAGCCTCGGAGATTCTCGCATTCATGTGATGTTTTGTACAGAGTCATTTAATAAATACTTTTTCTGTGTAAATAAATTCTCGAAGTTGGTCCTCGCGTCCGCCCGTTTGGAGATACGTCAAAACTACTGAACAAGCGACAACCAAATTTTGCGTAAAACGCATGTTGACGCTTCGGTGGCAAAGCGTAATCTAACGTGATCCTCACGCATTACGGCTACAATCCCTCACTACCCATAAGGATTCATTCTGGCGTACCTTTCCGCGGTACGCCGGGGCAGGGGCAACGGAGAGCGCTTGGCCACAGTCGCTCCTCCCATCCGGGTTCCTTTCCGGTACGTCGACCCTGTCAACGCTCGGCGCATGGAAGCGCTCCTGAGCTGCGGAAGGTGGACCGCCCACCCGCGTCGACCCACCCGCGGACACAAGGATTCGTGTCCGTGGGTCGACGCGAGTATCCCAGTGGCCAAGGGGGTGGTCCTCAGGGAACGACATCGGCTTGCTCGACGCCCTATTGCCCCTGAGCGTATGATGCAATCCCTGGTCCCAACGCCGACAACGGCGCGGTCAGCTTTCGGCTCAGTGAACTTGCTAATTGGTGTCGCATGACGGTTGACTCGTCGCAGCACGTCCCGGTGCTAGCAACTGAGGTGCTCGCAGCTTTTAGCCCCCTCTCGGGAAAAACTATTGTCGACGGTACACTTGGTGGAGGGGGCCACGCGCGTCTGTTGGCCGAAGCCGTCGGTAAGGACGGACGCGTGCTCGCATTGGACCGCGATCCAGCCGCGGTAGAGCGTACCTTGAGGCAACTGGGCGGCTTGCCCATCGATTGCTATCAAGCCAATTATGCCGACCTACCAGAATTGCTAGCTGATATGGCGATCGCGGCAGTGGACGGCATTGTGCTTGACCTGGGGCTTTCAAGCGATCAACTGGCCGATGCCGACCGTGGCTTCAGCTTTCACAGCACTGGGTCGCTTGATCTGCGATTCGACCCAACCCGGGGTGATCCAGCCTGGCGACTTTTGGAGCGGCTCAGCGAAGAACATTTGGCAAATGTCTTGTTCGAATTGGGTGAGGAACGCTACAGTCGGCGAATCGCTCGGCAAATTGTGGCACGACGCAAACAGTCTCCGATGCGAACGGCCAGCGAACTGGCCGACGTGATCCGCCGCTCGGTGCCGCGGAGTCGTCACGAACGTATTGACCCAGCAACCCGATCGTTTCAGGCGCTGCGGATCGCGGTGAACGAGGAACTCAAATGGCTCAAGGTGGCACTGCAACGACTTCCGGAGTGCCTAAGCCCCGGCGGTCGGTTGGCCATCATCAGCTTTCACTCTCTAGAAGACCGACTTGTAAAGGAAGCCTTTCGCAACGACGACTGCCTTGAGGCGATCACGCGTCGCCCGATTCGTCCCAGCGAGCAAGAGGTTTCTCTCAACCCACGTGCGCGCAGCGCGAAGCTGCGCGTTGCCGAGCGGCGGCTGATAAATCCTGAGGCAAACACATGAGCAAAGAACGCAATTTCAGCAGAACCGAAGCGTGCCTGGGTCTGACACTCCTCGCTGGCTTGTTGGCCACGCTCCTTGGTGTCTATTTATTACGTTTCGAGGAGCCGACGCCCGTAACTCCGCCTGAACTGAATTGGGCGGCGTCGCGTCCGATCGATCCGCCGAGCGAACCAATTCAACAGACTGCGTATCGGCCACAATGGCTGGCGCCGGCCTCCGAATCGCACGAATCGTCGAGCCAATCTCAATAGATTACAGCCGGCCACAGCAAAGCGGGAAATCCGAGCTAGTAGACTGTCGGCTTTAACAGGCCTCAACGGTTTGAAGATCACAACAACTTGCGGCTTGCGCGTTTCTCTTTGCTCTAGCGAACCATCATCGCTGGCGGCACTGTGCCGGGCACGGCTGGGTTAACCGGCGGTAGGTAGCGTGGCGCGGTGGCGGTATGATAAGTCGGCGCAATGACCAGGGGCGAAGAAGGTGGCGTAGCCGCTGGATAGTAGCCGGCTGGCGGCACGTAGCTCGATGTGCCTGGTGCCGGACCGCGGGCAGTAGCGGGGAAAGTTGGTTCGGCGACTGGTTGCTGCGGCACGAGTTGCGGGCCGAAGCTCGGCGTCACAACTGGTTGCGGCAGGGTGCGTTCAGCCACCACTGGCGAGCTGACAGAAGCTGGTCTGCCTTGCAGTTGAGCGATTGCTGCATGAGCAGGTTCCATCGTTGGGTCGATCTCGATGGCCGATAGGAAGTAGGCAATCGCTTCGTGTTGTCGGCCGCGACCAACGAGCAACTGACCGAGGTTGTAGTTCGCCACAGCCGGCTCATGCACAGCCGATAGATGAGCGAGGGCTCTGTGATCTTGCCGCATTTCAACATAAACTGTGGCCGCGTTATTGCGGTAGAGCGGCTTGTCCGGCTGCAGATTGATCGCTTGTTCAATTGACTGGACCGATTGCGCGAATTTCCCCTGCCGTGCGAGGCAGAGACCCAAATCGTTCAATGCGCCTGCATGCTGAGGGTTCGCAGTGACCGCGCGTTGGTACAACTTTTCGGCAAGGGGTAGTTGACCTTGGCGATCTTCCATACGACCGGCGGCACGCAGGATTTCGACATCGGTTGGCCACTTAGCGAGCCCTTGTTGAAGTTGGAAGCGGGCCTGCACCACATTGCCTTGGTGCTCGGCTAATTGGGCCAGCGCGATGTAGTAGCTTGGCGTCGCTGGGGCAGTCGGCGTGTCGAGTGCGATGCTGTCGGGTCTTTCTTTGACTTTTGGGGTGGCCCTCTCGTTTTTGAGTGACTCGGCGACTGGCGTTTCCGACATAGCTGCGGAGAAGTACTGGATTGGATTTCGCCAGGGCGATATGCCGTCGCTCGGCTTGACTGGCTCGGCGCGGACCACGCTGGCCGTTGCGGGCTGATCCTTTTGCCAGAATTTGAGTTTTTCGGTCCAGCTTCCCTCGTCGGAGGACGTGGCAATGGGCCGCACGTCGTATGCCATGCCCGAGGGACCTGCCTCAGCAGGCTCGTTCGTTGTTGCCACGGCACAGAGAGCCACCGCCACCGTCTTTCGCCAAACACGTCGCATGACCATTTCCTCCCTGACCCAGCTTGCCCGCCGGCATCCTTGCCGGACCATGTTCGCCGCGCGAAGAATTCGCGTGGCAAAGCGCACTGGATTTACTGATCGATTGTGGTGTCGGCCGGCAGCACGGGCACCGGCATATTTTCCATGAATTTGGTGTTGACTATGTTAACCACTGCGGCTGGACGCCCTTCGGCGACCAGATTGGTTTCGAACACTTGTGGCATTTGACCGTCGAGTGCGACGCGGGACGCGTAAGCTCGGGCGGCGTCGATGCGGGCAGCCGTAATGGTCGGATCGATCGACCGCTCGATGAACACTTGTCGATACTCGGGCGGTGCCTGGGTCATAATCCATCGCAGCTGCAATTGGCCTGCCGTGGTGAGTTCGTTCGTTGCTGGATTGAAGTAGTGCGGGCCGAGCAAATTCTGACGCCGCCAACCATTGCGAGTCATAATCTCGAACGGCTCGCGGACTGCCGCACGATCAGGGCAAAAGTACGGCCAAGGCCAGGCGGCGTTGCGCTCTCGGCCCGATTCGATGTAATGGTGCGCCGAATCGAGAAAGACGATGGCCGACGCACTGGAGATCCAACTCGCCATTACAACGGCCATCAGGGTTGCTACGATCGCTCGACGCATAATACACCTCTCGCCAACGCTATTCGTTTTCGAACTGGCACCAACCGTTGGGTGTGCGCAAAACGCACGGCGGGTACGCGGTCTACCCGTCGCCTTCGACAATATCGTCACGGTTGATTCGATTGTCGCCATACTTCGAGCTTCAGCGGTGCAACTTACGCAGACGGAAAAGTTGCGGCACTGGCGACGCTAGCGAACACTTTTAAAGACCACGAACTGCAGGTGAATTGAATCCCACTCCTTGGGGTTGCCGACGCTTGATATTTGGTTGCTAGCTTTAGCAAGGCGTAGGCTGAGCTCCACCTACGGCAACTACGGCAACAGTCACTCCATGATTGGCGTGAGAAAGCACTAAATATTTCGAAATAACATCCTCGAACCTCCGATACCTCAGAGATGAGCTAGCACTTGGTATTGACGCCAAGAGTGCTGAACGGCTACAAGCCTGCCGATTACTTATCTTATCCAAGATCGACTGGGGAAGGGGCGACAAGTTTGAACTTGTCTCGCGCCGTCCATGTTCTTACGTCTCCCTACGTCACTAAAACAAAAATGGATCATGCGGCCCGCCGACTACTGCTGCTCGTGATAGTCGGTTGCGTGGCGCTGGTTTACGTCTATCCGCTCACTCTCTCCACTCCGCTGTTGGATCCAGACGAAGGACTACATGCGTCGATCGCACAAGAAATGGTCGAACGCGGCGACTACGTGGTGCCGCGATTTTGCGGCGAGCCGTTTCGCGACAAGCCGATTGCTTACTTTCTAGCCCAGGCCATTTCGCTCCGGTTGTTCGGTATGAATGAGGCGGCCGTACGACTGCCGGGGATACTGTTCGCTCTCGTCGGTTGCTTAACAACGGCTGCGCTGGCGCGTCGGTTATACGATCAGGAAGTCGGCTGGTATGCGGTCGTGGCGGCGCTAACACTCGTCCTGCCCGTGATGCTCGCTCAATCTCCGGCCCACGACATTGCGCTGGTGCCGGCCATCAACTTGCTGGCCATCTGCTATTGGGGCGCGGAACACGCGACATCCGGTCCCGTGCGATGGCGGTGGCTGATTGGCGGAGCGCTCTGTGCGGCACTGGCACTCCTGACGAAGGGCTTGATCGGAATCGCTGTATTCTCTGTGGGTATTGCTCTCTATGTGTTGGCAACCCGAAGCTACTCGTGGCGACAGGTTGGCAATTGCCTGTTTGTGATGGTTGTGGGTGCGATCCTGGCGAGCCCCTGGTTTCTAGCGATGGAGCATGCCAGCCCCGGATATCTGAAATACTATTTTTTTGATCGACATCTGCTCGGATACGTCACCGAAGGACAATTCCACGGCCAAGCTCCGTGGTATTACTACGTCGCACCGGTCTTCGGTGGCTCGATGCCTTGGCTGCTCTACGCGCTCGCTGCGGTGGGGCAACTATGGTATGACGGTCGGCAGGCTAGAGAGCGTCGCGCCACGCTGTTCTTGGTGTGCTGGTTCGTCGGCGGGTTCCTGTTTTTGACTTCTGCCAATTCGAAACTGCTGACCTATGCCCTACCGCTCTTCCCACCGGTGGCAGTACTGGCAGGTGTGGCATTTTCTCGTCTGTTGCGCGGCACCCTCGCGCCGGCAGTTCGCGCCGGAATGACGACATCGTTTCGACTATCATGCGTGTTTGGAGTTTTCGGCACCGTGATTACGCTACAGGTGTTTAACTATTCTCTGACGGCACCCTCGCCAGCTTTCGCTTACGTAGTGGCAGTCGTCGCAGCGGTGGTAATCGGGGCAGCGCTCTTGTTGTTCGAGCGTGGCCGTAGGCAGACGGCGTTTGCTGTGGGCATCCTCTGGTTTCCGCTGTCGTTCTTTTCGCTGATTCACGGGCCCTTTCAATTATTTGCCGAAAAGTATTCCCAGCAGACACTGGCAGAGCAAATTGCGGCCCGGGCTGAACTTCCCGACCAGCTAATCATGATCGGCGAACACGTAGGCTCGCTGATGTTTTATTTGACGCCCGACCAGCGTGAGTGGTTCCGCCAGGGTCGGATTCATAACGCTTTCCGGACCGAACTCGATAACTTCGGTTCACTGCCGACGAATTGGACCTTTGTCATCGAAGACAAAGAGCTTGGTCGTACGCCACACGCTGACAAGGTTCGGCGGGATGATCACACCAAGGTGGGGCGATTTCATGTGCTGGATTCGGCGGCTAGCAATATTGCCGAACTTCTGCCGAGCACCGGGAGCAACCGCAAGTGAATTCGACACCTGACGTTTCGGTCATCATTCCGACTTATCGTGAGCGCGACAACCTGGAACGGTTGCTGCCAATGCTGAGTCAGATCCTCGGACGAGCGGGTTTTTCGGCTGAAGTGCTCGTGGTCGATGATGAGAGCCTCGACGGAACGGAAGCTCTGTGCGATCAGCTTGGTGTGGCGCATGGCGTGCGGCTAATCACACGCCGCGGCGAGCGGGGCTTGGCGACAGCGGTGCTCCGTGGATTACGCGAAGCGCGAGGCGAAGTCTGCGTGGTGATGGATGCCGATTTCTCGCACCCGCCCGAGAGTGTACCGGATTTAGTGGCGGCAGCTCGCTCAGCAGATTGCGACATGGCGATCGGCAGTCGCTACGTGGCAGGCGGAGAGATCGATAAAAAATGGAGCTGGCTGCGGCGGCTGAATTCGCAGGTGGCATCGCTTCTGGCGCAGGGATTGACCAGTGCCGCCGACCCGATGGCCGGTTTCTTTGCGATCCAAGCGGCCACGCTAGCACGAGCCGCCACCCTGCGCCCACTCGGCTACAAGATCGCGCTAGAATTGATCGTACGTTGTGACTGTCGACGCATTGTCGAAGTGCCGATTACGTTTCAAGACCGGCAGGCTGGGGCGAGTAAGATGTCGATGCGGCAGCAGTGGTTGTACCTGCGGCACCTGGGGCGGCTGTATGTAGCGCGGTATTTGACGCAATCGCGCGGGGCGCATGAAACGGCGCCGTACCCTCACACAAAGCGGCGGGCGGCTTGATTCGGCGAGACGGATCGCGCGTCGCCAGCGACACCGCAAAATGTTGACGGTTTATTTTCCCCCAGACATGGCGGGAAACATTTCGTTGATCATGGTGATCGCGGCAGGGCCTACGAGCACGATGAAAATTGCCGGAAAAATAAAGATCACGAGCGGGAAGATCAGCTTGACGGCCGTTTTGGCGGCCTTTTCTTCGGCGAGTTGGCGTCGGCGAGTACGCATTGAATCGCTTTGCACGCGGAGGGCCTGGGCCACGCTGGAGCCGAACTTGTCAGCTTGAATCAGAATCGCGGCCAGGGCTTTAAGGTCGTCGACACCGGTACGGGAGCCGAGTTCATGAAGCACCTCGTTCCGCGCGCGGCCCATTTGAAGCTGCAGATTGCAAAGGGCAAATTCATCGGCGATCACGACGTAAGTCTTCTTCATTTCATCACTGACCTTACGCATCGCCTGGTCGAGACCTAAACCGGCTTCGACGCAGACGACCATCAAGTCGAGTGCATCGGGCAGGCCGAAGAAGATGTTATCTTGCCGACTTTTGGTAAGGAACCAAAGCACCAGATCGGGCAGATAAAAGGCGATACCAGCCGATCCGATCGTGTACATGATCGACTTTTGGGTAAAACCTTGCGAAAAATAGAGCGTGCCGCCACCGATGAAGAAACCAGCAATCAAGCAAATTAGCTTGAGGCCCAAAAAAATGCTGGAGGCCCCTTCGCCACGAAAACCAGCGTAGCCAAGTTTGAGCCGGAGCTTGCCGACTTCTTCTTCGGTTTTCGGCTGGAGGGGTTTAGAGAAGGTGGGCGTGGCCTTTTTCAGGATTCGGGTCATGCCGCCGGAATGCTTGCCCGTTCGGCTGTCGCTGCGGCGTGTGTTCGGTTCGCGGAATTCGTCGAGCCGCTGTTCCGCGCGAGGTTTTCCGGTAGCCAGCAACTCCAACAGCCACCAGGCACCGCAGGCAACGGCGCCGAAGATGGCCAGTTTGGTCATCAGGTCGGAACTAATCAAGGATTCGGCAAGGATTGTAGTCATGATGGATTGGTATGCGTCGCGAGCGACGTAGCTAGGTGGCTTACACGCGGATGTTGACGATTTTACGAATGACCAGCGCGCCAAAGAGCTGCATGAGTACACCGCCGACGAGCATTTTCTTGCCCAGTTCGTCGGTGAACAACAGCATCAAGTAGTCTGGATTCATACGATAGACAACGCCGAACAATACGGGCGGCAATGCCAAGAGCACGATCCCCGAAAGCCGGCCTTCGCCGGTGAGGGCTTGCACCTGGCCAAAAATTTGGAATCGCTCGCGGATCAGGTAACCGATTTTGTCGAGGATTTCGGCGAGATCACCACCGGTTTGGCGCTGGAGGATGATTGCAGTAGAGAAAAACTTGAGGTCGAGGTTCGGTACGCGGTCGGTGAGGCTTTCGAGGGCCTCTTCCATGGGGATGCCAAGGTTTTGCTCTTCGAAGGTCCGGCTGAACTCGGTGGCAATTGGGGCCGACATTTCGCTGGCCACCAAATTCATGCCCGCCGCCAGACTGTGACCAGCGCGGAGCGCGCGAGCAATCAGTTCGAGTGCTTCGGGCAACTGGGCGGCGAACTTGCGGAGCCGCTTTTTGCGCCGCATCAACAACCACAAGATGGGCAGCACCGCCAGGAACCCACTGACCAGCGGCGCGAAGAGCACATTCATGCCAGCGGCCGTTGGCAGCACCAGACCAACGACAGCCAGCACACAACAGAGGATCAGGAACTGCGCCACTGGCATCGCCACTTCGGCCTGCTCGAACAGCAATTCGAGGTTCATGTAGCGGGAAATCATGCGTTCAATGGCGCTGGTGCCTTCGCCGCGCATGGTCGATAGCAGTTCGGCATATTGGGCGGCTTCGGCTTTCGAACGGCCTTTTTTCTTGCCGCCGACGAGGACATTCAAGCGATCTTCGACCTCGGCCTCTTTATCGCCGCTCATGGTGAACGAAATGCCGATGATCAAGGCCGCGACGCCGATGAAGACCGCAATGGAAATGATGAGTGGAGTCATGGGAGACGGTTCGCTTTGTTTCGAGTGCCTTTGATTTGCGAGCTAAACCGCAAGCGATGATTTTGATTTTTTGAACTTCACTGCTCGCCACTAATCGCGCAGCATGATTCTTTCGCGGAAGGCGCTGGCAGGGAGCCTGACACCGCTCGACTCGAGCCGGCTCATGAAGCTGGGGCGGATCCCGGTGGCCATGAAGCAACCAACCGCCTTGCCACGCTCGTCGACCCCTTCCTGATTGAACTTGAAAATGTCCTGCATCACGATCGTTTCTTGCTCCATACCGACAACTTCGGTGATGTGGGTCACTTTACGGGGTCCGCCCTGTAACCGGTTGGCCTGCACGATCAGGTCGACCGCGTTGGCAATCTGGGTCCGCATGGCCCGCATCGGCATATCGAAACCGCCCATCATGATCATCGTTTCCAGCCGGGCGATAGCATCACGAGGCGTGTTGGCGTGGCAGGTGGTGAGCGAACCATCGTGGCCGGTGTTCATAGCTTGGAGCATGTCGAGCGTTTCGGCTCCACGGCACTCGCCAATGATGATCCGATCGGGCCGCATGCGCAAACAGTTGCGCACGAGGTCGGTGGCCTTGATCTGGCCCTTGCCTTCGATGTTCGCAGGACGGGTTTCGAGCCGCACGACGTGCTCCTGCTGCAATTGGAGTTCGGCGGCATCTTCGATCGTGACAATGCGGTCTTCGTTCGAGATGAAGCTCGAAAGCGTATTGAGCAGCGTCGTTTTACCGGAGCCAGTACCACCGGAAATGATGATATTGAGCTTGGCCTTCATCGCGCCTTCAAGCAGCATGACCATTTCGGGCGTGAGGCTCTTGTAGTTCAACAGGTCTTCGAGCTTGAGCGGGTTGGAGCCGAATCGCCGAATCGTGAGACAAGGCCCATCGAGCGCGAGCGGCGGAATGATCGCGTTGACGCGCGAACCATCGGGCAAGCGCGCGTCGGCCATGGGGCAGACTTCGTCGACACGGCGGCCAACGCGGGAGACAATTCGGTCGATAATCTGCAACAGATGCTTGTCGTCGCGAAACTGGATGGGGGCCTTCTCCAGTGTACCGCTCCGCTCGACGTAGATGTTCTTGGGGCCGTTGATCATAATTTCGCTGATCGTCGGCTCTTTGAGCAGCATTTCGAGCGGGCCGAGGCCGAATGTTTCGTCGAGCACTTCCTCTATCAATCGATCCCGTTCGCTGCGATTGAGGTAGGTATCTTCGGTGTTGCAAAGGTGCTCGACGACAAGACGGATTTCGCGGCGCAGCACGTCGCCTTCGAGCTCGCCGATCCGCGAGAGGTCGAGCTTGTCGACCAGCTTGCCGTGGATGCGGCGTTTGATGTTCTCGAATTCGGCCTCTTTATCCTTTTGAGATAGTGCGGCGGGGGAATTGGGGAGCTTCGTCATAGTGACCTTGTGGGGATAGTTGTTAGCTCTTCGTTGTTAGCTCTTAGCCATTCGCTGTTCGGCTGGAACCCTCGAACTTACAGGCTAACAGCAGAAGGCTAAGAGCTGCTTTGTGCTGGAACATCATCCGAGAAAAGATAGCTCACCCCGAGGCCGCAGCGTGGAAGGCCGAGCTGAACAACGAGATGCAATGAAATCTCAGGGCCGGTCGGCTCGATTGTGCCGATCGTAGGAATGCCTGCCGAGGAAGGCGGCTTTGTCTCTCTGCGACAGGCTGCCTCAGTGATCGAGCCCGGTCATTTTGACCGGGTTGCGGCGCAACTTATGCCCCGCTCTTAACTGGCCAGAGGTTAAGCCAGCTACGGGCTTTCGCGCTGCCGTCGGGCTGCTCGTCGATTTTGCCGCATAGCGCGTCGGCCAATTGGCCGATCGACTGTGTGATGGCAGCCTTGGGTGCCTGCTCAAGCAGCGGTACGCCGTTGTTCCGAACCTCGACCATCACACGGTAGTCATTGGGGATTTGCCAGTAGATCTCGCGGCCGACGGTTTCTTGGGCCTTCTTGAGACTGATCTGGCCAGTTTCGTGGCCCACGCGGTTGACTACGACTTTGACCTTTTGATCTACGGAGGGCGTGTCCTTGAAAGACATCAGCAGCCGCACGACATTGCGGAGACAGGGTAGATCGAGTTGCGTAACCAACAGCACCACATCGGCTTGGTTGAGCGCGAACATGTCCAACGCGTTGTAGCTTTTCGACGTGTCGATGATCAGGTGCGTGAAGGTAGCTTTGAGCAGGCCGATCACGCGGGTCATGTCTTCCGTCGATACGTGTCGCGAGTCTTCCAACTGAACCGGCCTCGGGAGCAGGTACAGTCCCGAATCGTGCTTGGTCAACGATCGTTTGAGCAACGTCAGGTCGAGCCGCGCAACGTTTTGGGCAACATCGGTGAGCGTGTATTCGGGAATGGTATCGAGGAAGACGTCCGCGTCGCCGAGAGAGAGGTCGAGGTCCACCAGGGCAACTTGGTTGCTCTTATCAGCAGCTAGGGCACATCCCAGGTTGACCGCCAGGCTTGTCGAACCGACACCGCCGGTCGCGCCAGCGATAGTAATCACGGTGCAGCCTTGCGGTTTGCCGGGGCGGCTGCCGTGCTGCTGCCGCGCGACGCGTAGTAACGCCGCAGCGACATCTTCTGGTTTGAGCGGCGTAGTGAGGAATTCTTTGGCACCGGCCCGCATCGACCGCAAAATGAGGTTGCCGTCGGCCGAACTGCTGGTGACCAGGATCGCACACTCAGGCGCACTTTTGGCAAGCTCGGCCACCAACTCCAGCGCTCGGTCAGGGTTGCTATCGAGCGCGACAAAACCGACGTCGGGCTTGGTTTGAGTCACCACATCGGCGAAGAATTCGTACCGCGAGCACTCGGCTTCGAGCCAGACCGTATCTAAACCCAACAGCGCCGCCTTGAGCACGTCGCGGGACGCGTCTTTGGGATCGACAACTGCTATGCGGAGTGCGTTTCCCATCTTGCGGAGACAAGGAGAGGGAGAAACCAGGGATCAGGAGCATCGGCTTTACTTGCCGTCTCCTTGTCTCCTTGTCTCCCAGTCTCTTTGTCTGGATTTCTCCAGGATTGACAGTGGAGCAGTAAATGGCGGGGATTAGGGAACACACCCCGCCCCGACACTCGGCAAGCGTAGCTTACTCGTTTGTAGCGGCGGTCTGTGACCTCCGGAATTTCGAACTTCAAGAGGTCAGTTCCAGGTACTTCAACAGGCAGCTAGTCGGCGTCGTACCCGACAGGCCCAAACAAGCCGCCCTTCCCTCCCACCGGTCCTGTCGCGTCGCTCACCACGGTCGGATTATCCGGGCTGTTCGCATTGCGCGTAAAAACTGGTTGCCGCGCTGGGCTATAGGGTCGGGGAGCCGTGTATTCGGGAGGCAGCGATTGAAGGGCCTGGCGGCTTCCCATTTTCGAGGGCCCGCTGTTCGAAGCTTGGGGCGGCAGTGGTTCATCGGGTGACTGCGGCGGGAGCGTCATCGGGACGTGGTTGGGCGTGGGGGCATAGGAATCGTCGTAGCCGGAACCTCCCTGAAGTTCGACGCCATCGCTGATGATACTTTCACCGCTGCCGTAGGCCCCGTTGTTGACACCACAGGCGCCCCCCGCGCAGCCGCCTTGTGAGCACTCGCCGCAGGCGGTGGGGCCGGAGATTGGGTTGAGGTAGGCGGGAACTTCCACGTGTCCGGCACAATGCAATTGGGAATTGGTCGGCGAAGTGGTGCCGTAGCCGGGACCGCCGCAGGCCACTTCGCTCGGGTCTATCGCGTCTACAAATTCGGGTGTCACGATGATCAACAGTTCGATTTCGTTGATTTCGTCGCGGGTCTTGCGAAACGGTACGCCGATGACAGGCAAATCGGAAATCCAGGGAAGCCCGCGGACCTGCGATTCGGTCCGCTCTTGGACCAATCCAGCTAAGGCGAACGTTTGACCGGCTTTCATTTCCACGGCAGTATCCACTTCGCGGACGGTCAAGCCGGGAATACTATTGCCGTTCAGAATCACACTTCTGGCGGGGTCAATTTCACTGATTCTGGGGCGAACTTCCAGGCGGATGCTGCCATTGCCTAACACGATTGGCAAGAAGTCGACTTGAGTGCCGAATTTCTTGAATTCGACAGAGGTTGTGCCCAAACTCTGCGGCACGAGAATTGGAAACTCGCCGCCGACGTTGAATTGTGCGGGCCGGCCGCTGACCGCAACGATGTTCGGCTCGGCAAGAATCTTGGCGACTCTTCTTTGCTGCAGCGCGTCGATCACGCCGAAGAAGGCCGTGTTGCCGTCGAAAACGCCAAATTGGAATGTTTGTCCGGCAACGTTGCCTGTCTTGATGAGGCCGCCGCCCGCAGCGATGAGAGAGCCCGTCGAATCTAACAGCCCACTCACATTGGAAGCCGCGAGAATATTGCCACCATCGATAAGCGCCCAATCGACGCCCAAACTGCGCAACTTGGTCCGGGAAACTTCCATCACGCGAACTTTCAGCAGCACTTGCTGGACACCGCCCACGGTGATGTTGTTGATCACTTTGGGGGCGTAATCGCTCGCCAGTTGCACGATCTGAGTGACGTGTTCGGGCTGGTCGACAAAGCCTTTGAGTACGAGGCTCTCGCTGTAGCGATAGACTTTGATCGTCGAATGTGGAAACTGGGTCTGCAGCGCGACTTGTAATTCGCGGACATCGCCGTAAATCAGCACATCGACGGTGTGAATCTGCCCGTCTTCGTCCCACAAATTGACCTGGGTAACGCCGGCCTTTTTAGCGGAGATTTGCACCTGTTTGGCCGAGAGCGGAGTCACGGCCAGCAGATCGGGATTGTTGACCTGGACGCGCGGGATGTTCTTATCGAGCGTGAGAATGCGGCTGGAATTAGTGGTGATTTCGAGCCGATCGTTTTGATCTCCGAGCTGAAAGACGAGCGCATCGGGCGTCGTGCCAGCGAAGATATCTTCTTGTGCCGCACACTGGGTAGCCAGTCCCAGCAGAACATTCCCCAAAGTGAGCGCGACAACCGCAATGTTGCGTGCCAGCGACAGCCGCGCGATAATGCTATCGTACATCCTTGTACTTCCTTCGTTGGTGGGGTGGCTCTGGGACAAACCAGTGACACCCGGCGGTCAATCGGCTCGTGCTGTCAGGAAACCGATGGGGTCGTCGCGTCGCAGCATCGAAAATCCTTTTCCATGCTGCACTAATATTAGATCATTCGCTTTGGCAGGCGCTACCCACCCTTACTAATTGAAGTTCACGGGGAAGTTGTCGAGTAATTCCTTGGCTTTGGCCTTGGCGTCATCTTCTGAATTGCCGCTGGAGGTGCTGGTCGGAATGTCGAGCGGAGGCAGCGGCGTTGTCTCGCCAGGCAAGCTGCCACCATGTTTGGTCGAGCTTCCGCCCGCACTGTTCTTCCCATCGCGGATGGGCCGTCCCGACACCGGATCGAACGAGACTTCCCGCACTCCCTGCGCTTCGACGACTTCCATCACAAAGGGCGGCGTCGGCGGGGGCACGAACTGCTGAATCGCGCTGAGCAGTCCATTTCTGTTGGCTGGTTCGGGTTCTGCGCGAATTTGCTCTTTCTCGCGGGTATTCCGGCCGCCATCGCCGAGCAGGTCGTCAGTCGAGTACTCGGTCAGATCGGCCGATTCTTCGTCGTCTGGATTGCGCGGGATCAGGCTCACCTGGCCTAGATTCTCCGCAAGCGTGAGCTTGCTGGCTTGTTCGGGCGTTAAGAGCAGCGAGATCGTTTTGGCAATGGTGCGCTCTTCGCCACCATCGGGCGAGCGTTGCACGGTTTGATCGACAGCAAACACGCGGATGTTTTGCAGAATGACTTTCGTCCTAGCGCTCTCGATGTTGTTACGATCGTCGCGCTTGACGAACAGTTGCACATCGACGCGATCACCCGGGCTGAGCAAACCAGCCGCGCTTTTTTCCGCGTCGACCGAGATCGTTTTCAATCGGAAGCCCTTCGGGATGGATGTAATTGGATCGGCAACCTGGCCTGGAGCCAGCAGTTTGGCTTCGAGGATCGGCTCGCCTTTAATGATCGCAGATCGCGGGCGGCGACCTTCCAGATCTTGAAGTTGCGAAATAGCGCCAGTCGGGATGCGGTCCTTCGGCCATTCCTGCAGCGTGATCATGGCGGGGTCGATCTTGTCGCCCAGATTGATGTTGTGCAGCGCCACGTAGATCGGCGTCATTTCGACGCTGGCGACCTGCTTGGAATTGCGTTCCATGACTTGGCTGATGCCGATCGAGGCTACCAAGCCACAACCCAACGCAAGTACCAACAGCATAAGCGATTTTGGTCGCATGAATTCCCCCCTCTGGTTCCGCGGAGCCCGTGCGTCAGGTTTGCCTGCCTGACCAATGTTCTATCGCCGGGCTGGAAAGCCCACTGCACATTGACGGCACGGTCGCAAACAGAACCTTGTCGGTTTCTTCGACACGAACTACATATCCGGTTCAGACAAATCGAGGCAAAGCACCAAGGAAACGCTGAGCAATAGTACCAATGACAGCAGTGCGAGCAGAGAAATTTGTGGTTTGTTGTTCGTGGTCAGATGTGAGTTGCTGCACAACCGGGAACGATCTACTCCATTGACAACTAACTCTACTACAGCAACATGCCCGCACAGGCGAAATAAGCGATGGTGCCGATGGCGATTGGAATACCGTAGGGCAGCAGCATCATGCTCGGTTTACGTTCGGCGGCGATCGTCGCCAGCTTTTCGGGATCTTTGACCGTAAGAATTTCGTTACATATCATCCAGAATTGGCTCTGATGCTTGTTCCAGCCTTTGCCGACGACGACCATGATCACCGCAAGCACTCCGCCGATGATGGCCGAAATGGCGAAGGCCCAGAGCGTGACCGTCACCCAAACCCAGGCTCCCACGCCCGCCATGAGCTTGACGTCGCCAGCGCCCATACCGCCGATCGCGTAGGCCGGCATCAACAACAGCAGTCCCACCACGGTACCAGCAAGACTGAACAACAGCCCTTCCCAGCCGGCGTAAGGCGAAAGCACAGCGCTATAAATCCAGCCGGAGACGATCATCGGGAAGGTAATCCAGTTTGGCACCTTGAGCTTCATGCCATCAATGACGGCGGCGACGATCAAGGTGATGGTCACGACCCAAATGGGCCAGGTTTCGGAGAGTGTCTGGCTGAAAGATTGCAAGTCTGACATGGTTCAGTCCGTCAACGGTTGGGGAGTGATGGATTGTTCGGCCGATTTATTTCCCGGCAAGATGCCGGGGCTATCTAGCCCGGCCATTTTGGCGGGTGGTTTGTTTACTGCCGCGGCGAGAAGACAAACGTCAACAGTACGCCGATGGCTGTGCAAAAGTAGCACATGGTTACGAAAGCGGTGAGCAATAGCTCTTCTGGAATTAACGGGGTCATGGCAGTCGCAGTGTGGTATGAGTTATATCGATCGGTTACGGCCGCGGTGCTGGCCGCGCGGCCCTTTAGAAAAAGCTTAGCTCAAAAAAGTGGTTAAGCGCGGAGAGTTGAGGATCGAAAGTCGAAAAAGACGCGCTGCCTTCGAACCCTCAACACGCAACACTGGTCTTTCGACCCTCAACGAAAAAAACCCCTCGGCAAAACTGCCGAGGGGCGTATGTTTCAAGTCAGCAAGTAGGGTGAAAGCCCAGCCGGCAATTAACCCAATTCGGCTGCGACGCTTTCAAAGGTCGTATTGGCGTTGGTACCAATCGACTGAATAGCGGTCAAGCAGACGATCACGATGAGCGCCAGCATCACGGCGTATTCGACCGCGGTAGGACCGTCTTCCGAGGCGAGGAAACGTTGCACCTTCAAAGCGAGATTCTTCATGATATCCTCCGATTCTCGGTTTGGTCGTGCGAGACCAAACCCTACTAAGTTGGCGGGAGCCGTTAACCGTTAATTACTCCCGATAGCTGATCTCCGACGTCGACCAGAATTCTTGCGAACCCCGGTGGCCTGCCGTTCGCCGCCCTGAGATCAAACCAAAAAACAACTAGAGTCTTGCGCTATCAACCTCTCGTTGGACCGGGAAATTCCCGGACACATACCGTCGCGGCCGCCTCTACCAACGCTTGGCGTCGGTATCGGCCAGCAGCAAGCGGCAGCCAACATCCCTTCGGCAACCCGGCATCCGACCGCCTTGCGACCAATCGGCCCTGGGCTTTGCGTCCCAGCCTTGCGACTGGTTTGCCTTTTCGAGGATGATGACGCAGCAGGCCCGTCATCAGCGAGAGTTGCTCTTCCCCTCACGCGTCTCGGTTGTGACCAAAGATCGGTCTGGAGAAAAGAAGCTTTCGCTTGGCGACTCGATTGCTTGTGGCATCGTGTCTCCGAATGAAATCTATGTCGGATTCAGCGGGTGTCAAATCGCCGACTTAAAAAAATCTTTCCGGATTTGATCTGCAACAACAAGGGGCACCTGCAACCGGATCGATCGTTAAAACCCGCTGGGCGAAGCAGCCTACAAGCGGTACACCCGACACATGGAAAAGTCTACCGCCTGCGGCAGGCACATCGACCTGTTGACAAACTTGGCTGGCTGCTGCGAGGCCGGAATACGTCGAGGTCGAAGAACTCGACTGCAACAAGGCTTAACTGCTGTTAGAAACCAGTTCCGGCACCCAGACTCCAAAAGCGGGCGATGTCGCCAGGAGATTCTGCCCGGCGGAGCAGGCGCAACGGCTCGGGCTGTCGCGGATCGTAACCAATGACGGCGGGCATGCTCCGATTGCAATGCCTCGACCACATGCTCAGCGTGTAGGCCCCAACATCGCGGATGACGATCCAGTCGCCTGGTTCGATCGGCGGCAGATGCGCATCCCGGGCGACGATATCACCGGCAAAACATAGCGGACCGGCGATTGTTTGCGGCGTGGGATCGCCGTATTTTTCTCGGCCTTGACTATCCATTACGAACAGTTCATGACTCCAATCTTCGGGTCGATAGGCGGTGCGTAGCAGGAAGTCGGCACCAAGATGAATCACCGCCAGCCGCTCGGCTGGTTTGACATACTCCACACGGCTAACAGCGATCCCGCAATTCGCCTGTACGGCGCGGCCCAGTTCGGTGATCAGCCGCACGTTGGGGGCGAACAATCCTGGCGCATGCTCACGCAATGCGGCTTCATACCGCTCGATGCCAGGCGGCGCGGTGCGGTCGTGATAAGCAGTCGGCAAGCCGCCTCCGATGTCGATCGTGCGAACTAGTCTGCCAGTTTGGGCTTGTATTTCTTGTTGGAGTTGCGAAATCCGATAAGCAGCTTCGGCAAGTAATTCGAGCTGGCAGCCTTGCGACCCGACATGGACATGAAGCCCCGTGAGCCAATCGTATTCAGCAAACGACTGCAGAATGCGCTGCCGATCGGTTGACAGCCGCACGCCAAATTTGGACGTTTGAAGCGAAACGCTGGTCGAGGCAATGGTCCCGCCGCCGACGAGTGGATTGACTCGCAATCCGACTTGCGATGCCGAGCGTTGTTTTTCTTGTCTGGCAGCGATCCGCACTAGCTCAGCAAAGTTGTCTGCATTGAGGTATATTCCCCAGTGGAGGGCCTGCTCAATTTCGCTGTGCGTCTTCGCCGGCGAATCGAACACAATCTTCTCGATAGGACAGCCGGCCGCAAATGCCAGCTCCACCTCTTCGATGCTGGCTGCTTCGAGACCGGCGCCGGCATGGACGAGCTCTCGCAGAACCTCGACAACAGGGTTCGCCTTAATGGCAATGGCGTGTAGTGCCGAGGCGGGGAATGTTGCTTGCAGCGCCGTAACTCGCTCGTGCATCATGCCCAGATGATGAATGATCGATGACGACGCGGCTCCCAGGTATTTGCGATCGAGCGACTGCTGGATGATTGTCGCGGCCTCAGCGATCGAGATTCGACGATTGAAGACATCCATATCGATACCGGACCGCAAAATACGACTGCTTAAATCGTATCGCAGGTCGTCGGCGGGCTCAATCGCGAGAGTGCTTTCAGGCATGAGCAAAATTCGAACGGTTATCGACGGCGGGGTGCGGCCCGCGTGTCGGT
The DNA here is from genome assembly GCA_041753435.1 of Pirellulales bacterium. GTDB lineage: Bacteria > Planctomycetota > Planctomycetia > Pirellulales > Lacipirellulaceae > DASYDU01. The sequence goes on along the minus strand of JBGSUJ010000135.1, from coordinate 8,532 downwards.
GCTGATCTGTCTACCAGGCACTCCAGCTTCCGTCTCAAACCAGTCAGCGCGTCGTAAAACCACGCCAGTCGCTCGTCGAGCGAACTGCCTAGGTTCTCGTCGGTAGCCAGCCTTGTGACCATTTCACCACCAAGGGCCACACGCAAGATGGAGCCCGCGGCACCGAGGTCGACAGGTTGACCCAGATGGAACTGACGCGACATTACCGCACGCTCGGCTTCTTGGCACCCAAGGGAAAGATCACTGGCCAATTCGGCGTGCAACTGCTTTAGCTCCAGCTTCGTGAGCGGTGACTGGCCCAGCGGCTCGACCCAAAAACCGAATACGGTGGTTTTGGACTCTAAAAGACGCTCAGAGAAATCATCGTAAAGCGGCGGGAACACGCTCAACATGCGAATGGAGTTCGATTCTCCAAAAATGCGAGGAACCTCCGATTCGAAGAATCGGAGAATTCGTAGCCGCGCGTCGCCTGAGACGCTGTAGTAAGCCTCGATCTCCGCGATCGCAGCCGTCCAGCGGAGAATGGTGCCGAAGTTTGGTTCCGCGGGCAGTTGGCTGCGGATCTCTCGCCAGCTTTCTGGCATTTCCGCAGCCGTAAAATAGTCGCAAAAACCGGCCGGCAGCGCAGTCAATCCACGCTTCCGAGGGTGAAAGGCTTCGGGAATCAACAGCGCGCCGGAAAAGGGTGGACCACCATAAAACTTCGAACCGGTGAACATCACGAGATAGTTTTTTTGGAGCACCTCGCGGAGCCCTCGTCGGCTGAACCTGCCCTGAGCGGCATCGACGACAACGATCACATCGTCGCTAATTTGCCGCAAGCGAGCAACACACGCCAGACTTGGCGCGTGTACTCCGGTTTTGCTGTGTGCGACAACATGCAACAAGACCTTGGCGTCGGCTTCGAGGGCTTCGACTACCAGCTCGATCGCTGCTGTATCGATCTCCGACTCCATCAGCATGTTGCCGCTAAGTGTGCGTAAATCGACGGTGCGGACATCGATGCTTGAAGCCAGTTCGTCGTCGACCGGTTCACCGGGCACAACCGTTCGTCCGTTAGGTGTCAGACGATCGTAGTGGCAACAGGCAGCCGCGAGTGGTGTTCCGCTGCCGACTTCGCTCGGACCGACCACAACGTTGACAACCGGTCGACGCTCGTCACCCGCGACCAAGGCGGCTGCCAGCATCTCGACATCCGTACCGGAAGGAGCGAGGGCAATTTCCACACCCGGCGGCAGTGTAAGCAGATCGTGCAATCGTCGGCGAATGTCAGTGGCACACTCGTTAGCTGCGGTGGTGGAATCGGGTGCGCTGCAGATTTGTCGTTGCGTGCTTTGCGCCGCCCGATAACCGCGTGGCGAGACCGTGGAGCTAGTACACGATCCGAAGGGAATCACATCGCCGGGCCGCGGCAGGCACTCGTAGCGGTTTCGTCCGCTACGTGCGTCGATGTCGAGCCGCGTATCGCCACCCGACGACAGTATCGTTTCTAGCGAAGCCGTTAGTGATGGAATCAAGAGGGCCCCCTTAGCAGTGCTATTTTGAGACTTTATGAAATCGCGTAACGCGGATTGCGAAGCGAGACAATACTTCAAATCTCGACGGCAACCAGTTCATCACGCTTGGGCACAGCAGCGCCTTGCGAGTCGATTTGCGGCCCGGCCAGTTGCGCGACAGGCTGCGGTGCCGGCGCGGAGGCCAATTGAGACAAATTTGCCCGCAGCCGCTCCATTTGTCGCGCTCTGGCCTTTTTCTTGCGCTCGCGTTTGGCGGCCAGTGCCTGATTGGCAAACTGCAAGTAACGGCCCTGCAGCAAACCGGTATCGAAGCAAAGTTGCTCCATGATCGGATCGCCACCGTCCCCCTCCAACTCAATCAGCACAGGACCGCGATCGGTGAGCGCGACATCCCAACCTTGGAAGTGACAAGTTGGCACCGCGGCAGCACCTTGCATGACAACCTCGCGCATCTCGTTCCAGAGGGGAAATGTGAGGCCGTCGAAGCTGACGCCTGTTTTCGGGTGCTGGTGGATCTCCTTGGTGCCTATCCGGGTGCGGCTGAGCACCCGCTGCACGACGCCAGTTTCCACATCGAGACCGGCGAGCATGTTGCCCGCCCGCCAGAAGTTATCGGCCACAGACTCCCCACTGGGAATCTTCCAGGCGGCGCGGAACAACGCGGGCCCTTCATCATCCACGAGCACGAACATACGGACCGTGCTGATTTGATCGCCGACAATCTCAGCAATTTTCGGGTGCGGCTTCAATCGCGATTGAAACAAATATCCTTGGTCGGCAAAGGTTTCGACTTGATCAGCAAAATCACTGACTTTAACTCGCAAGCTGCGCTTGGTCACGACACAATCTTCAGCACGATCAAAGCACTCGATGTTGGCGACACCCAGGCTGCACATCAAGTTGGTGGGCTTGGTGAAGAGCGGGTAGATGGCTTCGTTGCGGAGGAACCGCTCGACATCGCTTTTGCAACGCAGAGACATTGCGCCCGGAAATGTGCGGTCGCGGTGGCGCATCGCCTGTGTCTGGGGAATCGGCAGGCCGTAACCGCTTAAGAGAGCAGTAAGCGTCGGCTTGTCGTTGGCAATCTGTGGCCAGGGCATGTCGAGGGCGCTAAGCAATTGTGCAAGTCGGTCGGCACCCAAAAAGGTTCGCTTGGCGTCGGCTGGCACGCGTGCATCTTCGTAGAGCCGATACAGAAAATACTCCTTTGCTTGAAGTCTGCCTGGCCCTCGACTCAAGCGCGCAACGTCACTAATCAAACTGAAAAATCCCTTCCCAGAGGCAAACGCCGAGAGCAGCCAGTCTCTGTACATGAGACCGGAATCATCCTTTTTCTTGTCCAGCGCGAATTTGGAAGTCGTCATTTTGTTTCTCACAGGCAAGGGAACGCAAACAATCTCGACCAAAGCTTACGTCGATGCTGCCGTTTGATGGGAGAATTGATTCTCCGCGGGCGATTCAGGACGAGATTAGTCGCCGGGCGGAACTGGCATCAGTCATGCACTTGATCGAGAACGGATATCCGGCATTTTCCAACGAATCGGTGCCATGCAGAAAAGCGCTACACCCCGCACATTGGGTACAACCGGGCGAAAAACACCGCCGCAGAACCCTTCCTGGACGATTCGATCGGCACCCCGGGCTAGTTCGCCGAATTTCACAACTGCAGGTAGCCTCGAGTTTTTCGAAGCGCCCGCGTGAAGTCGGTGCAGCCTGCTGCCGCAGTTGGCAAACAACTGGCTTCAAACGCTGCTGGCACACGCCCGGCCGTGTTATTTGGAGCAGTTCTCCAACCTGGTCCGCGTATGATTGGGCGAAGTCGCCCCAGCACGATAGAATGAGGGAATCTGGCTCACACAAATCAGGAGGACTTGCCGATGTTACGCACCTTGATCGTTTCGCTGATCGTGTTGGTTGCCGCTTGCTGTTTCGGGGTACGGTCGGCCGATGCCAAGCTCAGCCGCAACAACCCGTACCGCAGCTTCAATATCAGCGGCTACAACTACGCCTCGACGCACTGGGAAAAGTCTCACGGTATGCAATCGGGTAAGAACTGGTCTAATCACCGACGCACTTTTCGCCGCTGGTAGCGCGGGGATCGGCGTGTCGTGGGATGAAGCATTGGTTCAGCTTGTAAAGGCGGCGATCACGCTGCGCACTGCCGGATATATTGCTGACAGCGTTGCGGGGTCACCCAACTCGACATCGGCCGGGTCGGCCCGCAGCCAGACCGACGTGCCCAGCAGCGCGTAGCCGCCACCCGTCGCAACGCGAGCCGCGTGAAATGTGCCACCCGGAATAAAAAGTTGCGGTCGCATTCCCGCCGCCAGATCGGCGCCCACCTGTTGCACTTCACTCCGTCTATCGGCATAGAGTAAGAGCACTTCCAATGGCTCGCCGAGATAGTGGTGATACATCTGATCGGAGCGGATTCGATGCAGTCGCACGTGGGCCTCGGGCGTGACGAGAAAGTAGAACACATTGCCCAACGACCGGCTGCCATCGTAACCCGGCGGCAGTGCGGTGGCGGGAACGCTCCAATCGCTACAGTAGGGCTCGCTCACGTAGCCGCAGGTCGTGGGCGATGTGAGTCCAAGTGTCGCGATAATTTCTTGTGCCGATATTTTCATAAGCTCGCACGTTTGAGCATGTAAAGCGCAAAAAACAGCCCCGCCGAAACGGGGCTCCATGCGCGCAAATCAGGATCAACAGCAGGTTGTTATTTCACAGCGCGGTGGCGACCCGTCGCAAATTGCCAGCCGCACATGGCCAAGCTGGCCAGCAGTAACGTATTCGGTTCCGGTATGAACGGGTTGCCGACTCTTTCGGGGTCCAGCCGAATTTGGAACTCCTTTTTGGCGATGAACGCCACCGAGCCGGGCTCGCTCGTGGAAATCAACGCATTGTTGACCGACACGTCGATCTTGGTCGCCACGTCACTAGGGCCAAAGCCGAGGCCGGCCAATTGGGCACCAATATCCATGAACAACCCTAAGCTCCAAGGTGCGACGGCGACCAGTCCGGGCAGTGAATCGCTAAATGAAGCGTTAACAGGATTGAGATTCAAAGGAGCAACAGGGGAACCATTGATCTGCGTGACCGTAGCCCGTAGGATCGCACCGGCCACAACCGAAGTGCCAGCACCTCCTGCTCCCGCCAGCGAGTAGTCGCCAGCCTCGAACAAACTGATCGCATTCACGCCGACGTATCCGCTAGGGCTGACCAATCCCATGATGGTGAAATTCAGTTGGCCATCCGTGATATCCGCACTGCCATTGGCCGACGTGGAGACAAAATTCGTCGGGTCGAAATCGAGGCCAACGAAAAACGGAGCGGGAGGACCATACATCGGCACTGGATCGGTGCCCGATGATTCGGTGACACCCTGGAACATGATGCCAGCCGGCGGAATATTGAAATTGCCGTAGTTGATCGACGCCGCATCGACCACGCCGGGAGCACAAATCGTGGTGACGATCAAAGCCAGCATTACGCTTACGACTTGGGCCACTGCCCCTTGTCGCTTGCTCCCGCGAAGGCAAGCTTGCGAGAACATGTCAGATGGAATGGTTCGAAATTTCGCCAAACTGGCGGCGAACCAGGCACCTGCAGACAGATGAAAACAGAGCGCGCGCATCAATGTCATGGGAACTATACTCCTTCGCCTGGATGGGCGGGGGTTGATAGGTAAAAATTGCCAGCCGATCAATCACAATCGGGCCGACCAAGGTATCCGCGAGATTAAGCGAACACCGACGCTAAATAGATTGCATTAGCGATTCCAAGAGGAGGCACGCCGCAAGCAGCGTTGCCGTCAATTCATATTGAGAACGATAGAGATCTTCTCGAAAAACTAGGATCATTCCTAACCAATCAAGGGCACCGAGCACTTGTTGGTTGTTACCCTGAATATACTAGCCGGCAACCCCGATTGGAACAAGTTTATTCCGAATTTCGGCAATTTCTTAATCCCCAGCTGCAGGGCCCGAAATCTCTCTGCTAAGAGCGCTCCCCCACTGGTGGCAAAATCGCCCTAAAAAAGCCAGGAAATCGGACTGTCAAAGCCAAAACCGGTGTTGAACCACATTAGAAACGTGTGATCATAACCGTGCAGAGAATTAAGTGGAGGATAGCGGGCTCGAACCGCTGACCTCTTGCATGCCATGCAAGCGCTCTCCCAGCTGAGCTAATCCCCCATTTTGGGTCGAGGGGTCAAGCCTGCGCTACAGGCTACCTCTCGAATACTGGAAACTATCAACCCTCATTGTACATGTCAACCGGCCGGGCGACGAGCCATCGATTGATTACTGACGAAACCAATCTATCTGTTCGGCCACGCTGTCAGCTTGAATCCACGTCATGACTGCCCCTGTCCATCGCCAGCGAAACACACTTCTGGTTGCCGCCAAACTATCGCTCGCGGTGGTAATTCTTGGCTACCTGCTTGTCCAGGTGCAGCGGCAGGCCGGGTTTGCCAGGTTGGTCCACGAACCCAAGCAGTGGCACTTTTTGGCGATTGGCCTGCTATGCACGCTTCTCGCCATCATCCTGAGCTTCGTGCGCTGGCACGTATTGCTGACGGCGCTCGGCCTGAACTTCCGACTTTTCGACACGGTGCGACTCGGCGCGCTGGGCTTCGTACTGAACTTTATTTCACTAGGCAGTATCGGCGGCGACTTGTTCAAAGCGATCTTTGCTGCCAAGGATTCACCGGGCCAGCGGACCGAAGCGGTTGCGACCGTGGTTGTCGACCGCATAGTGGGAATGGTGATGATGCTTGTGTTGGCTAGCGGCGCTTCGTTTATTATCGATTGGAGTCTAGCGCCGACGGCAATCCATGTGCTTGTGCAAACTGTCCGCCTGACCACGGTCGGTCTACTCATGGGTGCGGGCCTTGTGCTTGCCGTGCCGATGCTTTCAGGCAAGTGGGTGCGAAAGCTTGTGGGCGATGTGCCGCTGGTGGGTTCGACAGCCGCTCGACTGATCGGAACTATCGCCGCCTACCGAGAACAAAAGCGAAATTTACTTTTGGCCTGCAGCATCAGCCTCGTCTCGAATGCAATCTTCATCTTGTCTTTTTATTTCGTCTCCCGCGGCTTGCCGGTGCAGGCTCCGTCGCTGGTCAAGCATTTTGTCATCGTGCCGGTGGCGAACCTCGCGGGAGCAATTCCTGCCACTCCTAGCGGACTCGGCACCATGGAACTAGCTCTCGACAAGTTGTACCAAGCGGTTCCGACCACACAGAAGATCCTCGCGGGCGACGGCACCTTGGTGGCCCTGGGTCAGCGAGCGACAATGATTCTCGTTGCCGCTGCCTGCTTGGCGTTCTATGTGTTGCAGCGAGGCAAATTGCGCGACGTTATCCACGAGGTGGAAGAGGCCGAAGCTGCGGCCGAGGCAATGTAATCGATTGTTTATCACCGCGGGCGCGCCGCTGAACGCGACGCAATATATCCTACGCTTCGATGACCAAGAGATTGAATATAAGTTGGAGCAAGTCGAAACTAGTTCCGCCGAGACCATTCACTCGCGCACTACAGAACAACGCCTGCTGCACGCTTATTGAAGGGGCTAGGTGCCGCGTGTGGTCAGTGATTGCGTCGTCCTTGATTAAGACGAGTAGCATCGTCCTCTCATCCAAAAATGAGAATGCTTTGCCAACAATTTCATCCATCCGCGCATGAACATCACGTAAAATGTTTTGCTGGGCCTGGTTTGCCCCTCGCCCAAACAGCCGACACAACTGAGCCGGCATATCAAACGTTGCGACCACTACGCCCGGTCGCCAGCGAGCTAGTTCGGCCATGAGTCGCTCCTGCTGCTGTGAATCGTTGGCGCAAATCGTCGGGAGATCGCGAGGCGCGGCACCAGCATGCGGGAGTAGCTGGCGGGTCGGCACACCGCGCCCCCCCAGCATGCGACAGAGCGACTCGCTTTCAAAGGGCGGAGCTTCACTCCAAGCACAGCGCGACCCAATATCACACAGCAGTGCCAAATTGTGGAGCAAGCCCTGCTCCAGATAGAGATCAACAGTGTCCGGCAACAACCCGACAAACTTCAGCAGGACGATCCGCTGGACCCTGACCTGCCTGCTTGAAAACCGACTCTCTAGCAACTGTCGTAACCAGTTCATCCGAGAGTGCCATCCGACAAGGCCCTACTCGACGGGTAGCCTCGCTAGAACCTCGTCGCAAAACGAAAGAAAAATTCCTTTCATAAGTACACCCCGCAGGATTCGAACCTGCAACCTTCGGATTCGTAGTCCGATGCTCTATCCAGTTGAGCTAGGGGTGCCTGAACACTTGGGGAGACTCAAGTCTACAGATTCTGGTTCGGCCGGCAAGGGCCGAGCGTCGCTCGGGCGGTTGGCAGCCCATATTTGCGAGCCTTGCCACCACTGTGTTATTCGCCTTGTCGTAACTACTGGACTACTGGGCGGATAGCGATTCACACCGTCGAGGCTAACGCGGACTCCTCCCGAGGTTGATCAGATTCAACGTGAGTGATGAATCGGAACATCCATCAGTGAATTGATGTAAGTTGTGCTACATAGCGCAGCGGAGAGCGGGTTCCTGCGCGATCGGCTGACCGTGAATCTCGGCGATCTGAGCACCAATGGGATCAACCAATTCTGGTGCCATGCTCTCGATCATGTGCCAAGCCTCGGCGGTGTGGTCACTTGAATAAAGGGCATTGAAATCTTCGTCCAAGGGCAGTTCGGCAACGATCGTATCGCGGATCGATTCTTTGGCAAAAATGCGGGCGTTGGTCCGCTTCAGAATTTTGCGGCGCTGGCGGCGACTTGGGCGGATCGGCGCGTGGTCGTAAAAGATGACCGCTGCGGCCGGTCGACCACCTGACAGGCTGAACGGCCGGCTAGTGCCCGGTCACAGCTAGAAGTTCGGGTTGGTGAAGATTGAAGAATGTGGGAGACTTCCGGCAACACGGAGGTGTCCCATGAACAAGAAGTATATTGTGCGGCTGACGGCGAAGGAACGCCGGATTTTGCGTGAGG
>JBGSUJ010000134.1:0-13099 GCA_041753435.1 Pirellulales bacterium | reverse complement strand
ACCTTACAGTCGGAACTGGCTGCCTGGTCAACCGACGCCAACGCCACCCAACGCGGCGTCGACTGGCAAATGAAAGTCCGCGACGCCCGCGGTAAACTCAAGTCTCTCTACCCGAAAATCAAGCTGTGACAGAGCACTAGTACCCGATGCTGACTTATTTGCGCTGTCGTATCCGGCCTTTGCTGAGCGTCCAAGCTCAGCTTGGCCGATCAATACATTGTCACCGTTAAGTCCCGTAACAATCGAATTAATTCCATCGGGGCCATTCGTCGCTAAGTCGCCCAGCACCGGCTTAGTGATTAGCATCAACAGCACTGCGGCAAATCTCATTTCGTCCTCCCTTCATTCTCCAACGCGGAACGAAAAAGAATCACAGACAATTCGTTGTGGGTCTGGCATGGGCGATACCCGGTCCGGTTCATCAATGGTGGTCGGTGGCAGTTGCTTGATTTCTACTTGCACCGCCCCCTTGCGCATTTTCCCCAAAGGAATGAGTGCAAAATGTGTCGTTGATTCGCTCGTGCGATGAGAGACAAACCGGTACTTGATAACAATGCGGTCGGCCGTTCGCTCAACAGAGTCAAGCCTTACATACCGACCGCAGCGGTACGAATAGAACACGAGTGTAAGATCGGCTTCGGTGGGTACGAGATTTGGCGGCTTTGCCTTCCCTGACAGAACATCCGCAGCCTTTTTCAGAGCATCTTTTCCCCCGCCCACGACAACAAAGGCTTCGCCGGCTTTTTCGCCTTCGATCGGACGATCCGAAAGTATGTGTTGGATGCGAGCAACCAGCGAATCACGAATCAACTCCTCCGACGTAGGCAACTGAGTGTAGTTGGGATTTGGCTCCAACTTTCGGACGCTTTGCGTACCCGGCATACCAGCGGCCCATATCGTATCGAGCGGAATTTCCTTCGGCTGATCGTCTGTAGTCTCAGCGACAACAAAATCGTTCAGCAGCAAACCAATAGTGATTCCACAGATAAGAGAGACGCGGTTCATTTTGACCTCGATCACCACCAGGGTGGTTTGATGGACCCTAACATATGTGCCGGCCCAATGCAAGCAATTTCGTGCAATTTTAATTTCCGTACAGCGTCAACGCGATGAGATCGGCGTTCTACGTCCACTAGCTGAGTTCGTATTTGGCGATTCGTATTATTGCAGGCAGCCGAAATCTACATCGCTGCCTGTTGACAGCCAGTGCTGTGACATACGTCTGTCACTCAACAAAATAGTCGGGCAATGCCCGGCGTCCATAGGTCTTTGTGAAGCTTAGGTAGACTTTTTCGACTTTCGGCAATCGCAGAATGTCGCAGCATGCTTGCGCGGACGATGCGGCGCACGGTGCGCGTGTCGCGGCGCATGCCTCCTGGATTGTTAGCGCACAGGCCGGGCCGGAAACGAGGCGCTGGATTGCGGGCGGGCGGCGACGCGGCCGGGGGAGGCGCTTTCGTAGGCGGAGAACTCGGCCCAGATCGGCAAATGGTCGGAAACCTCAAGCGCCTGCTCGAGCGAGAGCGGTGGCGTGAAGAGGTTGCGGACATCAAACACGCCCCAGCGACCGGTGAACTCGGCGGTCGATGGTTGGTGGACGACAATGTTATCGTAAAGTTTATTCTGCCGGGTGTTGGTGAAGACGCGGGTGACGATCGGCCGCACGCCGGGGATTTGGCTCAGCCGGCCGAGTTTGCTATCGTCGACGTTGAGGTCTCCGAGGATGATGATATCGTCTTCGCCGCCGGAAGCCTGGCGGACGGCGCGGTAGACATCGGCCAGCGTATCGACTTCATCCTGGGCTTCGTCGGGATCGGTGTGGATATTGATGAGCATGAACGTAAAGGCATCCTGCGGCGGCGGGCCGCGGACGCGGAACAGCGCCACGAGCGGTTCGCGGTGGAGCAGATCTTGGGGGTCGTTGACGATGTAGATGCTTTGGCGATTGACTTCGATGGCGGCGGTGTCGTAGATGAAGGCGTATTGCTCTTTGCTATTGGACCGACCCAGGCGGGGGCCGATGACGTAGTCGTAGTAGCGGTTGCCGCCGGCGTTGACGTAATCGCGGAGGAAATTATCGAGTAGGTAGTCGTTTTGGGTGCGAATTTCTTGGACGGCGACAACCTGAAAATTGCGGACGATCATCGCCAGCGTTTGCATGATATGCGGCTTGGCGGCTTTGCTTTCGCCGAACACTTGGATATTGAATGAAGCCAAGCGAATGGTGGGCGCTCCGGGCGGCGCCATGACGGGTTGGCCGCCGAACATGGTGCCCGCCGTAGCTGCAGGGGCACCGACTCGGGAGGCAGGGTAAGTGTTTGTGGCAGAAGCGGGCGAGTTAAAATTGGCGATCCGCTGTCCGAATTCCTTTTGTAGTTGCTGAGGATTTCCGCCCGTGTAAATCCACCCCCCGCCCAAGGTGGTGGCTAGCAGGAACAGAGTCAGACGGCGTGACACGGGCCCCTCCGTGGGCGTGCGGTGAATCGGCTGATCAGTCGGCAGCGCACAGCGCCGCACCATCCGCACTCGGCATTTTTCCAGCCGCGTGATGAGCTAAATTTGCGACATCGGCAGACGAGACAGCAACGGGGCTAGTTTTTCATGCTGCTAGCATGCTGGCAGCACGCAGCGCGCGAGTTCGCTGGTGACCGATGGCGAAACAATTTGCGGTGATTCAAGCCCAACAGCTTGGCAGCTCACGGACCATAGAGATGGAAATGATAGTGGACACCGTCGCCAGGAAAGTAGCCGAGACCGGGGTTGTAGGCGTCGCCCGCTTCGAGCTGTTTGTCGGCGCTTTCGGTGTCTTCGAGATTTTGCTCGTAGTTGAGCTGTTGCTGGTCTTGATTGGCGGCGGCGGTTTCTTCGGAATCGATAGCTGAGTACGATTTTTGCGTTGCGCGATTGGCGGCCTGGGCATGCTGCAGTGCGGCGGCGTGGGCTTGTTGCCAGATATCGCGCTGCTGCTTTCGTTCTTCTTCTTCTTCGTCGAACTTCATGAGCCAGAGCTTCATTTGTATGGGCGAGAGATTTTCGAGTTCGGTCGTGTATTTTTCGGCGTCGCCCGGTTTGCATTTCTTGGAGGTGTTGCAGTAGTCGAGCAGCCAGGCGCGGGCACGGAGCATGTCGGGGCTGTTCCAAATTTCGGCGTGCTCGGCATCGATTTGTGCTTGCGAAGGAGGACTAGCTGGCGCAGCGGCAGGAGCGGTTGGGGTAGCTGGCGGCGCTTGAGCGTGGCAAGCCAAGGCGAGCGCGAGGCACGAGAGCGCAACGAGCGATATACCACCGATCATTTTCCGTTGAAGAGCAAGCATGGGACCCAACCTCCAGAGGCACAAATGACTGATCTCGCGCCAGCGCGCGAATAACCCTTTTGTAACTGTAGCTCGCAGATGGCACGTCGGCCAGCGATCAGCGGAAGGGGCGGGTTGGTAAGAAAAATCGGCCCAAAAGCGACAGAGACGCGGCCAGCAGGAGGAATGACCCGCCCGGTTCCGGCACCGTCACAGCGAACGATGCTGCTGCCCCGGCGCCGGCGAACGTACCGAAATTGCTCTTCCAGAGGCTGAAATCTTCCACCGTGTAGAGGGTGCCCAAGCCATCGCGCCACGCGGTGTAGTCGGCGGCATCGACGAGGCCGTCGCCGGTGAAGTCGCCTTCGACCTGCGTTATCCAGGCTTGAAAGAAGGCGATGCCAAAGTTCGCACCGAAGTCGTGATAATATTCGATTGGTCGTTCCCAGCTGAACTGAGTTTCGATTGTGATCTCCGTTTGGGCATTGAGCAGGCGGCGGGCGAAGCCGGCGGTGGTAAAGTTGCCGCCTCCGGAAGGGAATTCGAGCAGGTTTGGCTGCAACTGCTGGAGAGCGAGCCACCAATCGGTATTTGTGTCTTCCGAGGCGACGAAGCCGAAGTCGTCAGGGATGCCGTTCACCGGGTCGATGGTGTAGTCGGGCACGGTCGAGTGGAAGTCGATGAAGGCGTCGACGATGTTGCCGGGAGTCGACGCGAAGTCGGCGAGCATGGCTTCGCCGGAGGCGCGGATGTCTTGGCAGTTGTCGTTTTGACAGCCAAAGGAGGAACTGGACCAGCGCGAGGGATCCCAGAGCCCATTGGGATCGCGAGTGGGGTTCCCGACCGTGGAACGGCTCAGGCCGGCAAAGCGGCCTGAGGGGTTCAGTACCGGATAGCCAAAGAATTCCGTCGTGTCGCGCAAGCGGGCGGCGCGGGGATCATCGGAAATCAGCCAGTCGATGAGCCCTTCGTAGGTATAGGTGCCAAGTGTTTCGCCAGCATGCAGGCCGCTGGTGAGGAAGACTTTGCGTTTGGCTTCGGTGGGCGAATCGGTGGCCGGGTTAGTGATGCGGTAAGCAAACAGATCGAGTGTGGGAATGGCCCGCCCCAATTCGTCGTTGCGCGCGGGCGATTGGCCGATGACGCCGTTGTTATCGGCCGAGGCAGTGGGTGCGGCCCAAGGCGAGGCGAGCACTTTCTGGGTGTGCGAGGCCGAGCGGCCGTAGGAATAGGGAATGGCGTAGGCGACGTAGACTTCGTTTTGTGTGAAGGCTTGCGAATTGGAGAAAGTGAAGTTGGTGTCGCCTTTGTTGTTATTCTCGAAAAACGACCAGTTCACGTTGTCGTAGGAGTAGACCATTTCGTGGTCGCGGAGTTCATGCGGACCAGGGGTGGCATCGCCAGCGAATAGATTACCGTTGATGGAAAAGGTCGGATTGCTGCCGAGTACGCCGGAAGCTTTGAAATAGACCCAGCGCCACTTGTTGCTACCGAAAAAGTTGTCACGGCCGACAAGGTTGATGGTGGAGAGGTTGCCGCTCCAAGACAGAAGCGAGGCATGGTCGAAATTGGCGTTGATGGTGAGTTGAGCGTTCGCCGCATAGGGCAATCTTGCGACGAACATGATTGCGATCGCAGCCGTGGCTACGTTTGACCAAAGGCAGCGTTTAGCTCGGCTAGATAGTGGCATGGTTTCGCTTCGCTGAAGGCCGCATGACTCGAAGCTGATAAGATAACAGGACGGCCAAACCACTCAAACTTTGCGGCGGGTCCAAATCGTGAGAGCGAGAGAAAAAGTCGCAAAAGCGAGGATCAGTGAAGCGGGCTCCGGCACACTCGCCGCGCTGGCCGAACCGCTGCCGCTGCCGAGTGAGAGACCGAAGTTTGCTTTCCAGATGTCGAAATGACCGGCGTTGAAAATGCTGCCCAGGCCGTTGCGCCAAACGGTATAGTCGGCAGCATCGACGGTTCCGCTGCCGTTGAAGTCTCCCGGCAGATTCGGCGGCGCAAGAACGCTCCAGCCAATGTCGGTGAGTGCTGCGACATCGAGATTGGTGAGTCGTTTCCGGGTGCCGGAATTGATCGAGGGATCCATCAAGGCTTCCTGGGAGGCGGAGCCGCCGAAGACGTTGCTCATGGTGCCGTTGCGCCAATGGGCTTTGTCGGCGACTGGACTTCCGCCCACGTTGTTGAAGGCCAGTGGCACGCTGCCGCCGAATTCAGCGATCGACGCACTGCCAATGAAGGAGGCGGTGCTGCCAGAGCCAATGGCGAGCGCGTTCCAAGCGGTGGACGATCCCAAACCCAGCGCATGCCCCACCTCGTGTAGAGCGACAGAGAAGAGATCATTCTTCCCTGTGGGAGGCAAGGAGATGTGGTCGAGGTGCCAGTTGGCACTGGCATCGGTATCGAACGAGACTGCGCCTCCCCAGGCAGCAAAGCCGCTGGTTTCGCCGCGAGTGGTGACGGCGTTGCTGAACTGGTTGGTGATGGCGTTGATTTGGCTGATTTCGCTTTGGGTGAACTGGCTTCCCGAGGGCGGATCGACGGTACTGGCCCAAGCGAAGCCGCCAGGGCCGCCTTGGCCGACCGTAGTTCCTGGCAAGCTCTTGGCACCGACAAAGAGACGGAACTCATCGGCCTCGATCGACTGATTAGTGAGCGACTCAAGTCCGGCGGCCGATGGATTGTCGAATGTCATGGTCCACGACCAACTCACGCTGCTGCCGCTAGGTAGCGAGCTGGTGAACGTGGGCGGCGTGGAGATGGACGAAAAGGTATCGGCGAGAATCTGCGAGTAGAAATCGGCGACGGCTACCATGGTTTTCCTGGCCTGGCTGCCGGGGGCGAAGAAATTGTTGGTGTCGTAGCTATAGTCGAGCTGAATGTTGATCGCCCACGAAGCGACGACAGGGACCAGCAGCAACAGCGCTACACCGATTCCAACCAGTAGTCGCCTGTGCATGGAAATCTCACAACCGTTGAATTTTTGAGCAACTTTCAGCCTAAGTGTTGTGAGGTAATCCGGCAAGCGATTAAGAGGCGACAATTTGCCGGCCCAGCTGCCGATGGCTGTGCAAGAGGAGTGCTATCGACATAATCAGCAGGAGTAGAAGCCCCGTCGGCTCGGGGGTGGGGACAAACGAGCCCCCGCCAGCGAAGGCGGCGGCGCCAGCCGTCTGGCCGAAGTAGGCCTTCCAACGGTTGTAGTCATCTTGGCCGACGCCCGGAGTGTCGTCGTTGGGTAGTGCGGTGGGGCTTCCGAGTTGGCTTCGCCAGACGGTGAAGTCGCCCGCGTCGACGATGCCGTCGTTGTTGTAGTCACCGGGCAGGCCGACGGCGAGGCTTTCGGTGCGGACTTCCATGATGACGCTCTTATTTTGGTAGAGGATTCCGAATTCGAGTTCGCCTGGTAGCGCAGGCAAGCTGATTGAGTCGAACGTGCCCATGATGCCGCTGTCGGCGCTGAGTAGTTGGAAGCTTTGTCCGAGAGCGGGCGTGTAACTAGGATCGAGATCGATACTGAGCGCACCGGCGAGCGTAATGAGGCCACCTGCGGTGATGGGGCTTTGGGTGTCGGCAAGACTCGCTGCGCCGACGCCGACTTGCAAGACACTTGCGGCCTGGAAGGTCAGATCCGCTAAGAAGAGCGCGTTACCGCCTGGCAAGACATCGATGATACCAATGCTGGGGTCGAAGAAATCGAAAAAGGTAGCGACTGTGTCGCGCGCAACGATCACTCGTTCGTTGTTAATGATTTCACCGTGAATGTTATTCGAGCCGCTGGCAGAACTGATGACGCCATTGTTGATCAATTGTTGAGAGAAGCGAACGGTGCCATTCTCGAGTGAAATCCGGCCGGGAGGAATTCCAATGCTCGGTGCATTGTTGGTCATGTCGTTGAGGAACCAGACTTCGCCGCGGTCGACCGTAATCGAGCCTTGGTTTTCGACGGGGCCGCTGAAGCGAAGCAGGTCGCCGGGATTAGCTTCGACAATTGCATTTTCGGCAAATCCGACGCTGCCGCGGACTAGCCCCGAGCCCCCAAGATAGCCGCGGACAGTTGTGCCGAATCCGGTGAGGGGCGTGAAGCCGATGAGTGTGCCGCCGGCGAGTTCGATGCGGCCGAGCGGGCCGACATTGATACGTGGGTTGGTGCCGTTGTCGACATCGACGATGCCACCGTTGCTGATTCTCAGGGTTCCTTGCCCGAACTCGGTGGGCGTCGACACATTGTTGCCGCTGACCACCAAGCTGCTGGCCGAGCGCAGCACGGAGCCTTGTCCGTCGACGACGACCCTGCCGACGCCGAATGCATTGGTGCCGATGCCGACGAATTGGTTGACACCACGATCGATCGTGCGGACGATCGCTCCCTGGAGCACGTCGAGCGTGCCAATGCCGTTTTGACCGACAAAGATGCTGTCTTCCACCGTCAGCAGGGTGAACTGGTCGGTGACAGTCGCGTAGCCCACGCCGGAGAAGTCTCTGCCGATCGACATATTGCCGGAGGAGTTGGTGGTGGTCAGCATCGATCCGCCGCTAAGATTAAGCCAGCCGGTGCCCTGATTGCCAACTTGAATCGTCGGATTATTCGCGCTGCCCGAAGCGGAGAAGTTGACCTGTGTAATGACCCCGGTGAGAAAATTGCCGGTTAGGCCGACGTTTCCAAAGAAGCCGTCTTCATCGCCGACGATGAGTCGACCGTATTGCAGCAAGGTACCATCGTCGACGGAAACAAAGCCCCAAATGTTATTTTCCGTATTGTCATTTCCGGTGCCCACGCTTAACTCGGTGAAGCTAGAGAACACACCCCCGGCGACTGGCGGTACAGGGCTGACGGCGCCGACGGTGAATACATCTGCGTTTGCCACCGGGCCCCACGGCAGTATGAGAAAGATGGCAAAGGATACAGCGTATCGCGTGGGGAAATTGAGCAAGAGGTATTGGGTTGACGAAGGGAACATGGCGTTCGAGCCTCGAGATGGCTGATAGATAGATTTGAGAATTGATCGGGCACTTGCTGTTGGCGGAGTGGCGATCGAAGGGGCGGGATTCTAGCAACGCTACATGCCAGCGAACAAGACGAACTGCCGCCAAGCGGGGGCGTGGGGATGAGGCATGCATGCTAGTGCAGCCTGGTTGACGATTGAGCAGAGGCGTTGTCGAAAGGAAAAGTTGCGAGGTGGGGTGCGCGAGCAGAGTTGGGTGGCCAGTTCGTCGTGGCTGACGACGCGAAGCCGTCCGTGCTGGCAGTGCTGGCAGTGAGGTTGGAGGATGGAAGATTGGCCTGCGTACAGAGCGAGTAATTCTGCTACATTTCGCGTCTTCTAAAGCACAAAATAACTGGGTTTATCGCCACTCATCGCTGCGGGTGGGAGCGGTGCCTAAGCAGCGGCTTGACCAGGAGCGTTTGCCCCAAATTTTAGCAGGCCGGTGGCGTTGGAGTGTTGACGATCTATGCCGACGAGGGTTGAACTATCGGTGATCTTAACGACGTACGAGCGGCCTCTGCATTTGGAGCGGTCGTTGGCTTCGCTAGCACAGCAACGGGGCGTGGATGGCCGTTATGAAGTGGTGGTTGTCGACGACGGGTCGAAAG
The DNA here is from genome assembly GCA_041753435.1 of Pirellulales bacterium. Taxonomy (GTDB): domain Bacteria; phylum Planctomycetota; class Planctomycetia; order Pirellulales; family Lacipirellulaceae; genus DASYDU01. The sequence goes on along the minus strand of JBGSUJ010000134.1, from coordinate 4,204 downwards.
ACCAGACGCACGACGTGGTGCATGCTTTTGCACGTTCGGCCAACTTTCCCGTCCAACTAACCACGCACGAACACCAGGGGTTCCGTGTGTCGCTTTGTCGAAACGACGGTATCCGAGCGAGTGCCGGTGCCTATTGTTTGATTTCGGACAGCGACTGCCTCTTTCCACCGAATCACTTGGAGCAGCATTTGCGAGCGCGGAAGCCTGGCGTTGTCCGGGCGGGAAACTGTTTTCGGCTCGATCAAGCGGCGACCGAGCGACTGACGGTCGACGATGTTAAGAACGGCATTTATCGCCGCCAGATTTCCTTCGGTGAGCGATTTCGCATGTGGCGGCGGTGGGTGAGCGACGTGCGCTATCAAATATGGCATTATCCACATCGGCCCAAGTTGTTTGGTTTTAACATTGCTGTGTCGCGTGAAGACCTCGATGCAGTTAACGGCTTCGACGAAGAGTTTGTCGGTTGGGGTTGCGAGGACGACGATTTTGCGGCCCGTTTGCGAATGGCTGGGCGGCAGATTCGGTCGGTGGTCGGTTACACGCAGGCCTATCACCTGTGGCATCCGGTCGACTCCTCACACCCTAGCGAGTGGAGCAAAGGGACGAACGTCGAGCGGCTGTTACGCGGCCAACGAGAGGTAAAATGTCGCCAAGGGCTGGTCGATTTGAGCGAATCAAGGGGAGCTCAGTCGACACGTGCGGCATGAGGCGACGAGGTGGCCTACCGGGCTGCCATGGATCATGGAGGACGTGGAATGCGAATCGGTTTTTTCTCGACCATGGGGGGTTTGCCCTGGGGCGGGAGCGAAGAACTGTGGTGTCAGGCGGCAGCAGCCTTGCTCGATCGCGGTCACGAGGTCGTCTGCAACACCCGCGAGTGGCATGCGGTTGCGGCGCCACTCCAGCGGCTGATCGACAAAGGCGCCAAGCCGTCGTTCCGATCGCGGATGCGAATGGGCCGCTCGCTGCGGCGACTGTTGGAGCGTTCGCACCTGGTCGATCTGAAGTTTTTGCCTTGGCTGAAGAAATCGCATCCCGATTTTGTGGTGATCTCGTTCGCCTGCCACACCGATGAGCCACAGATAGCCAATGCCTGTCACATGCTGGGTATTCCCTATGCGATTGTGCTGCAGGCAGCGGGATACAACAACTGGATTCGCCCGCAGGACGCGGCCAGTTTTCGCTCGGCGTACACCAACGCGCGACAATGCTTTTTCGTGTCGGAAGAGAATCGGCTGATTATCGAGTCGAACCTGGTGCTGGATCTTTCGCACAGCGAGGTAATCGACAACCCATTCATGGTGCGGCAAGACGCTGCGCCGCCTTGGCCCAGCAGCGAACCGCTCTGGAAACTAGCGTACGTCGCCCGCGTGCATTTTGTCTCGAAGGGCCAAGACTTGGTGATGCATGTGTTGCGGCAGCCCAAGTGGCGGGCCCGGCCGTTGAAGATCACCATGTGGGGCAACGACGATGGCTACCTCGGCCCGGTAAATGAAATGATCAAGCTCTATGGTCTGGAGGAGCAAATTTCTTACGGTGGGTTCGCGAAAAACATCGAAGCGTTATGGTCACAACATCACGCGCTATTGTTGCCTTCGCGGATGGAAGGCAATGCGCTGTCGCTGATCGAGGCGATGATGTGCGGGCGGATGCCGATCACCACCGATGTCGGCCGTGCGGCGGAGCTAATCGACGACGGCAAGAGTGGGTTCGTAGCGCCAGCGGCAACAGTCAAGTTGATCGATGAAGTGCTCGAGCGAGCCTGGCAGCGGCGGCACGATTGGCAAGCGATGGGTCAGGAAGCGGCCCGGGTGATTCGCCAACGGCACAGCATGCAGCCGGGCCCGGATTTTGCCAATCGCATTTTGGCGGTTGCCACCAAACAGCCGGCATCGAAAATCGCGGCCTGACGAAGCCCCGCGATTCTTATTCCAGTGGCTTCCACGGGGGCCGTTCAAACCTTGCGATCGGCACGATCCAACCGTTTCTCGCTACGCTGTGCGGCGATGTAGTTTTTCGGCATCCTTTCGCCACTGTGGCGAAAGTCTATCTATTCTGAAACCTGCGTGATGGATGCGCTAGTTGTCGCGCGACACACTCCGCGGATGGCGGACCCTTATCCAGCCGCGAAAGGCATGCATTTGTGCTGTCGTCCCCGCTTGTTTCTGCTTCTCGCATTCCCGCCTCGTGAGACCCGCCGCATGTCGAATCAACTTGCCACATCGTCGGCCCGCTACGTTCGCTTGTTCGTTACTTCGATACTTGCGCTTGCGTGCCTTGGTATCGAGCGTGTTCAAGCGACTCCGATTTTTTCGGTAGGCGATAAGGAAGTCGTGTACTCGGCCTCGAAACGAAAAAAGAAAGGCAGCTCGTGGCCGGATGGAAACTTCGGCGTGCTCTCCAATGGCGATGGCACCTACGACTTCTACGCCGCTAATAGCTCGAAGATAAAAGTCACTACCGGCACACTCGACGACCCCGCGGCAAAAAAGAAGGGGACCGCCAAGGTCTATGGCGTACCCAAAAAAACCTACAAGTATCTCGCCGGCGGACCGATCTACGAAGATCCAACCTCCGGTGCACGCTTGATGGTTTATCATGCTGAGATCCATTACGGCAAAAAATATTCGAGTGTGTTGGGGCTGGCGGCAACCGTCGACCCCAAAGGTCTCTCGTTCTACGATCTGGGACCGATCATCACGCCGAATATCCCCGTCGGGCAGTCGCCATGGTCGGTGGATATTGGCGGCGGTTCGTTTGCCATCAAGGATGGATTCTTCAACGTCTACTATCGCGACTACCTGACGGACGGCTCGTCGGCCGAGCTAGCCGTGGCGCGGGCGCCGCTCGATACGCTGGTGAGCGATGCGCTGGGCGGACGGCAAACGGCGTTCACCAAGTATTACGATGGGGCCTGGTCGGAACCTGGTATCGGTGGCAAAGCCTCGCCGCTGGAAATTCCCAACAAACCGAATTGGTGGTCGAGTGTTTCGTACAATGAATACCTCGATGAAATGGTGCTTGTGACCTCCGAATGGCAGGCGGGTGGGACCGGGGCCGATTTGTACCTGATCTCTTCGCCGGACGGCATCAACTGGTCGCAACGGCAGGCGCTCGTGCTGGATGCGGGCGAGCAGATGTATCCTTCGATTATTGGTACCGGACCCAACCCGCAAGTGACTGGACAGTCGTTTTACGTGTACTACACCGATGGCAAACGTTGGAGCAACGCGCAGCTGGCGCGGCGCGAAGTGACGTTCGATCCATCGATTCCGCCACCGATCCTGGCGCCGCCATCTGAGCCGGGTACTGATCCAGGATCGGAAGGTGTGCCGATGGAGTGGGTCTCGATCGCTAACTTTGCGAACGAGTTCCAAGCCGGTGGCCCTGCTGCGGGCTGGCGATACGCCTGGAACCCGACCGGCAACCTGGGTAATGCGTCGACGTTTGAATCGCTTGTGTGGAGCGACATCGCCCAGGCCTACAACACGACCGGTGCGGCGACGGTGGTGCCGGGATCAACTTCTCATAACGACGACTACTTGCAGCTTACTGCTCTGGGCGGTCATCCGGGTAAGCCGAAGTATCTGCCGATCGCGGGCTATACGATTGGGTCCGACGAGGGAGACGGATTGTATCGTTTAATCGATAGCTCAATCCAAAAAGTCGATGGCATGCAATCGACTGGCGAAGACGGGCTGGGTGTGTTGGTGTATGTGAACGATATGCTGGTTGGTTCGCAGGCGAGTGTTTCCACGAATGGGTTGCTGGCGAATTTCGACCGCGAGCTGGGGCAGCTCAACGTGGGCGATACGATTTGGGTGTTGGTCGATCCCCTCAAGTCGCATTACTACGATGCCTACACCAACTTTAACTTCTCGATTGAAAAGCTGGTGCCGATGATGGCGATGATGGGCGAAGGCGGGGGCGGAGGTGGGATGCTGTCGCTCGCGGCGGTGCCTGAGCCGAGCACCTTGGTATTGCTCCTCGGCTGTGCCGCACTGTTCCTGAAGAGAGGCAACCCAGGCCGTGTAGAAAACCAAGCTCTCCGGCGTAAGAAGGCGTCTCTGACATGAATGGCACTTGAACTTTCGTAAGTCGTTGTCTTGATGATTGATATGGACGAAATCGGCCTCACTTGGCATGAGGGTGTTGTGACACGCACCCACTCACGGCAAGGAGGCCAGGATGTTCGATTCGTTTC